>JAFSRQ010000093.1 GCA_017446055.1 Synergistaceae bacterium | reverse complement strand
GTGTAACGGAATCAAGCATAGGCTACAGAATCACGGACGGAAAATATATCTGGATTCCGTATGTCAAAGTAACGCAGGAAAACTACAAGAGCTTACTGCAATGAGGCAAAAAAAATTCCTCCTCTCACAAATCACGGGAGGGGGATTATTTTTCCCCTGACGCTGTAGAATATCCGCTGTAAATTCTTACAGAAGGTGATTCATACATTGACACGCAGAAAAATTCTCGGCTACTTCACGATTGACGATGCTCCCGGCGGGAATCAGGACTGGCTCCCAGAATGGGACATGAACATGGGAGGTTGCGCCGCCGTTACTGCCTGCGACACATCAATATTCCTCTCGCGCAGGGACGAATACCGCCCGCTCTACCCCTTCAACCCGGAAAGACTCACACGCTCCGATTTCGTCAGCTTCGCCTCACTCATGAAACCCTATCTTTCACCGCGCTATCACGGAATCGACTTCCTCGAAACCTACATCTGCGGCTTCTACGACTACATGGCCTCCGTCAGCAGCAACAGCCTCATCCTTGAAGGCATCTCCGGCAATGTACCCTATGACGATTTCGCCGGGGCAATAGTGAGCCAGATTGACAGGAATCTTCCCGTTCCCTTCCTCCTGCTCAACCACAAGAATCCCAAGCTCGACGATTTCCAGTGGCACTGGTTCAACTTGGCTGGCTATGATGAGTCGGACTCGGACATAAGCATTCTCACGGTAACATACGGCGAATATCAGTGGTTCAGCCTCCGGGACGTTTACGAGACAGGCTACGAACGCAGGGGCGGAATGATACGGATAATTGAACGCGCATTGTGATATGATTTCAGCTATCCTATAAGCAAAGGGGTAATTTACCGCATGAATGAGAGATACCACCCTAACCAGCCGCGAGGGAGTAACAATACAAATTACCGCATAGACCTTGATGAAATGCTCCTGAGAAACCGTCAGAGGCAGCAGAAAATGAGACATGAGCAGGAACTTGAAGCCCCCAGACAGCACAAGCCTCCGCAGAAACCACGCAAGCGCAAGCATGTCTCAATCCTGAAGATTATACTGATGACGATACTTCTTGTTGTGTTACTGGCTACCGGGGCATTGAGCGCGGGAGTCGCTTGGTATGTCGTGAAACTGTCGGAAGATCTGCCGAGCATGGTCGAACTGGCCAATCCACGCAGCAGCCTCCCCTCCATCATGTATGACAGGAACGGCGAAGTCATAGCACGGCTCTTCATCGAGAACAGGACACCGCTTGAGCTTCATGAGATGTCGCCCAACATTGTACGCGCTGTACTTGCGGCGGAAGACTCGGCCTTCTACCAGCACGGCGGAATACGTCTCGGCTCAATCATGAGGGCTTTGTGGACGGACGTTGTCGAGGGCGGAAAGGTCCAGGGAGCAAGTACAATCACACAGCAGTTAGCGCGTAACTTGTTCCTGACCCACGAAAAGAGCATCACCCGCAAGGCAAAAGAAATCATCATAGCTATGAGGCTGGAAAAATTATTCCCCAAAGACAAGATACTTGAGCTTTACTTGAACACGATAAATTTCGGCCATGGCGCATGGGGAGTAGAGACAGCCGCGCGGACGTACTTCGACAAGTCAGCAAGAGACCTCGACCTCGCACAGTCAGCAATACTAGCCGGACTCATCGCCAACCCAGGACGCTACAATCCCCAGTCCAGCATCAGCAACGCTAAAGCCCGGCAGAATTACGTTCTCGGACGAATGGAGACGCTCGGATGGATTACGCCGGAACAAAGGCAGTCAGCATACAATGAGGAATTAGAGTTCCGCAGCCGCTCCAACAAGATTGAGGAGTACAACATGGCACCGTATTTCGTCTCGCACCTCCTGTTCAACGACCTTCTGCCCAAGTACGGAAAGGATGAAGTCTACAGCGGGGGAATGGAGATATACACTACACTTGACCTGAAATTGCAGGAAAAAGCGAGGGAGGCTATACAGGGTCTCAACAAAAACGTGATGGGCGCGTTAGTGTGCATTGAGGCCGAAACAGGAGAAGTGTTAGCCCTCGTTGGGGGAAAAGACTTCAAGGACAGCAAGTTCAACCGCGCTACTCAGGCAGTACGTCAGCCCGGCTCCAGCTTCAAGCCTATAGTTTACGCGGCGGCAATGGAGGAAGACGTTATGCCCAGCGACCATTTCCTTGATGCCCCGATAACGTTCAAGCAGAAGGGCGGAAGGGGAAAAGGATGGTCTCCGCATAATTCCGGCGGCGGCTATGCGGGCGAGGTTACGCTTCAGAGAGCCTTGACGAGTTCCTACAACACCGTAGCAGTCAGGGTAGCGGCGTATATAGGGACTGACTCAATCGTGAAGATGGCGCGAAATATGGGGATTGAGACTAAATATCTGCCTAATGACTTGTCGGTCGCGCTTGGCTCTGCGAGTCTTACACCGCTGGAAATGGCTGTAGCCTTCAACTGCTTCAACAACGGCGGCAAGAGAATAGTCCCCCTAATGATACGTGAGATAAAAGACAGGGACGGCAATACCCTTGAGAAGAGGCAGACGGCGGAATCCCAGGCCATGCGCCCGGAGACAGCCTACGCTCTGCGCTCTATGATGCAGGACGCGGTTAGGGCAGGAACAGGAAAGCCCGCGGCAATCTCGAAGGTAAACGTATTCGGCAAAACAGGAACGTCAAACGACTTCATTGACGCATGGTTCTGCGGAGGAGTACCCGGTCTAACAACGGTGGTGTATGTCGGGCGTGATGACCACAAATCGATGGGCAAGCGTGCTTTCGGCGGGACTATGGCCGCTCCTGTGTGGAAGAAGTTCATGCAGTACGCGGTTGACGAACAGAAGACCCCGGCGAACTTCGCGAATCCTCCTTCATGGGTTGAGGTCGACAAGGTATCTATCTGCCGTGCTACTGGTTACCGCGCGAGGGGAGGATGCCAGGCTGTTCCGCTGTATTTCCCCAAAGGACGCTCGCCGACTGCCTCATGTCCTGTTCACGGAGGGAGCTACAGAGCCGCCGACAATGACCCCAGAGGGCCGCGCTTGTTCTTGGTGGAACAGGATGATACGTACCTTGCCCGCAGGTATTCGGAGCAGCCCAAAGAGTCATCAGGCAAGAAGAAATCATCATCACAGACAGAAGAGTCATCCTCAGCTCATCAGCAGGTTACAGCTCCCGCAACGAATGCGGCAGTGCCGAGACCGTCAGCACCAGCTCCTAAGCGTCAGGAGCCACAGTTGAGTGAGGTTGAGCAGCGTTACAGGCAGCTGCTGAAACAGTATGGACTAGAGTAAAGCGAGTCCCCCGGTGTGAGAGAGCATCGGGGGAATTTTTTTGTCTTGCTTGAGACTTGGTGCTATACTTTCTGCTTGTTCCAATGTTCATTCAACAAAAATTTATCTGGGAGGAATAAAGCATGAAGAGATTCATTGCGTTGTTTCTGCTGTCTGTGATTGCGTGTGTGCTTTGCGCGTCTTTGGCTCTGGGTGCGGGCGTAAGTATTTCAGATAGTGCGCTGGTAGGTAATAATGCGTACGGGGGGGGGGGGGCTGTTGGTGATGGTGAGACAGGAATAGCGATTGATGCTACGAATTTTCCGGATGAAGCGTTCTGTACCTATGTCAGCACAAATTTTGACACGAACAATGACAATAGCCTTAGTGCCGAAGAGATAGCAGCCGTTACCAATATTGATGTCAACACAACGAGCGGTATCACCAATCTCACGGGAATAGCTTACTTCACCGCTTTGACTAGCCTTCACTGCCAGGGATTACAGATGACAGCACTTGACGTCAGACAGAATACAGCACTGACTGAGCTATGGTGCTTCAACAACCAGCTTTCCACACTTAACGTAACCAGCAACACGAGCTTGACGAGTCTCTACTGCGGAGGAAACTCACTGACACAGCTTGATGTGAGCAAGAATACTCTGCTTGAGGTTCTCGACTGTTCGGATATGAAGGATGCTCAATTGACCGCCCTCAACGTAGCCAGCAATACCGCCCTGACGGAGCTTCAGTGCAGGAACAACGGACTGACCGAGCTAGACGTGAGCAATAACACGGCCTTGAAGAAGCTGTTCTGTGATGGCAACGCTATAACCGCGCTTAATCTCGCCAGCAATACCGCTCTGGAAATTCTCTGGTGCAGTAATAATACGCTTAGGACGCTTGATGTGAGCAAGAACACTGGGCTGAAGAGTCTTTACTGCAATAGTACCGGGATTAGTGCGCTTGACCTGACCCAGAATAACGCGCTGACTCATGTAGACTGCGGAAGTAACAGCCTCACCGCCCTTGACGTTAGCGGGAAAACAGCCTTGGTGTACCTGCACTGTGCTGCAAACAGTATTACCGCGCTCAACATCAGCGGGTGCAGTGCTTTGGTGGATTTAGCGTTTGCGGGGAATAGTATTGCCACGTTTGACCTAAGCGGATTTACAGCCTTGAAGATTCTGGACTGCTCCAATAGCGGCTTGACGGAGCTTGACGTAAGCAAAAATACACTGCTTGAGAGCCTGTTTTGCAGAGAAAACCAGCTGACCGAGCTTGACCTGAGCAGCAATACAGCCTTGACGACTCTCAACTGTGAGAAGAACGGACTGGCCGCGCTTGACCTTGGGAGCAATACGGCGTTGGCGAACCTTGTATGCGGCACTCAGACTGTCTCACCGCTGAGGATAAGCACAGAGGGCGACTCGCATGTTCTGAACTTCAGACGCTACATGAGTTCCTCGCAGACCGCTAATGTTTCAGGCGTTCAGGGAAAAGATGAGAGTGATGCGGAAATAACACCGACATTCGCGGACGGCATCGCGCAGTTCACATCGCTTCCGGCTGAAGTAACCTACAGCTACGCGACCGGCCATAACTCTGACGTGATGGGCGTAACTGTTTCGGGTGTTCCTGATGGGGACGGGGGACTGTATATTGACGCGGAGAATTTCCCGGATGACTATTTCAGGGCGTATGTCAGGGAGAATTTTGACACGGACAATGACAGGAGACTCAGCGATGAGGAGATTCAGGGTGTTACCGAGATAGATGTTCAAGGAGACTACGATCGGGAGACAGGAAATGTTACCGGGAATATTGCCAGTCTTGCTGGGATTGAATATTTCACCGCGCTCACTAGGTTAGACTGCTCGTATAACAAGATAACGGAGCTGGACGTGAGCAAAAACACTGCGTTGACGTATCTCAACTGCTCATTCAACAATCTGACGGCTATTGATGTGAGCAACAACGAAGCATTAACGGGGCTGTATCTCGACCGCAATTCGATAGCAACACTCAACCTCACCAACGCAGACGCTCTAATTACGTTATCCTGTGAACAAAACAAGCTGACAGAACTTGACCTGAGCAAGAAAACTTCCCTAAAGACTCTGCGGTGCGGTGATAATAAGCTGATAGAACTTGACATCAGCAACAATACCGCTTTAACCTCGCTGGAATGTAACAACAACAAGCTGACGGCTCTTGTCATAAGCACTAATGATAATTTAGAGGACTTAGACTGCATGGACAATGATATTGCAGTTCTGGACGTGAGCAACAACACCGCTTTATGGAGTCTGGTCTGCACAGGCAATAACTTGACAGAGCTGGATGTGAGCAAGAATACATTATTGCAGACTCTATACTGCGGTGATAACAAGTTGACCGCACTTGACGTGAGTAATAACGGCGAATTAAAGACTCTGAAGTGCGACACCAACAACCTTACCGCCATAGACATACGCGGCTGCCCCAAGCTCACACTCGACAACCTCACAGCAGGCAGCGCACAGATCATTCACGGCGACATGGACGGCCTTCCCTCATTCAGTAATCATTCACTCCTCCTCAGCGGCCAGCTCGGACTCGACTTCTACGTCTCACTCCCGGAAGGCACTGACACCGAAAACGCGCGCACTGACTTCACCGTCAACGGTCAGGACATCGACTCCGTAGAGTTCAGCGAGGCGACCAAGACGGACGAGGACGACTACAGATTCACATGCTGCGTCAACTCCGTGCAAATGGCAGACACTATCACCGCTATGTTCTGCTACAGCAACGGCACAAAGAACATGGCCGCCGCTCAGGATTACACCGTCAAGGATTACCTCGATGGTATCCCGGAGGCTTTCCCGAACGAGCCTAACCTTATCGCGCTTGCCAACGCCATCAAGGATTACGGGCATTACGTGCAGATTCCCCTTGCGAGATATAACGGCTGGACTATCGATGTGAAACACGCTGAGATGGATTGTGCTGACGAAAATATTGACTCGGACATCGACACCGTCAAGGCCAAACTCAGAAATTACACCATAGACTATGAGCTGGGAGATTCAGGTCTCACAAAATTGCAGTATGACCTTGAGCTTGAGACTGAGACAACGCTTCACCTGTACCTGAAACCTGGCAGCAATGTCAATACTGTTACAGCGTTAATCACTGACGATGACAACGAATTTGAGGACAAGGGGAACATGGCCGTCTACGATTCCGTGAATGACGAATACGTAATCACCATAAGCGGAATCTCGGCGCACGAACTCGGCAAAGTCTACACCGTCAGCGTAACAACAAACGTAGGAGCCTGCACCATAAATGCCTCGGCACTGTCATACGCTGATACAGTCATGCAGACCAGCTCGGACGATGACCTCAAACGCGCGGTTATCGCCCTGTACAAGTATTACATCGCGACAATGAAGTACAGAGATCCGGATTTCACCGATTAGCCCACAGGACTGGTATAATCATCAGTATCCAAGACAATGAAAGGAGACCGCAGAATGAGCATGAAGAAGGAATACACTTCCCCGGAACTTGAAGTGATACGCTTTGACGGCAGGGACATTATCACGGAAAGCGGTGATGATTTCGCGCAGGTAGCCTCGGATGACACAAGGCTTCCGAGAATGTAGCGGCACTGAAAGGAGACACACAATGTACACTCACACAGACAAGAAAGAGTACGAGAGTCCCCGCGCTGAAGTAATAGCCTTCAGGGACGATGACGTGATAACCACCAGCTCCACAGGAAGCACGAGCGATACCCTGCTCCCTAGGTACGGAAGCTCGCCGATGCAGGTATACTAGTCAGCAGGAAATCCCCGGCGCATAAAGTACCGGGGAATTTTTTTTCTGCCCTCATCTGGTATATAATCTCATCAATACCAATTTCACATTCACACAAAATTTTCATCAGGAGGAAAAATCATCATGGCATTGTTCGCGCAGGACAAGAATCTTGCTATGGAGTTAGTCCGCTCTGCTGAGGCCGCAGTAATGGCTTCGGGGCGGTGGTTCGGTCTCGGCGACAAGAACGAGGTTGACCGCGCCGCAGTCGAGGCTATGCGCTACGTTCTCCACGGGGTACACATGAAGGGCGTTGTCGTTATCGGCGAGGGTGAGAAGGACGAAGCACCGATGCTCTTCAACGGCGAGGAAGTCGGAACAGGTGAAGGCCCCGAGGTTGATATTGCTGTTGACCCGATTGACGGCACAAGACTCATGGCTCAGGGTCAGGACGGAGCAATAAGTGTTATCGCCGCCGCTCCGAGAGGCTCAATGTTCAGCCCGGATAATCTCTTCTACCTCAACAAGATTGTTACAGGCCCGGAAGCTGCCGGGTATATCGACATTCAGGCCCCGGTAGAGTTCAACGTGAGGATAGTCGCAAAGGCTAAAGGCAAAAAGATTGAGGAGACCACAGTAGTAATGCTTGACCGTCCGAGAAACGCCGAAATCCTCAGAAAAGTCCGGGCTATGGGCGCAAGAGTCAGGCTCATCGGAGATGGTGATGTTGCCGGAGCACTGATGACTAGTCTCCCCGGCCATGAGACAGCAGATATACTTCTTGGCATCGGCGGGAGTCCCGAAGCGGTAATCACAGCCTGCGCGATGAAGTGCCTTGACGCTAACATGCAGTGCCAGCCCTACTTCAGGAATGACGATGACGAAGCGCGCGCAAAGGAACGCGGACTAACTCGTGATACTGTGCTGACTATTGACGACCTCGTGAAGAGCGACAACGTATTTTTCGCGGCGGCAGGAGGCTCTGACGGCGACCTTCTGAGGGGAGTCCACTATCACGGTGCGCATATTGAGACCAGCTCGCTGTGCATGAGGAGCAGTTCCGGGACTATACGCTTCATCTCAGCGACTCACTCGCAGAAAAAACTTCAGGAAATGGGCGGGAATATCGCCTATGATCCCAGCGTCAAGGAGGAGCTTGGACTCTGATGCACATAATCAGTGCGCTCACTGCCTGGCTTGTTGACACGATTGGCAGAATGGGCTACACCGGCATAATCTCGCTCATGTTCCTTGAGTCGTCATTCTTCCCTTTTCCCAGTGAAGTCGTAATGCCTCCTGCGGGCTATCTTGCGTGGAAGGGGGAAATGTCTCTGACTCTCGTCCTTCTGTCAGGAATTGCCGGGAGCATACTGGGCGCGCTGTTCAACTACTGGATAGCGGTGAAGTTAGGCCGCCCGTTTCTGCTGAAGTACGGAAAATATTTCTTCGTATCAGCCGAGTCCGTCAGCAAAGCAGATGACTTCTTCAAGCGTCATGGCCACGTCAGCACCCTCGTAGGAAGATTATTGCCCGTCATCCGTCAATATATCTCCCTCCCAGCAGGAATCGCTCGCATGAATCTGGGGACTTTCACCCTCTTCACCACAATAGGCGCGGGGGTATGGGTTGCTGTTCTGACATTCGCGGGCTACCTTCTCGGCGAGCATCAAGACCTCCTGAAGGAATATCTCCATGTCATTACGCTTGCCTGTGTCGGGCTGGCTGTGGTAATTGCGGGAGGGTACATTCTTGTTCTCAGGCGGCGGAAAAAGTCATGAGCGGCATACCCGGCGTAACTCTGAGGGGAATTGAGGCTCTCCCGGTTGAAGTGGAGGTTGAGATAACCGGGGGAATATTTTCGGTTACCATCGGAGGAATGCCCAACGTAGCCGTGAAGGAGTCAAAGGAGCGTGTGAGGTCTGCTCTGCGTTCGCTGGGACTGAATCTCAGGGGCAGAATTTCGGTCAACCTTGCTCCCGCTGACATACCCAAGGAAGGCGCGCTGCTTGACCTGCCCATTGCGCTGGGAATGATTCAGGCTATGGGCGCGCTGAAAGAGTACCCGAAAGCGTTATACATGGGGGAGCTTGCTCTTGACGGACGTTTACGGCGTGTGAGGGGTGCTGTACCTGCTGCGTTTCTGGCAAGGAAGATGAACATACCGCTCTACATTCCGGCGGGAAATGCTGAGGAAGTAGCGTTGGTGAAGGGAGTCGAGGCATATTGCGCGGACAATCTCGCAGAACTCGTAATGATGCTCAGGGGGGACGAGAAGCCCAGACCTTTGCCGCCCGCATATATCCCGGATCTGCCTGTGAACGCTGACCCCGATTTTGCCGACATCAAGGGACAGACTCAGGCGAGGAGAGCAGCTGAGATCGCCGCGGCAGGACATCACAACCTGCTCCTCGTAGGCTCACCAGGAAGCGGAAAGACTCTCATCGCGAAGGCCATTGCGGGGATACTGCCCCCTCTTACGGATGATGAGCTTGTAGAGACAACGCTAGTCCGCAGCACTCTGGGGCTTGAGACGAAAACAGGACGTGAGCGGCCATTCAGGACAGTACATTTCACCGCAAGCACCGTGTCAATCTGCGGAGGAGGCTTTGACTTGAGGCCGGGAGAAGTCTCACTAGCTCACAGGGGAGTCTTGTTCCTCGATGAGTACACAGAGTTCCGCCGGGACTTGACCGAGAGCTTACGCGCACCCATTGAGGACGGAGAGATTCACGTCAGCCGTGCTTCTGGCTCGGTAACATACCCGTCAAGAGTCCTGTTAGTGCTTGCGGCTAATCCATGCGCCTGCGGTTATCTCGGAGACCCTGTAACACCCTGCAAGTGTTCACCGTCAGAAATCGAACGCTACAAGCGCAAACTCTCCGGGCCAATCATGGACAGGATAGACCTGCAAATAGCAGTGCCGAGACTAACGCCCCAGGAATTATTGTCGATTGACCAGAAAGGCAAGCCCCCGGAGTCCAGCGCGTCAATACGTGAGCGTGTCATAAGGGCGAGAAATATTCAGGTTGAACGCTGGCGGGAATATGGCTTTGTCTGCAACGCTGAAATCCCCGAAAAGCTCGTGAAGAGATGCCTGACACTTGACGATGATACACGGTCATACTTGGCGGCGATGGCGGCGAAAGTGAACTTGTCCGGGCGCGGACTGAGTCGAGTGATGAAGGTTGCGAGGACTATTGCCGACCTTCTCGGTGAAAAGGATATACAGAAGGCGCATATTGCCGAAGCTCTGATGTACCGTCAGCGCGGTGAAAGGTAGACAGAAAAATTCCCCCCGCCGCAATTCAGACGAGGGGATAAACGTTATTCCTCGTAGTAGTCTCTTGCTTCCCTCAGCGAACGTATATGATCCGACAGGAACGCCCAGAAAACTCCCAAGCAGAACCCGGCCATTGTCCCAATTATCATGATTCTTGCGCGTCTTGGCTTGAACTTGTAGTCAGGGGGGGTAGCGGGGTCTACAATCTGGAGGGTTGACAGGTCGCTTGCCTCAGAAAGTTTCGCGTTCTCATACTGCCTTAACATAGTCTCGTATTTCACGTTGGCGAACTGCAAATCGCGCTGGTAACGCATATACTCAACGCTAAGTTCCGGGACATTCCCCAGTGAAGACAGTATATCGCCGGACATCACCCGTCCCTGCCTGCGTTCGGTGCGCTTCTGCTCTTCCTCTAGGCGGTGAAGCTCCTTCGTCATTGCGTCAAGCTGAGACTGCGCGAGCTTTAGGCGGGGATTGTCTTTGCGGGCATAGCTTGAGAGTGATGATATTTCGACGTTCTTGGCGGCTATCTGGTTGCGTAGGCTCGATATTGACCCAAGAAGGGAGGCTGTCTGCGAACCTAACGCAAGCACTCCGCTGTTCTGCTGGTATCTCATCATAGCGTTTTCTGCCTCGCTCAACTGCTGCTGCGCCAACATGAGCTGGTTCTCGAAGAACTGCCTCTTCTCCTGCGCGTCAGCAAATGACAGATCACGTATCTTACTCTGCAACTGTTCAACAAAAGCATTGGCTATGTCTGCTGCTTCCTGGGGGTCTTGATGAAGGTAGGCAATACTGAGAATGCCGCTCTTCGCATCTTCTTCGGCCTCAAGATTCTCAAGGACAGCCGCCCTTGCCCTAAGCCGAATGTCCTGGCTCATTTCCTCCATCAGGTTAAACTTGTCTATAATCGCATCAACCACTGTATCACCTTTGAGGATACCTATCATTCTTTGCCCTGATGATGAGGCTGACGGAAGACCGATGAAGCCCGCAAGCCCTCCAAGCTGTGAGGCAATTCCGCCGCCGCTCCCCCCCGGAGGAACCACCCTGCATTCCGCCCGGTATATGAACGGTGTAAGGAACGCATATGCAGTAGCCACCGCCCCGAAAATGAATGTCAGAAGGAATATTAATCCTTTCCTCCTCCAAAGTATGCCGAAAATGTCGAGCAATGACAGCTCTTGTTCGTCCTCGTATGGCATATTGTGACTCAAGTCCTTTCGTGTGAGATTTTCCGGCTGATTATAGCATTAGCCCCCGTAAAGGACACGGATACACGCATCACTCAGAGCTTGGAGGCTGGATACCTGCTTCTCACGCGGCAGCCCCGAAGCATCGTACGCTAATGGAAGCTCGGTGCATCCCATCGTAACAGGAACATCACGCTCCCGCCACAAGTCCCCGACGACCCCGCGCATAATCTCGCCAGCCCCGGCCATGTCCCCGGCCTTCACCCGCCTCAAACAAAGCTGGACTCTCTCCTGCTGTTCACGTGAGGGCTTGAGGAAGTGATACTGCATCTTCTCAGCGCAGGCCGGGTAGATCATGCTCTTCTGTGTACCGTCAGTAGCAAGAAGCCACGAACAGTTTCCCATCGACAATTCTTTTGCGGCCTCAACGGTAGCCTCGACAATGTGAATCAATGGCACGGGCAGTTCGTCCCTGAAGCGGTCGATGAAGTAGTGCGCGGTGTTGCAGGGGACAGCGAGAACATCAGCCCCCCATTCCGCGAGCTTCAACAAATTTCTGCGGATGACCGGGAGGGGGTCAGGGCCTGTTCCCATGATGCCGTCGCTCCTGTCGGGGGTATCGGGGTCGGAGAGCATGATGAGGCGGGGATGCTGTGAGTCGTTTTCGGCGGGGCAGTCTCGGGCTAATATGCGGAGAAACTCAGCGCAGGCGGCAGGCCCCATTCCTCCGAGAACGCCGAGGGTCTTTTGCGGGCGTGTTGACATGGCAAATGTACCTCCTTTGAATGTGAATGCTTGATTATATTCGTGAATGGGCTAAAATTTTCCATATCCTACCACACTTTAAGAAGGGAGAAAATCTGTATGTATTCATTTCTTGGCGGACTTGTTCTGCTCGTACTCGGCTACATGATTTACGGCGCAATCGTCAACAGCGTGTTCGGCCCGGACGACAGGAAGACACCCTGCGTTGAGCACCCGGACGGAGTCGACTTCGTGCCAATCTCGGCGGGGCGCGCGTTCCTCATCCAGCTCCTCAACATCGCGGGTCTTGGGCCGATATTCGGGGCTTTGACGGGGGCAATCTGGGGGCCTCAGGTGTACCTCTGGATAGTGTTCGGTACGATTTTTGCCGGAGCGGTTCATGATTACCTTGTGGGGATGCTCTCAATCAGGAATGACGGCGCTAGCGTGAGCGAAATCACCGGGAAATATCTCGGCGGCTTCATGCTTCAGATTATGCGCCTGTTCAGCGTCGTGCTTCTGGTCATGGTCGGCGTGGTCTTCATGGTCGGCCCGGCCGGGTTGCTAGCTCTCATGGTTACGCAGGGAACAAGCGGGGCTGTCGGCGCGGCGGCTGGAGCTCCTGCCACGTTCATGGGCTACACTTCGGGTGAATGGACGAAGATTCTCACGGTCGTAATCCTCGTGTACTACTTCCTCGCAACACTGCTCCCAATCGACAAGGTAATCGGCAAAATCTACCCTGTATTCGGACTGTGCTTGATCTTCATGGCCATCGGAATCGGAGGTATGACAGTCTACAACCACATTCAGGGAACGAAACCTATGATTGAGCTTTGGGAGGGGCTCTACAACATGCACCCCAAAGCTGACTCGATGCCTATCTGGCCGCTTATGTTCATCACGGTAGCCTGCGGAGCGATTTCCGGCTTCCACGCCACGCAGTCCCCGATGATGGCACGCTGCTTAACGTCAGAGCGTCAGGGTCGCTTCGTGTTCTACGGCGCAATGGTGGCTGAAGGAATCATCGCGCTCATCTGGGCTTCAGCGGGAATTGCCTTCTACAACGGGACGGACGGCGGCTTCTCGACGGCTGGGCTTCTCGCGGTCGGCGGCGGTAACTCAACGAGCGTCTACCAGATTTCAGTCGGACTCCTCGGGCCTGTGGGGAGCATTCTGGCACTTCTCGGCGTTGTTGCCTGCCCGATTACGTCAGGTGATACGGCGTTCAGGAGCGCGAGGCTGACTCTTGCTGACTGGTTCAAGATTGACCAGAAGGGTATGATGCCGAGACTCCTTCTTGCAGTGCCACTTCTTGCGGCGGGCTATGCGATTTCCTTCCTGGACTACGGAATCGTGTGGCGTTACTTCTCGTGGTCGAACCAGACTCTCGCAATGATAGCGTTGTGGGCTGGCGCGGTCTACCTTTGCAGGAACGTCGGCGCGGGAAAGGGCTTCATCGCGGCAATCCCGGCAACGTTCATGTCGGCGGTCAGCGTAACATACTTCTGCATTGCCCCTGAGTGCTACCTGATGCTTGAGCGTAATCTTGCTTACGGAATCGGAATCGGAGTCGCTGTTCTGTTCTTCGCGATTTACTGGCTGAGGGTATATTCTCCTGAGTCAAAGAAAGCGTAAACGGCCATGAAGAAGACTGTACACGTTGAAGGAATGGGCTGCATGAACTGCGTGAAGCACGTCAAGGAGGCGTTAGAGGGTCTTGACGGTGTGGCCAGCGCGGAAGTGAGCCTTGAGACGAACACGGCGGTAATCACGCTGACGAAAGATGTTGCTGACACGGCGATAATCGCGGCGGTTGACGAGGCCGGGTATGATGTCGCGAAGATAGAGGCGGCGTAACATTCACAGAAATCAACGGGCTGTGCCGGGAAAGGTGCGGCTCGTTTTTTGTGGACTGACGGAGGGAATGACATGCAGGAGATTTCGGTAGTCTTTGAGGAAAACGCGAACAGGAGCGCGGCGTATGACGGTGAGAAGCACATAGGCGAGTGCGAGTTCACGGTGTCATCCGGGACGTGGACGATAACGCACACAGGAGTCCGCCCGGAATACGGTGGCCGGGGAATAGCCCGGAGGCTCGTGGAGAGAGTCATCGATGAAGCCCGCGCAAGAAGGGTGAAGATTGTCCCGGTATGCTCGTACGCGGTGAGGGTGATGGAGTCCGGGGAATACGGGGACGTGCTTTGAGGCTGGAACGGGCTGTGTGTGAGAATACGCGGCTCGTTCTTTGTCTCACTATATCCCCAGAAGTTCACAGTACCACTCCTGCAGCTTCCCGGCCTGAACCTTGATGTCGAACCCGGCCTCCCTCGCGTAACTGCTCATGTCCCGCCTCGCATGGCCGTCCGAGATTCTCAGCGCCTCTTCCGCCCACTCACTTGCGGATTTCTTCAGCGGCATGAACCTGAAACTGTCGCAGAATTTAGCGTCGTCAGGAAGCTCGGTTGACGCAACGACAGGAAGCCCCGACAATTCAGCCTCAACAGCCGACATCCCTAATCCCTCGTACAGGCTGGGGAACACAAACACGTCCATAGCCTGATAGTACCGCTCCATGTCGTTCACGCTCCCCAAGAACACAACGCAGTCATTCAGCCCCAAGCCCGCGACTTTATCCTTGACGCTGCCCACCAATGGCCCGTCCCCCGCAAGAAGCAGCACAGCATCGCTTCTCCTCCTGCGGATCTCGGCGAATATGTCGATGAGGAAGTCATGATTCTTCTGGTGCATGAACCGCCCTGAATGCCCCACAATGAACTTGTCCGACAGCTTGAGGTACCTGCGTGTGTCCTGCCTGACTGCCTCATTGTAGGCGTAACGCTCAAGCTCGATTGCGTTCGGCCAGATTCTGACGCGCCCGGAGTCCATAGCCCTTTTCCCGAACTGGAACGCCCCCGCCAGCCTCGAACACGCGCACCAGTGAGTCGCGAACGTCCGGGAGAAGTTGCGCAGGGTGTACTTCATGATGTTGCGGAGAGTCTCGCCTTTCCCCCGGCCTGCTGTCGTGTGTGAGTGTGCGACTCGGATTGGGATTCCCGCCCTCCATGCCGCAAATAGTGGGAAAACTGAGAGCGTGTTCAAATGTGAGTAGGCGAGAGGATAATGATGTTCCTTGAAGAGTCTGTACAGTGATTTGTGGTACGCAAGAGGCTTTTGGTACGGGGGAATCGTGATGATTCTTCCGCCGAGCGATGTGATTTCGTCCTGTAATGCCGGGTTCGACGAGTCCGAGTCTATGATGAAGTCGTACTGTATCTTTGAGCGGTCAATGTTCCTGTAGTAGTTCATCACAACGGCTTCGACTCCTCCGTTTTCGGTCTTGCCTATTATGTGTGCAATTTTTACGGGCAGCTTTTGATTGTTATCCGGCATATCAAATCAGCCTTCTTTGTGCAGAGTTTT
>JAFSRQ010000092.1 GCA_017446055.1 Synergistaceae bacterium | reverse complement strand
CACGATTCCGCTGATGATGAAGATAGGTTACGAGCCTTTCTTCGCGGGAGCGGTTGAGGCTGTTGCAAGCTCCGGCGGACAGATAATGCCTCCGATTATGGGTGCGGGCGCGTTCCTCATGGCCTCGTTCTTGGGACTGCAGTACAGGGAGATAATGATAGCGGCAATCTTCCCGGCACTGCTCTACTACGGCGCGTTGTTCCTGATGGTGAGACTTCGCGCTCTGAAGACCGGGCTCCGGGGGCTTGACCCGTCAGAATTGCCGTCAAAACACGATGTCCTCAGCAAGTGGTACATGATAGCTCCTATTCTGGGACTGATTGTGTTCCTGCTGATAGGCTACACTCCCATGCGGGCGGCATTGCTGGGGATTGGCCTTGCGTGGCTGGTGTCATTCTTCAACTTCAAGCCTGAGACCACGCCGTCCCAAAAAGTTATGGCGTTCGTCGTGGCGGGAATATCGCTCGCTCTCGGAGTAATCATCACCCTCTACCCTGAAATCGCAAGCGGCATAAAGCCCGGCGTTCAGTTCGTGATAATCGGAGCGTACATGCTGATAGCCTCGTGGTTCAACCCCGGCATGAACACACGCGAGTTCATCGACGCAATCGAGAAGGGCGCGCAGGGAATACCGCTTGTGTGCGTGGCTTGCGCTACGGCGGGAATAGTGCTCGGAGCTGTCTCACTCACAGGAATCGGCGGAAAACTCGTAGGCTTCGTGATTTCGTTTGCGGGGGACATGAGGCTTCTTGCGCTGGTGCTGGTGATGCTGATTGCTACGTTGCTGGGAATGGGACTTCCGACGACGGGGGCGTACATTCTCGCGGCAGCACTGGGCGCGCCTATCCTCGTGAAGCTGGGATTTCCTCCGATAGCGGCGCACATGTTCGTGTTCTACTACGCGATAATCTCGAACATAACTCCTCCTGTGGCTCTGGCGGCCTATGCGGCAAGCTCAATCGCCGACTCCAATCCCAACAAGACGGGCTTCCAGGCCATGCAGCTTGGATTCCTGGCGTATGTTGTGCCGTTCGCGTTCTGCTACGACCCGGGGCTTCTCATGCAGGGCTCGTGGGCGCAAATCGGATGGGCATTACTCAGCGGGATTAGCGCGGTGTTTGCGTTCGCGTATATGTGGATGGGGTACATCAACAAGCCGCTGAATCTCGTGATGAGGCTTCTGCTTGCGGTGTCGGGCGTGATGTGCCTGATGGTGTGGCCGATGGTGACGCTTGGAGGATTCGCGATTCTTGTTGCGGTGTGGTTCATGAACCGTTAAGAGTGAAATTTTGCGCAGGCTCGCGGGACTATTGCGGGTCTGCGTTTTTTGTTGACTGGGGGAATTACTCGCCGTTTGTTTTCTTGCGGTACATGATGATATACGCACACAGATTTGCCACGTCAGGATATTGTTCGAAGGAAATCCTCAAGCCGCATCCAGTCTGGCAGTCAGGGTGTTCATTCTTCCACTCGTCAAGGAAATCTTTGAACTCTGTCTTTTCGCGGACTGTCGCATCCATCTGGAAATAATGCCTCTCTTCCTCATTAGCCGGAGTGCATGAGAAGGAAATCTTGTTGAAGTCGTAGAAGTACAGCGGCGAGTCTAGCGTAACTGTTTCATCATCGGCTTCTTTGGCATATTGTACTGTAAGATGGCCGCGCGACTCCTCAATGCCAATATCTGACAGCGAGATACCCGATAACGCCTGATTGATATAGTCTACACCGCCTCCCATGCCTTTGCCGAAATCGAGGGTTAATACGAATCCTTTTTCCATAATGCTGAAACCTCACATTCTTTTTCCGGCTGGGACACTGGGAATTTTATCTGTGCCTCTGCTCTTTGTCATTAAACTCCGGGTTTATTGCGGGCTTTCTATTGTCATGGTAAAATTTCTCACTCGCTGGATTTCCATTATCCCCAAATTTATTGACAGCATCAAAATCAGGAGGAGCAAGAATGACTCTCTCATCGACTTTTCCGGTTATTGATTTGCACAAGACAGGCCGCAACATCGAGAAGTGCCGCAAGGATTCGGGTCTCACAGTGAGGGATTTGCAGGAGTATTTCGGCTTTGAGTACCCGCAGGCCATCTACAAGTGGCAGCACGGGGAATGCCTTCCTGCGGTGGACAACCTTCTTGCGCTCGCGTTGCTCTTCGGCATAAGAATCGAGGATCTTCTGGTCTACGAGAACCGGGAGATCTCCTATCCTGCCGCGTAATATTTTCCTGCCGCGCGGCTTTTCACACCCCCCTTCAATTTCTGACTCACGGCTTCTTTCCTGACACATAAATTTTCGCCCGGCCATGTAACTTTTGACACATAAATTTTCACCTGCCCCATGAATTTCCGTTCCCCGAAAACACAAAAAACGCCTGAACCCGGGATTGCTGCTCCCAAATTCAGACGCTTGTACCGCGAATATCATTCATGACAGTTGGCGTATACACGTGAATGCGTCCGCTGCTCCTGAATCCGTCAGGCCGTCCGAGTTGTAACGCTCCCGGAAAACGTCTGCCGATGAAACCGCACCGACCCGGTAATTCTCTGTGCTTCGTAATGTTATAGTGTCTATACAGTATGATGCAGTCATGAAAACCGCTGCGATACTTTGTACCCCTCTGAGTCTGCTTGTGGCTTCCCCGTGAATACGTGAGAGATTTTACCAGTCGTCAACAACTCTGTCATTAAACCGTAAGTTTATTGCGGGAGAAATTCGTCCGGGCTATCATGTCGTGCAGACACATGGAGCTGGCATTGCTGGCATGGAAGAACGATTCGCGTTGGGACTGCCTGAAGGCCAACCTCGCCGGGCATCTTTACGGAGCCTGAAATGATAGGGATTCTACGGACGCGCAAGAGTGATTCTGAGGACAGAACGCCGTTAAGGTTTCTTGCGTCAAAGAAGGAAGGAGGTGAAACAGACAATGACATATCAGGGCAAAAAGTGCAGGGAACAAACGCGGCTCATGAAGAAGAAATCCATAATCGATGAAGACCAGCTGATGAAGCCCCAGAAGCGAGGAACGGTCAGCACAGGGAAAAGAATCCGCTACATGAAGCGTCATGACAGGAGAGTGCTTGAGGAACTCCGCAGGGAAACATCATCGAGACTCCGTGAAGAGGCGGCGGAATTTCTCAGGCTGGCAAAATTCCACGAGCCTTATTGCCCCGAACACGCGCAGTATCTTGCGGAGCGGGCAGAGCGTTTAACCCGTATTGCTGACTGGGCTGCGAAAAATTACACGGGCAGCTGCGGCAGTGTGTACTTGGAGTATGACAGGCAGCATGAAATATCTGCTGAACCTGCCTTGTCCGATGACCCTATGATTGCCACTCTCGCAAGAAGCATCAGGAAATCAGGCGTAAGGAACTTCATGGCCGGGATTTCCTACGAGGTCAGTCCGCTCGACACACTCAAGATGATTAGCGCGAGCTCAGTTTTCGGTGAGCCTCAGTATTACAGGGACGGCGAAAACTCAGAGGCCACGATTCTTGACGGCAGATACGGAATCGAACAGTCATTCATGAAGTACAGCCTCCGTGAAATGGACAGCTTCAAGGGAATGAACACGTCCCAGGTCATGGAGAAGGCCATAGATGACGCATTGACGGCGGATTTTGGCGGAGTGCTTGAGTGGGCAGTAGAACTCAGAGACCGCTACATGATGAGGCTGAACCCGCAGATTATCATGGTGAGGGCGGCAGTTCATCCGGGGCGCGAGGCTTTCACGTCAGCGAACCCCGGCAAGTTCTCAGAGATTGCGCAGAGAGTCATGTTCCGCGGGGATGATGTCATCAATCAGCTTCAGTACTGGCTGTTCTCGAAAGGCTCAAAGAACGGGATACCCGCAGTCCTCAAACGCTCGTGGGCGAAAAGAATCGCAGCGATGAACGCCTACTCGATGTCGAAATACGGCCATGCAGGAATCGGACTCGTCGACACCGTCAGGATATGCCACGCGAAAGGGCCGCTTGTCGATACGCTGATGAAGGACGGAAGAGTCCCAATGCCGGAAGGTTCTGACACGTGGGAGAGATTGAGGGCTTCGGGAAAAAGCTGGCTCGAAGTCCTCCGGTCTATACATATTCCTCACATGGCACTTCTGCGCAACCTTCGCGGGATATTCTCAGAGGTCGAAGATGAGCGGGTGCTTGATGACGTCCTCGAAAACCTCAAGGCAGGAGTCCTCAAGGGCAGACAGTTTCCATTCCGCTATCTTTCTGCGAAGAAGGCTATAGATGAGGCGGAGCTGTTTTCACCGAGGGCAAAGAAGCTCAAAGACACGCTCGAAGAATGTATGAACATCTCATGCGGTAATCTTCCTCTGATGCCGGGACGGTGCGCGTTTCTCACGGACAATTCCGGGTCAGCGTGGGGAACTTGCACGTCCGAGTACGGAACAATGCACGTCGCTGAAATCAGCAACCTCAGCAGTGTTATCGGGGCAATGTGCGCGAATGAGGGAGTCGTTTTCCCGTTCGGGGACAGGCTCGGAACGTTCGAGGTCAGCAAAGGCCGGGGGCTTCTGGAGCAGTCTGAAGCTGTGAGTACTCTCGGAAAATCCTGCGGCTTCTCTACGGAAAACGGGGTGTGGCTATTCTTCCGTCATGCGATTCTGTCCCGTCAGCATTGGGATAACATATTCATATATTCCGACATGCAGGCCGGGCACGGTGGCTTGTACGGTGAAAACCCGGAGGAATACAGGGCTTTGGGCTGCTGTCTCGGTGGCGGATGGCCTTACATTGACGTGAACAGGCTCGTTGAGATTTACCGCTCGCAGGTCAACCCTAGAGTCAACGTTTACTGCATCCAGACGGCAGGATATACGAATGTCCTTGTGCCTGAATACGGTTACAGGACTGCGGTGCTTTACGGGTGGACAGGGAAGGAATTAATCTTTGCGGACGCTATGCGCAGGATTTGGGACGGGATAGAGGGCAGGGGGGATTAGAGGCTGCTTCAGGTTACAGCGTGAAGTTGTCCTGAGTTATCCGGGAAAAATCCTCATCGCCCAGAGCGTCCCTTGCCTCCGAAATCATCTGACTGCAATACCTTTCCGGCGGATTGTCGCCGAAGTACCTCATCACCGGGAAATCAGTTCCCCACAACACACGCGAGATTAATCCTTCGTCCTTGAGCCTCACGATATGTTTCGCGGGCATGAACGCGGTATCAGCCCAAGCGTTGGGGCATTCCTTCATGACGGCCACGCACTCATCGATTGGCCGGCCGTGTGCGAGAATGATTCTGACATCGGGAAATTCCCGGCAGATGTTCATGTAGACTCCCGCGTCAGAGCGTTCGCACCCTCCTGTGTGGAACATGACAGGAAGCCCCTTGTCCCTCGCAATAGCAAGCACCCTCCGCAAAGGCTTGCCGTTCGGAGCCCAGTCCTGATGATAGCCGTGAATCTTTATCCCCGCGAAATCACAGAAGAAATACGCGCTCAAGTCCGGCGAATTTCTCAGCATCCACGGCGCGACCCACAAGAACGGCACAGCTCTTCCCTCACTCAGGTCAACAAGCGACTCGATTTGGTGTCTGACCTCGCTGAACGGAACACTGCCTGTTGAGGTTGACGAGAAATAGTAACGCTCAACGTTCAGAGCCTTCATGCCCTGCGCGACTTCTTCGGGGGAAAAATATAACTTGCCCTTGAAGTGTCCTGTGTGTACGTGGAAATCCTGCATGTTATCCTTGCTCCTTCCTGTATTTTTCGTGAAGCGACAATCTTGCGCCCCTTGCCTCCAAGATTCTGGCGGTTTCTTCATTTCCCGGAAAATCCGGCACAAGCCCTCTTGCGTAACCCAGTGCCGTATACCCTTCCCGGTCTCTTGTGTTAATCTCAGCTCCAGCATCAAGCAGCAGCTCTAATATTCCGCTTTTCTTGTTGACTGCCGCAATCAATGGAGTAACAGATATTACGAGTGGCTCATCAAACATCCGATTGCCGCGCTCATACCATTTTGGCCGGACACGAACGAACGAAAACGTTTGCTCGTTGACATCAGCACCAGCTTCTATGACTGCTCTCACATTCTCAACATTATTCGAGTATATAGCCAGCATGAGAACACTTAGGAATTTTTTGATGACTAATTCCTCTGTTGTCCTGCGTACATAGCATTCTGCTTCAACGTCAGCCCCAGCACTTATGAGAGCCTTAATATTCCTGCTGTTGTCGAAGTGTGTACTTACAGCGTACATCAATGGGGTCTTATATTCGTTTCCCCTTGAATTAACATCAATTCCGGCACGTATGAGAACATCAATAATTTTCGGGTTACAGCTCATGTTGTCAGCGGCAAAATGCAAAGCGGTACTGCCCCGGGCTGTCCTTGCTGAAATATTAGCTCCCGCATTGATGAGAACGCTCAGGACTTCTTCATCGCTGTTGTTTTCTGCGGCATACATGAGAGCTGTCTTGCCGTTTTTATCCTTAGCCCTTGCGGATTTTCCTGAAGCAAGCTCGTACATCACTTCCTCAGCAGTGCCGTGTGAGCATATCCTGAAAAAGTCTTCATCGTAGCTACCGCCTGAGAGCCAATCTGTCCAAAGCACCATGAGTAAATCTGACCAGAAACCCACAGCTTCACTTCCTGTTTCTGTATTCCTCGACAAGCCTCTTGTTGATGAACGCGACATCACAGAAATGTTTGCTGACCTCAAAGATTGACCCTGTCTCATTGAGATTCCTCACCATGCACATAGCGCAGTAAGGTTTCGCCTCACACTTCATGCACTTCGGGAAATCCCGCCACTTCACCGCCCGCAATTTCTTGATGGCCTCCGAGCTGTTCCAGACATCCGCCACGCTCTGGGAATGCGCGTTCCCCAGCGGCCAGCCCTGAAATCCCGGACAAGGGTAGAACTCGCCGTCAGCCGCAACGCACATCATGTCGATCCCTGCCCCGCAAACATGCTCGTCAGGGTTCAGCGGTGAGGGCGCAATTCCCGCGTCAAGTATCGTCCTGTACTGTATATCGTAGCCGATTATGTCCCGCAGGAGCGACTCCGTCTCGCCGAGCGTCAGCCTGTTGTCGAGGTTGTCCGTTGTTCCGTCAGTCCTCGCCATCATGATGTAGTCGGTGTAGCCCTTGATGCCGTGAGAATATGCCCAGTCCAAGACAGCCTTGTACGACGAGTAAGTCTTCCTCATTGTCGGACAGCTTATCATCACGGGGACATTCGCGGCAATTAGGCGTTCGAGTCCTGTGATTGTCTTTGCGTGTGAGCCGGGAAGACGGGTGATGTAGTCGTGTTCCTCCGGGTTCATGCTGTACACTGAGGCTTGGAGGAAGTCTATATTCGCGTCTTTGATGGCTGAAATCATATCGTCTGTGAGAAGCGTAAGGTTGCTCAGTATGGAGACAGAGAGGTCATTTTCCCGCGCATGTCTCAGGATGGGTATGAAGTCAGGATGAAGGAGGCACTCACCGCCCGAAAACGTAACCTTCAGCGTCCCCATGTCTCTTAACTGGTCGAGTATGCTCATGACTAGTTCGGTCTCCATGTCGTGGAAGTCTCTTGCGCCCGGAAGGTAGCAATGTCGGCATCGTTCGTTGCACCTGCTGGTCAGCTCAAACTGGAACGCGAAAAGATGAGGGTCATTCCTGAAGTATCTTCCGAGAAATTCTGTCGTGGCTTGGGAGTCGGGTGATACGTCGAGCGCGGTCAATGGAGCGGTCTTCCTGTCATGCTTTGAGTAGCTGAAGCGTGGCATCTTAGCGGTGATTTCGTCCTCAGTCATCCCGGAGACAAAGAAGCCGTCCGCCTCAAGCTCCTTCACGAACTCCGCAAAATCTCCGGCAATCTCCTCGCGGTCAGCACCTGTGTAAATCTTCATGAGACTGTTGACGATTTCGTTGATGTCCTGCGGCTTGCGCGTGAGTTGCTGAAGAAAGATTTTCCCGTTGATGTCATAAATTCTGTCTTGTTTCGTGAGCTGGCTGACAATGTAGCCGACATCGCCGAATGTGCGTACAAATGAATCCTCAGCGAGACATACCAGCAATGTTATTCCCCCTCTGGATAAAAATATTCCCGGAGGACAGACTCACTCCGGGAGATGATTGCTTAATCCTTCTGTATCTCGCAGCTGTAGCAGTTCCAGTTGCCATGAGTCTGTTCAGGGCAGCCTGCCGCAAACGACATTCTCCTTGCGCTTCTTGCTTTCACCTTCGGTTTGCTGTACGCCATGAAAATCGCCTCCTTCCTGTGATGAATCCATTTCCAGAAAATTGCAAGCACACAACTATTCTTCATCTTACGCTGTACTGTGTTATAATGAATACAGGACAAGATAAGACTAACGGCACACACGCCAAAAGTCATGTGCTTTATCAAAACTTGGTGAGTATGATTATAGCATAGATTCTTGTCCTTGAATTTTTTTGTGAAGAATTATTTTTCCGCCTCCCTAGAACATGACCTCCGAGACAAGATATATCCCCCCGGCAACAAGCGCAATCCCGCAAAGAATATTCACGGCCTTCACCATCCACGTCAACACGCTGTCCTCCCCGCTGTGAAGGAACTCCGAGAACACCTGCGCGAATGTCCCAGCACCCACAAGCACCGCGCAGTACCCCAGCGCATAGCACATCACCAGCATCACAGATCCGACGATTCCCCCGGCAGCCTCAGACATGGCCAGCGACAAGACAGGACTCACGTACGCGATGTTGCACGGACCGACAGCGAGCCCCGACAATATTCCGAGAATGACAGCCCCCTTCATGTCCTGAGACTCCGTGCCCTTGATGCGGGAGTCGAACGCAAAGAATTTCAGCCGTAACACTCCCATAATCTGCAAGCCCATAACGATGAACACAGCTGCCGTTACCAGTGTCAGGAAACGCTCATAGCCTCCCAGCATCATCCCAATACCCGACGTGATGAAGGCCACGAGCGCAATGTTGATGATTATTCCCAGACAGAAGGCGCACGAAATCCTGAACGCCCGCCAGTGTGATGGGCTGTCAGTGTTGGCGACATACCCCACGACAAGAGGGACGAGGCTTATTCCGCAAGGACTCAGGATGACGCTTGCCATTCCCCACAAGAACGCGCCGAGATATTTCACCGCCCCTGACGAGTACATGAACCTGAAGATTCCGCTTACCATGTGCATCACTCCCATAAAAATTTGACCGCGCCCGCAGTTTTCCCGCAAGCACGGCCATGATTCTACATTGTTGTTGCTGACACGCTATCTTGATTTCACGAGCCAGTCCGCTATGTCGTCCTTGAGCCTTCCCCCGCCCGAATAATGCACCGACAGCCCTTCAGTGATTACGGCATCCGGCGCGAGCTTGGCTATTGCTGTGAGACTCTGCCCGAAACGCCCCCCGCCGTGTGAGCAGAATGGCATAATCGTTTTCCCCGCGAAATCGTACTCCTCAAGGAACGTTGCCACAGGAGCAGGAATTGATGCCCACCAGTTAGGGTAACCCAGCATAATCACATCATACCCCGCAAAATCCTTCACGTGATCCCTCAGCTTGGGACGCGCACGCCTGTGTTGGTCTCTCTGTGCCTCGCGCAATACCGTGTTGTAGCTCTCGGAATACGGCTTCTCCGGGACAATCTCGAATATTTCCGCGCCCGTCTGCTTCTGAATCTCGTAGGCGATGCCCTGAGTGTTGCCGCTCCACGTGAAATAGGCGATGAGAATCTTGCGGCCTGTGCGTGATGACTCCTGCATGGCCTGAGACGTAACAATCCCCGTCCCAACAGCACCGCGAGCGAGCCTGAAGCCCACGTTGTAGAGCCTGCGTTCCTGGGGGGCAGCAGCACGGTAGGCACTCCGCATGTTCTTGGCAAAATCATTCCAGCCCCCGCCCCGGTAAACACGCCGAGTCCCGGACTCCGGGCCTGTCGGGTTGACTCTTGCTGACGGGTCATAGGGCGCGTAGATGTCCCAGCACCATTCGCCGACGTTCCCGTGCATGTCGTAGAGTCCGAGCTTGTTCGGCGTGAACTGCCCCGGCTCAACCGTAGTTGCCCGGTAAATTCCCGGCTTGGTCGTGAGCTTGTGCTGACTGAAGTAGTTTTCCTCGATCTCGTAGGGGTAATGACCGTAGAAGTTCGCCTCGTCTGCCCCTATTGAATGCTCAAGGTTGAAGGGAGTCAGCGTCCCAGCGCGGCAGGCATATTCCCATTCTGCCTCTGTTGGGAGACGGTAGCCATTCGCCGACAAGTCCCACGTAACTTTTGCCCCATCAACAGTGTAGACAGGAGTCAGCCCTTCGGACTCGCTCTTAGCGTTGCAGAACATGACCGCTTCAAGCCACGTAACATTCTCGACCGGGAGATTGTCGCCGATGAAGGTTGAAGGGTTGCCGTTCACCAGTGCCGTGTACTCGCCCTGCGTAACCTCGCGAGGGGAAATCATGAAGTCCGACACTGTAACCTCGTGCTGTAATTCGTCATCACTCCTCCAGTTCTCGGACTCCGGGCTGCCCATGAGGAATTTTCCGCCCTTGACGCTGACCATGTCCCCGGCATATGCGCATGAGGCTGTGAGGATTACCGCTGACAGTATGATTAACGCCCGCATTATTCCGCCGCCTTGTTGATGCAGGTTATTGCGTTGAGGCTTCTGGGATAGCCGATGTACGGGACGCACTGCGCGACAACGTCAAGGAGAAACGCTTTATCGTTGCCCATGTTGAAGTTGCCCTTTGCGTGGCCGATGAGCTGTGGCTCGCACCCTCCCTGAGCGGCGATGTAGCAGAAAGTTATCATCTCGCGCTCCCTGAGAGTGAGACCCTTGCGCGTGTAGTAGTCCCCGAAGCAGTTTCCGGCAAGTAACACGTTAATCTGCCGCCTGTCCTCCGGGGCGTTCTCGACGAATCCCTTCATGCCGTCCCCGAATATCTCAATCTGCGTGTCATTCCCGGCCTTCACGCGGGTCTCCGGGGTTGTGGTTGACGCTGGCGGCAATGGAAGGCTGACTCCCTTTTCGGCGAAAATCTCGTTTGCGGCTTTGAGGAATGGGCGCGTCCTTCCGATGCCTAGATACGCCGTGCCCTGATAGATGACTTCCTTCACGTCTGACGGAGTGAGTCCGGCCTCCAATGCTTCAGGCAGGATTGCCCGGAACTCATCGACTCCCTGACAGCCCATCAGTGCCGCGACAATGGCCATGTACCTTGTGCGCGGGTCAAGTTTCGACTGGGACGGGACTTCAACGCCCGCGAACTGGGAAAAAAACTCCGCAAATTCCGGGTCTGTCGTCCTGAACTCCTCAACGCTCGCGAATGCTCCTGCTCCCATCACCATAACTGCAATCACTCCCAACAATATTTTCCTCATGATATTACCCTCCTAATCCATCCGTCCAGAAAGGCAACCTGCTCTTCCGTGTGAAACCAATGCTCCCCGTCCTCCATAACCGTCAATCCCGCGTCATGTTTGCTGACGAACTCATCGACCGTCTCACGGGGGGTTATGCTGTCATGCCCGGCGTAAAGTATCTCTGTGGAGACGTTCCATGTTACCGGGTTTTCGCGGACGAAGCTCAGGTATTCCCACGACAGAATCTCGCCCGACGCTGTGAGGATTTCGCCCTTCTGCCTGAGTTCATCCTCAGAGACTCCCGCCCGCCTCATCATGTCCAGAATGACCCGCTCCATGTCGAGGACTGGCGAGATGAAGAGTGCCTTTGCGACATCACGGCCATGAAGCGCGAGCATCGTGAAGTACGCCCCAATGCTGTTGGCGATTACGGGGACTGAGTCATATTCCGCCCTCACGCTGTCATATGCCGAGCGTATACCGTCCCTTGCCACTGAGGGAAAAGAGCCGTCATACTCCGCGCCGACAACCTCACAGCCGGGGCAGTCCTTCCTGAAACTTTCGGCCTCACGGGGACTCCCGCCCATTCCGTGAACGTAAAGGACGCACCTCATCACTTCAGTAGCGCGTATTCCGCCGGGTCAACGGCCTCGCACCACTCGTTTGACGTGCCTTCACCGCTGACCTCAACCGCAAGATGCTGGAACCACGAGTCTTTTGCCGCCCCGTGCCAGTGCTTGACGTTCGCGGGAATGTTCACGCAGTCCCCCGGCTTCATCTCGACCGCAGGCTTCCCCCATTCCTGATACCATCCCCGTCCGGCAACAGCAATCAGTATCTGGCCGCCGCCCTTCGTTGCGTGGTGGATGTGCCAGTGATTCCGGCAGCTAGGCTCAAAGGTTACGTTGAAGATTCCTACCTGTTCTGTTGAGACCGGGGCAAGGTAGCTCTGTCCGTCAAAGTACTGCGCGTAGGCGGTGTTTGGCTGACCGAGAGGAAACGCGCTGAGTTCTTGGTCGTCGGGCGAAAGGTGGAGTCCCTTTGCGCTAAGTGTTACGTTCGCGGGATTGTTCGTTACTTCCCTGCTTGATTCTGTCATCGTATCTGCCTTCTTCCTGTATGATTTGTACTTCTCTGACTGCGAATATTCCTGCCTTGCTTCATCGTCCGCGAAAACTTCAAGAGTGTGTATGACGTTGGACCTTTCACCCTGCTCTGACGTTGCGAACATCGCCATAACTCCCGGCACTTCAGCGACCGCCCGCGAAAATTCCTGAGTGGTTAACGCTTTGAACTCGTCCAGATTACCCGGCTTCACTGTAACCAGCCTCATCAATACGGACTTCCCTGTTCCCGCTTTCTTCTGCTCAAGGACGATAGGGTCAACAGGAAGTATCGTGAGGCTTCCGAGAATGGGCTTGCGTTCCTCGATGAATGCCTGAAATCCTGCGCTCGCCCGGTGAATCTCGTATGCTGACTCGTCCTCGTAGATCTCAAGTATCCTCATGATGTCGGGATTCTGGAGGTCAACAGCCCCGTAAAGCGCGTAGCTTCCCGGCTCATTGGGGGTGAACCTAGCGACTGTCCGGGAACTTATTGCGGCCATGTCGGGCATTTTTCCGGGTGCTGACTGTAGGACTGCCCAGTGTACTTTGAGGGTCTTCCCGGCGGGTGCGAAGAGTGTATGTGCCTCAGCTGGCCTCACGAATAAAGCGCAAATAATCATCAGCAATAATAGCTTCATGACTGCCTCCTTATTGACTGTAATTTAGGATACCTGCGATTATACATGCTTAATCCCAGCTTGATACTTGCGTAGATTTAGGGATATGCTGGTGCTTTCTTTTGCCTGTAGTACTGCGTGAAGTCTGTCATGTGGAAATTCCCAAAAATATTGTAATATATAGCGTAATCCATATCACAGGAGAAAATTTCATGCAGAACTATAATTTTTGGTGGACTGTAGAATTAAGCGTACCCAGCGCAGTCCGCAACCGCCAGCACAATGAGGAACGCCTCAGCACAATAGCAGCTCTTACGGATTCTATAGGCTCAGAGATTTTCACGGAGAATGACTTTTACGGCAATGAACGCTTGTTCCTCCGCGCCAGCTATGACGGCTCAACGGGGATTGACGAAATCATACATCACCTTCTGTTTGTTCTTGAGGACGCTGACTTTTTCGGCATAGAGATTACACGCTGCTACAGGGTCGACAATCAGGCATGGGACACGCAGCACTATGACGCATTTCCACCGCTCCCTGTCGGCAAAGGACTCGTAGTCATGGCTCCCTGGCATGAGGATGACGAGATACCCGAAGGACGTATGCCAGTCTACATTTACCCTGCAAGCGCGTTCGGCACCGGCTACCACGAAAGCACACAGATAGCATTGTCGCTCCTTGAGGAAATAGTGAGGACTGGAGACACGATTCTTGATGTCGGCACAGGAACGGGAATACTCTTCATCACCGCGCTGAAACTCGGAGCAGGCCAGGCTATAGCAAGAGACATTGACCCTGACACTTTGACCGAAGCAAAACGCAACATGAACCTCAACGGCATTAACCCGAAAGTCTGCGACCTGTCAGAAGGCGACCTCCTCAAAGGCTTCAAGGGGCAGGTCAACATACTCACAGCAAATATCCTACTCAACCCTAACATCACCCTTCTGCCCGATGTCAGGCGTGTGCTTAAGCCGAAGGGATTCGCTATCTTCTCTGGGATGACCAACGTAGAGCGTCATATGTTCGTGTCAGTCATGGAAGCCTCAAGGCTTGAGATTGAGCGCGAAATGAGGATAGGCGACTGGTGGGGATGCAGAGCCGTCAAAGCATGGGGATAATATACGTTCACGTTTTCGGGTGCAGGACGAGTCTCTGCGAGGGCGAATACATTGCGGGAGGCTTGATGTCTCTCGGCCATGAAATCACAGAAGACCTTGCGCCGGGCATTTCGTCAGCAGTAATAGTAACATGCTCCGTAACACAAGAGGCTGACAGGAAGTGCCGCCAGCTTATACGGAGGGCGCGCAAAGTTCTGGGTGATGACGGGGTACTTGCGGTGTGCGGCTGCTGGTCTCAGTCTGTGGACTCTGACGCGGCCAGGGAGATGGGCATTGACATTCTCGCAGGGTCTAGGGGAAAAAGTATGCTTCCCGATGCAGTCAATGACATGCTGAGACATGGCCGGGCTTTCCGTGACCTGAGAGTCAGAGAAATATTCACTCCGTCAGAATGGGAAGAGCTGCCGGTGATTTCTCCCGTAATGCACTCGCGGGCATTCATGAAGATACAGGACGGCTGCAACCATTTCTGTACCTACTGCATAATACCCTACCTTAGAGGAAGACCCTCAAGCCGCCCCCCGGAAAACATAATCAGCGAGATTCACAGGCTCATAGACTCCGGCACAAAGGAAGTGATATTCACCGGTATACACTTAGGCGTTTACGGGCGCGACATAGGCACATCGCTTGCTGAACTGGTGCGCAGGGTCTCACGCATTGACGGCCTGAAACGATTCCGGCTAGGCTCGCTTGAACCTTTCTGCCTAGATGATGACCTTCTTGCGACTCTTGCTGACTGTGAGTCCTTCTGCCCTCACTTGCACCTTCCGTTGCAGAGCGGTGATGACGGAATCCTGTCGGCCATGAGACGGGGATATACCGCGCGGGATTTCGTGAGTATATGCGGCAGGGCTAGGGCTGTAATCTCACCTGACATACACATTTCGAGCGATATTCTCGTAGGTTTTCCCGGCGAGAGTGATACGGCGTTCCTTCACACTCTGGACGTGATGAGGGCGGCTGACTTGGGGAGGGTTCATGTGTTCCCGTATTCAGCCAGAAGAGGAACAATAGCGGCTGACATGCCCGGCCAGATACCAGGCCCGGTAAAATCAGCAAGAGTCTCACAGGCAATATCATTAGGGCGTGAAATGTTCGCGGACTATGCGCGGGGCTTCATCGGCCATGACGCAGAAATATTGATTGAGCGCGGCGGCAAGGGCTATACCCGGAACTATATCGAGGCTGTGTGTGATGGCAATGACAACGAAATCGTGAAAGCTGAGGTGATACGTTTTGACGATGGCGGGCTTGAATGTTTGCGCAGGGATTGACGCGGGGTCTTCCTGCTCGAAGCTGGCCTATTCCGACAACTTGGGCACTAGGATTCTTGCGCGGTCTGACGGGCAGGACTTCATGACTTTGCGTGAGGAGGCTGAAATATTCTTTGACGAGCCTGTGTTTTCGTGCGTTATCGCTGTACATGACGACATACCTTCGAGGCAGCGCGATGCGGTAAGGCTTAAGGCTGAGACTTCCGGCTTCAGGGACGTGAACATCATCGGGCAGTACGAGGCTGTGAGCTTGGGACTTGCTGACGAAAGAAGGACTCTTGTGTGTGATTTCGGCGCGTCTGGGTGCGGCTTTGCGGTGCTTGAGGGGGATGAAGTGTTAGAGAGTGCTGCTACTGATGTCGGCGGGAATATGCTCGTGAAACTTTTTGCTGACTGTCTCAGTGAACGCCGTATGATGAAGAAGGCTGACGCTGAAATCATGAGTGAGGCAAAACGTATCATGCATATACTGAGCGATGATGAGTCGCGCTTGTGGCACAATGTTACCGTTTACCGCGAGGATTTCACGAGGCTGGCATACTTTCCCGTCAAAAGAGCCTCGCACACTCTTCACAGGCTAATCCGTGTCTGGAAGCCCGAAAGAGTCATACTCACGGGAGGGTGCGCAAAGATTCCGCTTGTGCAGGAGTTCTTCAGGGAAGCGGAAATCATTGATGACCTCATCGTGAGGGGGGCATCGCTCAAGGGATTAATGCTGCTGAAACAGGAGACGCGGAAGAATATTGCTGACTCTGTGTCCCGCGCACGCGCATTGAGGGCGGAAATTCTCAGGATTGAGGACGGCCTCACACGCTCACAGAAGGACAGGCTGTATGTCATGTTCCGCCAGGCTGAAGGGATGAATGACGCGGGAATCATAACGCTGATGGAGAACTTGATCCGCGAAATCAGGAACGTATGACTCCCGCAGAAACTTTCACTAGTGCTTTATCCCCATGAAGTCCGCATAAAACTCATCCCGCAGAGCATCAAGTTTTGACCGCTCGAAATCATGGGCGATGGCAAAAGATTTACGCGCCTGCTCAATTCTCACTTCAGGGTCAAGCAGCTTCTTCATGACTGCGGCAATCTCTGCTACATTCTTTGCGGTGAACATAATATCTTTGTCGGGGTATTCCTGCATTCCTCCGATACGTGAACATGCAGCGGGGCAGGCTCTGCTCATGGCCTCAATCACTGAGCGGCACTGTGACTCCGTAAGCGAGGGCTGAATGTACACATCGAGACCGTCATACCACGAGAATATTTCCTCATGAGGAAGCACACCGACAAATTTAACCTGTTCGAGTACTCCGAGAGGCCGGGCAATCTTGCTCAGTCTGTCGGGTTTACCGCTGCCTACAATATGATACTCAATATCCGTTATGCCTTCTGACTTCAGGACTTCCAGTGCGCGGATAACATATTCCTGACCCTTGATATAGCTGCCGAGAGAACCTACCGTCCCGAAGATTACCTTGCGGCCTGCTGCTGTGCTGCGTGTACGCTCTATGCGCGACTCCAGAGCATTATCATCAAGGCAGGCAAGCTCAACATCAGAGCAGCCTATAGATTTTCCGTTCGTGGGATAACGTTCCTGAAGCACTCTCTGAGTCACGTAGACCACGTAAGGGGCGCGGGCTATTTCGCTCTTGCACTTCCATTCAACGTAGGGTGCTGTCAGTTTCTTCAACATACCCGATAATCCCATGCTATACATGCGCATTTCCGAAGGGAAGTCTATTGACTCTATCAGGTAAGGTTTGCCGTATTTCCTGCACATTTTCAGCGCATAATTAGGCAGCCAGAATCCCGGTGTGCGAACTATAACCCTGTCTGCATTCCTGACTTCCTCCGCTATTATCCGAAAGCTTTCTGCCCTGAGCTTTAAGTTGAGGATATTCCTGCGCGGTTTATAGATATTAGGGACACTAACTATTGTTGCAAGCCTCTCATCAAAAACACTATAGTGAGCAAAGGCTTCTTCTTTTGTGTAAATTCTGCCGTCATGCCTCGCCAAAAGCCTAAGATCATCGCAGTATTTCCCGTAACGCTTCCAGATGCCCCGGTCTGCATTGGTGTTCACATACGCATTCCCATCATCGTCATAGCATACGTAAGCCCAAGCCTGCACAAGCAGCAATCTCACTGCTTACCAACTCCATGAACATTATACATTCGCACAAAAAAAATTCCCCCTGCTCTCACAAGGGGAACGTTCACAACGCTTATTTCTTCATGTACTTGTCGAAGAAGTCAACCATGATCTTCAGCACCGGCTCCTGCATCCAGTACGGTCCGCCGTGGGGCGCGCCGGGAACTACGTACCTCTCAGCCTCGATACCCTTAGCCCTGAGTGCCTGATACATCTTGTCGGTCTGGCTGGGTGATACTGACTTGTCCGCGTCTCCGTGCATGAAGAGCATAGGCACTGTCTTTTCGCTCACGTAGTACAGCGGGCTTGCCTTGCGCGACTCCTCCGGGAAATCCTTCACGCCGCCGTCCGGGCCGCCGAAACCGGGTACACCCTTCACCCACATTGCCTCAGTGATTCCGGGCGAGTCATGGAGCTTGCGTTCCTCTTCGGGGTAATCGTCGCCAATGCTCATGACCTCAGAGATGCCGAATATGTCCGCCGCGCAGAGTATGTTGCTTGACTGGTCGAGGAAGTCACCCTTGTCGAACTCCCTGTTGTCATTCAGCACTCCCATGAACGCGGAAAGGTAGCCGCCCGCAGAGTTGCCCAGAACGCCGACTCTGTTCACGTCAATGTTGTACTGGTCAGCATGAGCGCGTAACCAGCGAATCGCCAGCTTGCAGTCCTCAACAGGAAGCGGGAACTTCGAGAGGGGAGCGTGACGGTATTCGATGCTCGCCACAACGTAGCCGGACTCAGCAAGTCTCATCCTCTGCTGAATCCAGTTGTTCTTGGGTGCCATGATGAAGCCGCCGCCGGTGATGAAAACGATTAACGGTAACGGCTCTTTGCTGTCGGGCTGGAGAATGTCCATTGCCAGCGAGAACATCTGACTTCCGCGCTCCTTGCCGCTGTTGAACGGGATGTTCTCGTAGAGCATAACCTGAACCTTGTCGAGGGCAACATTGAGAATCTTGCTCTCGAATTTCTCCTCAGCGTATGACAATGACGACATCAACGCGACAACGAGAAGTGCCAGAAAAATTTTACGCATGAATATTACCTCCGTAACAAAATATAGATCACGTACAAGCCTTCACGATTGCCTCAACCGCGGCCTGTTCCGCAATTCTCACACGGTGAAATCCTGCCCTCAAAGCCTCGTCTGCCGTCTGCCTTCCTATGCACACTGCCTCAGCATCACGCAATGAGCCTGTGTTCGCGGCAAAACCTCTGACCGTTGAAGACGATGTGAATATTATTATGTCTGCAAATTCCGGGACGTGTGATAATTGTACATAATCGGTGCGGTAAAGACAAATATTCGTGGAGTCAATTCCGTAATTCCTGAAGACCTGCTCAATTTCCGGCGTGCCGTTTTCCGCCCTGAACATGAGAATCTTCCCGCCGAAATCCGCAAGCCCCTCGGCCATGTGATGACCGTCATACACTCCCGGCATGTAGTCCACTTTCAGCCCGTGAGACTTCAGAGCGTCCCTTGTCGCCGAACCAATCGCCGCGATTTTCGCCCCGCCAAGCTCGCGAATGTCCCTCCCTGCCTCACACAGAAGGGTGAACAGTGCCTCAACCCCCGTAACGCTCGTGAAGCCAGCCCAGTCCCAGCCACCAAGACTCAAGCCGTCAAGACTCCTGTGAAGTATGCTCGTCCTTATCGTAGGCATGAGGATAACTTCCGCGCCTAAGTCCCGGAGCATGGACGATAATTTTTCCGCTCTTCCTTCGGGGCGTGTGATGATGATTCTTTTGCTGACCAGGGGGAGTCCTTCGCGCCATGAAAGGTTGAGGCTAGCCACATTCCCCGCGACTATGACCGCAGGAGGAGTGATGCTGCTGCTGACGACTGACTCGTGAAGATGCACGAGTGTTGTGCGTACTGTGATCTGTCGTGATGTCGTGCCGTTCTGGATTACAGCGCAGGGGGTATCAGGACTCATAGCAGCAAGAAGTTCTGCCTGCAAGGACTCTGAATTTCCCGCGCCCATGAGGAATATTTTTGTGGCTGACTGTGTATTGTCGCCGCAATGGTGAGCTGTGTGTATGCTCGCGCCTGAACAGTAGTCCCTGTGTGTTACGGGGATACCTGCATATGCCGGGACAGCAACAGCACTCGTTACGCCCGGAACAACCTCGAAAGGAAGCCCAGCCCGGATTATTGCTTCAGCCTCCTCGCCTCCCCTCCCGAAAACGTAAGGGTCTCCTCCCTTGAGCCTGACGACAATTTTCCCGGACATTGCCCGCTCAATCATGGCCGACTGTATTTCCTGCTGAGTCATGGTGTGATTGCCCGCGAATTTGCCCGCGAAAATCCTCTCGGCAGTCTCAGGAATCCACGCTAATATTCCCTCGCCTACAAGATGATCATAGATGACAACGTCAGCCCGCCTCAATACCTCATAGCCTCTGAGTGTCAACAGTCCCGACTCGCCCGGCCCTGCTCCCACGATGTATATCACCCCAGAATCCCCCCCGCTAGTTTCACGCCGATATATTCAGCTTCTTCATGCCTGCCTGAAAGAACACCGCGCCGGAAATTTCCCGTGTCATCGATGAATAGTCCCCTGAGTGTCAGAATATCACCGTCAACTTCAGCATATGCCCCCGCAGGAATGTTGCAGCCCGCGCCAAGACAACGGGAAAAACTCCTCTCAGCTATAGCGCAGTCCATAGAGTCAGAATCATTCACGCACGACAGCCAGCTATAATTACCGTCAATCTTCCCCTGGCACGCAATTATCCCCTGCCCCGGCGACGGCATAATCTCATCAGCCGTGAAGACTCTCGAAATCCTCCCGGCCATGCCCAGACGCTCAAGACCGCACGCCGCAAGCACAAGCCCGGAATTTACCCCCAGCTCGCCCGCGTCAAGTTTGCGAAGCCTCGTGCCTACATTTCCGCGAACCGACACTACTCGCGCTGAAGGGTACAGCCTCGATACCTGCAACCGCCGCCGCAATGATGACGAGCCGATGACATCACAGCCAGTACCAACTAGAGCGTCAAAAGGATTACCCCTCCGCGAATACGCCACAATCGGCAGGTCTGGACTCATGTTTACGGGCAAGTCCTTCAGGCTGTGTACTGCTATATCGATTTCCCCTGACCTTAACGCAGACTCTATTTCCTGCGTGAACATTCCCTTGATGCCCTGAGGGTCTGAGCTGAACGGAGTCATGTTACGGTCTCCTGATGTCTTTATGGGGACTGTGATTATCTCCGTGCCGGGACTTGTGGACTTTATACGGTCTGCTACTATTCTCACTTGGGCTAATGCTAAGGGGCTGGGTCTTGTGCCTATTCTTATCCGCAAAATTTCATCTCCTGATATATACTTGTACCATCACACACAAATTGTAACAGGAGCTGAAGACTTTATCGCCATGCCTGAAGAATTAGACCCTACTACAGCGCGGCTTGTGTCAGAATTATCCGCTTTGATGCTGCCCAGTCTCACAAAGTCGCTCTCGTCAGCAATACCCGCTAACGATTTCTCCGGGGCAATTGAGCGCACGAACAGAACCGCCCAGGATTTACGCTCCGAAATCGTCAGGGCTGTACGTTCCGCAACTGATGACTCACGCGCAGGACGCAGTATGATTATGCAGTCAATTGGGACTCTGCTTGAGGAAATAGCCGCCTTGCGCAGGAATATCGACAAGCTCCCCGAAATGCTCGAAGCCGCCGCCAAGTCTGCCGCTCCAGTCCCGGAAGTCAGACAGGACGACTCAATCAGCGACTCTGTCATGGCCGAAATAGATAACATGTCAGAACGCATTGACACTTTGACGCAGGGAATAAAGGCATTCTTCGAGACTTACGCGGAACACAGGGAGAATGACACGGCCAGTATCCCGGAAATTCTGCGGCCTTCGGTTGACTCTGAGGCTCTTTCCGGGCTTGAAGGTCTCGTGAGGGCTGAAGGCAAGACTCACAGTACGGAGCTTGCAGAGCTTTCACGGGAGATTACAGCAATGACTGAGGAGAACAACAACGCGCTGATTCATGAAGTGAGAGAAGCTGTAGCAGAAGAGATTTCCGGGCTTGGGAACGGTGATTATTCCGCGCATAATGGCAACAGCGGCGGCAACGTGAAGCTCATGAAGATTATTGCGGCTTTGTCTGGAACGGGGGTGATTCTTCTTCTGGTCAACATTGTTATACTCATGATGAAATGACACACACAAAGGAGGAATTGCGTATGAAGAAATTATTGCTGACTGTTCTTGCGGGTATTCTTTTCGTTCTCCCGGCGGGGGCTGTGGAAATCAATTCCGTGAATTTCCCGGATGAAACCTTCAGGGATATGTTGCTGAATGATTTTGACACTGACGGAGACGGCCAGCTTTCGCAGGAGGAAATCACACAGATCACACAGATCACAGCAAACGGCGCAGGAATATCGAGCCTCGACGGTATCGAATACCTGACAGCCCTTGAGTATCTTGACTGCGGGAACAATCACCTCGCTCTCTTAGACCTGAGCAGCAACACTAACCTGACCGATCTTATCTGCGCGGGCAACCAGCTTATATGGCTGAATATCGACAACTGTTCGGGCCTCGAATTTCTGTCAGCAAAAAGCAACGATATAGCGGAGCTCAACATTTCCGGCTGCCCCAAACTTTACTCTGAGGACATCGGCGGCAAGTATTCGTTCTTCTTCAGCTATGACGAGGACATAACCGCAATAGTCTTTGAGCATGTCCCAGACCCCACACAAGACGCTGCACCGTCAATCCGGGCAATTTCCCTGCCTTACGCTGAAGCCGGGCTGACTTTCTCGTTCACACCCAGCGCAAGAGGAACAGAGCCTATTACGTGGAGCATAGCTTCAGGACATCTCCCGGACGGTCTCACACTCAGCGGCGACAAGATTTCGGGAGTGCCTCAAGTTTCCGGCGACTTCAGCATCACACTGAGGGCGGAAAATCCGTTGGGCTACGATGAGGGAGCAGTAACAATTTCCGTTGCTGACACCGTAACTGTATGCTCTGAGCGTTTCCCTGACGAGAAATTCCGGGCGTACCTCACGGCATATGAGCGTGATACTTTTGACGGGGACGGGAGATTTTCGCGGCAAGAATTAGCGAAGGTTACGGAGATTGACATCACCGGGGGAATTTCAGTTATTGTTGACGATGTACAGTTCTCCGGGAAAATTGAGAGCCTTGCAGGGATTGAGTACTTCTACGCTCTGGAAAAACTTTTCTGCAACGGTAACAATCTCAGCGATATTAACCTCAGCGGCAATGCAAGCGTCAGGTACGTCCAGTGCAAAGACAACCGCATAAACTTTCTCGATGTCATGAATTGCGGCTCTCTGGTCTCTCTTGACTGTTCCGCCAACCGTATCAACATGCTGGACCTGAGCGGCAACACAGCCCTTGAGGAATGCCATTGCGACAACAACCCGCTGTATTCCCTCAACATAGACGGCTGCACTAAGCTGTCAGAACTGAGCCTTACGGGTACGGGTCTGCCTAAGCTGAATGTAGGAGGCTGCCCTGAGCTTTACGCGCAAGAGGAAGAGACATACACATACGGTTTTGCGTTTGACGATGACGTTACGCAGATTGTGTTTGACTCTGTCGCCGGTGATCCTTTCGTGCCGAGACTGCCCCCTGTGATTTCGTCTGACACACTGCGTTCTGCGCTCGCTTCACGGTCGTACATGTCGCACCTCAATGCGTCAGGAGCAGGCCCGGTGATATGGTCGCTTGAAGACGGCACTCTCCCTGAAGGACTCAGCCTCGACAAGTACGGCATAATTTACGGAATCCCGGTAGGCGCGGGAAAATCATCGTTCACCGTCAAAGCCTCGAATGATTACGGAGCTGACACAGGAACATTCACGCTTCAGGTGATGGAGTCCGTGAGCATAACGACAGAGTCCCTCAAGGCCGGGACAATCGGCAAGCATTACAGCGCAGCGATGCAGGCGGACGGCACAAAGCCTATAGCATGGTCAGCAGAAGGACTACCTTCCGGCCTCAAGATCAGTGAAAGGGTCGGCAGGGTTTACGGGAGGGCAAAAGAGTTCGGAGAGTTCACGGTGAGGTTTGTCGCGGAAAATGACGCAGGTTCAGCGCAGGCAATACTGCCCCTCACAGTGAAGGGAATACCGCCGAAGCTCTCAGGCCGTCTCGCAAAAGCCGAACTCAGTCAGCCATATTCAT
>JAFSRQ010000091.1 GCA_017446055.1 Synergistaceae bacterium | reverse complement strand
AATTACCTATAAAGCATGATGGGACATGAATTTATCGCAATATGTCTATAATTTTAAGGTGTGTGTTCCATAAATCCTTTAGTAGCAATATCTAACGCGATTTTTCATCCTTTGCATATGCCTATTATCCGAGTTTTGGGCATCAATAGGCGAGATGGCGCAGGTTCCGCCGGGGTCCAAGAGCGTGGCGAGCGCACAAAGTAATGCACGCATACCCGGGAGGTCTGTCATGCTCCCACGAGGGTAAGGGTGATTGAAGTCTTGAAAATGGAGAGATCCTGATGGCATGGCAGAAGTCGGACTGCCTCATAGTAGTGAAGAAGCCTGTGAAAGCAGGTGAAGCGAAGGGGGCAGCAAACAGTCGTTCCCAGAGCGGAAACAGACACAGCAGAGAGAGGCTGGCATTGGATGGAACATGAAGCGAAGGGAATAAGGTATCAGTCGAAGCGCTATAAGACGGTGCAGGGAGTAATGAGCTACGTCAATGAGCGGTCGCTGATGGCGGAGCACTGGAAACAAGCCAGGAAGAAAGCGTGTGGAATCGATGGGGTCAACAAGGACGCCTACGAGGTAGGAGCCGAGGATAAGATACGCGCGTTGGTGGAGCGGATGAAGAAATTTCAGTACAAGCCTCTGCCGGTACGACGGACGTATATCCCAAAGCTCAACGGCAAGATGAGGCCTCTGGGCATACCGTCCTACGAGGACAGGCTTGTACAGGGAGTTATGGCGGGCCTGTTGAACGACATCTACGAGCCGCGATTTTTGGACTGTTCCTATGGATTTCGTCCAGGGCGAGGAGCGCATGACGTAATCCGGTATATCAACCAGACGATCATGACCCGGAAGGTTAACTACGTACTCGAAGCGGATATACGAGGCTTCTTTGACAATGTGAACCACGAGTGGCTCATGAAATTTCTGGAACATGATATAGAGGACAAGAACTTTCTGCGCTACATCAAACGATTTCTGGTGGCCGGGATCATGGAGGGCAAGGAGTATCAGGCCAGCGACCGGGGAACGCCCCAGGGCGGGCTGATATCTCCAGTGCTGGCGAACGTGTACTTGCATTATGCGTTGGACCTTTGGGTGGAGAAAGTAGTCAAGCCCCGCCTGAAAGGCGAAGTGTACTATGTGAGATATGCGGACGACTTCGTGATTTTGTTTCAGTACGAGGAAGAAGCACAGGCGGTCATGAAAGCGCTGAGAGAACGCCTGGGTAAATTCTCGCTGGAAGTGGCAGAGGAAAAGACCCGTATATTGCCGATAGGGCGGTACAAGGGTACGAAGGAGAGCTTTGACTTTCTGGGATTCACGATCTACAACACGAAGACGCGGACCGGGAAGTACAGAGTGGGAATCCGGACGAGCATGACTAAGCTGAAGGCGAAGAAGCAGGCGGCGAAGGCATGGCTGAGGACGAGATTAACAAAGCCGGTAGCGGAGACGATGCAGAAATTGGCGCTATCCTTGAAGGGGCATATCAACTATTACGGAGTAAATGGGAACTTCAAGGCAGTGCATAATTTCTGGGAGTATGTGAAGGAGACGACCTACCGGATGTTGAATCGACGCCACCAGAAGAGGAGTATGAAGCGGGAGACTTATCGGCGAATATGGAACCATTATATTCCGGAGTCTCCACATCTGACTGTGAACATCTGGAACTTACGACCGAAGACTGTTTGAAGAGCCGTATGCGGGAAAACCGCACGTACGGTTCTGTGAGGGGCAGTAGGCATTCCTCTCACTGAGAAGAAATCATTGAAAGGAGTGTCGAGACTGTCTACTCGACGGTTACAAATTCTAGCGTATGCCTGGAAACATTGCAGCGCAACGGATACTCTGGCAGCCTCACTACAGTCAAGAATTACATT
>JAFSRQ010000090.1 GCA_017446055.1 Synergistaceae bacterium | reverse complement strand
GCGGGGGGACTTTCACGCTTGACGGCCAGCCCGTGAACGTCAGGAATCAGGTTGAGGCCAACAATCTGGGAGTCTCAATCATCGTCCAGGAGATGGGGACATTGTCGGGACTCACTGTAGCGGAGAATATATTTCTCGGCCATGAAGACCCGTTCATGTCTCACGGCATCAAGAACACGCGGGCGATGGTGCGCGAGGCTCAAAGGCTGCTGGACGCTTACGGGTTCACGAGCATACGGGCGGGGGCGATGATTGACAGCTACAACTTTGAGGACAGAAAGCTCGTTGAAATCGTCAAGGCTACCTACATGAAGCCGAAAATCCTCATCGTTGACGAGACAACAACCGCGCTCTCACAGAACGGCAGACTCGAACTCTACAAGATTATGGACTCTGTACGTGCTGACGGAAGGAGCGTAATCTTCATCAGCCACGACTTGGGCGAAATCCTCACTCACTGCGACACAATAAGCATTCTCAGGGACGGCGAATATATCGACACCGTGAACGCTAAGGACGTTGACGAGGACGGCTTGAAGCGGCTAATGGTCGGGCGCGAAATCGGGAGTGCCTACTACAGGACGGATTACGGAAAGACAGTGAGCAGTGAGGTAGTGCTTAGTGTTAAGGGTGTAAGTGTTCCGGGACAGATTGAGGGTGTCAGCTTCGACCTTCACCGCGGTGAAATTCTGGGCTTCGGCGGACTGAGCGAATGCGGAATGCACGAGGCAGGAAAGGCGGTATTCGGCGCGTCGCTCGACAGGACCGGGACAGTAACACTTGCTGACGGTACAGCAATCAACGACATACCATCGGCAATCCATCACTCAATCGGTTACGCCTCCAAAGACCGCGACAACGAGTCAATCATCCTCAACGAGTCCATCCGCAACAACATCGTGCTTCCGTCTCTTGATGACCTCGCGGAGAACCACATACTCAAGTCCCGGAAGCTCAACAGATTCGCGCAGGAGTTCGCCGACAAGATGCAGACGAAGATGCAGGGCATTCATCAGTTCATCTCTGACCTGTCAGGCGGCAACAAACAGAAGGTTGTATTGGCCCGGTGGCTCGGAAAGGGAAGCGATATTCTCGTCCTCGACTCGCCCACAAGAGGAATTGACGTGAAGGTGAAGCAGGCAATCTACGCTCTCATGCAGGAGCTTACGGCACAAGGCAAGTCCATAATCATGATAAGCGAGGAGATACCCGAACTGCTCGGAATGTCAGACAGAATCCTAATCATGAAGGACGGCAAAATCAGCGGCGAGTTCATGCGGAGCGAGTCCCTCAGCGAAGAAGACTTGATCGCGAAAATGGTATAGGCAGGTGAAAATTATGGCAGGCAATGACGAAGTGAAGCAGTCAGTTTTCGAGAGTGATACGTTCAAGGGGCTTCTGCCGTTTATCGGGCTGGTTGTGATACTGGGTGCGATGTACTGGCTGACTGACGGGAGAATCATGCAGCCCAAGCGGTTACGGCTGTTGCTGTCTCAGGTGTACTACCCGATGATTGTTGCGACGGGAGTGTTCTTCGTGATGACTCTCGGCTCAATCGACTTCACGGAGGGCTCGACTCTCGGTGTTGCGTCAATAGTTGTGTCGGTGCTCTCGTTCCACAGCATACCCCTTGCGATTCTTGGCGGCATTCTGACGGGGGCGGCAATCGGGGCGGTCAACGGCTTCTTTCACGTCAAGTTCCGGCTACAGAGCTTCATCGTAACAATCTGCACAATGTACTTGTTCCGCGGGGTGTGCGCTTACTTCACGACTGAGACGGCAATCCCGGCTTCGGCGGCGATTAAGGCTCTGGACAGCGACAACCTCAAAATCGGAATCACTGTTGCGGTTCTCGTCGTGGCGTGGTTCCTGTTCAGGTTCACACGGATCGGCAATGACGTTAAGGCTGTGGGTTCTGGTGAGACTGCCGCGAAATTCTCAGGAGTCAGGACCGACCGCGTGAAGTTCCTTGCGTTTGTGGCGGCGGGGGCTTTGACGGGGCTGGCAGCTTTCGTCAACGTCATCAAGGTAGGCTCAATCACCGCGACGGCAGGCAATCAGCTTGAGACTCAGATTCTGATCTCGCTCGTTCTCGGCGGACTCCCGATAACCGGCGGGGCAAAAGTTAGGTTCTCGAATATCGTTGTCGGGACTCTCATGTACACCGTCCTGAACAACGGACTCGTGATGCTGGGCTTCGAGTCGGCGACGCAGCAGCTCATAAAGGGAATCGTGTTCCTGATTTTCGTTGCGCTGACGATTGACCGCAAGGCCTTGAAGGTCATCAAGTGAGGGGGAATTATCTTGCCGGGAAAAAATATACTTGAGATGCGCGGGATAACGATAGAATTTCCGGGCGTGAAGGCTCTTGACGGAGTCGACTTCTCGCTGAGGGAGGGTGAAATTCATTCGTTGCTTGGCGAGAACGGCGCGGGGAAATCAACCCTCATCAAGTGCATCAACGGGGTCAACCGCAAAGACTCCGGGACGATACTTCTAGACGGCCATGAAATCAATCCTTCCGGCCCGAACGAGGCCATGACGCTGGGAATCTCGACAGTGTTCCAGGAAGTCAACCTCTGCCCGAATCTCAGTGTCGCGGAAAATATCTTTGTGGGACGGCAGCCAATGAAGCGGGGACAAATCGACTGGAGCGAAATCAACCGCAGGGCTGAAGAATTGATGTCGCGCTTCCACCTCGATATTGACGTTACGCGCCCGCTGTCCTACTACTCGACCGCAGTCCAGCAGATGACAGCGATAGCCCGGGCTGTTGACGTTCAGGCGAAAATATTAATCCTCGACGAGCCTACAAGCTCCCTCGACGAAAACGAGGTGCAGCTTCTCTTCAGCGTCATGCGCCAGCTCAGGGACTCAGGAATGGGGATAATCTTCATCACTCACTTCCTCGACCAGATATACGCGGTCTCAGACAGAATGACAATCCTGCGCAACGGGCATTTAGTCGGCACATACAATATTGATGAGCTGGGGAAATTCGAGCTTGTCACGAAAATGGTCGGCAAGGATATGGATGTGATATTCAGCCTCAAGCGCGCGAACGTCCCGCCAGATGCCCCCGTCATGCTCAAGGCTGAACACATCGGGGACGGCTCACGGATTGATGACATGTCGCTTACACTCAGGAAGGGCGAGCTCGTTGGCTTCGCGGGACTCTTGGGGAGCGGGAGGACTGAGACGGCGGAAATGCTGTTCGGGGCGACGAGGGCTGTGCATGGTGAGATTTTTGTTGACGGGGAGAAGGTCAGCATTCGTACTCCGTTTGACGCAATACAGGCTGAGGAGGCGTTCTGCCCTGAAGACCGAAAGCGCGACGGCATAATCGGCGACCTGTCTATCCGCGAAAACATCATGCTTGCCGTACAGTCCCGCAAAGGATTCATGCACCCTATGACGAAGCAGGAACAAACCGAGCTAGCCGACAAGTACATTGCCCTGCTGGGAATCGCTACCCCTGACTGCGAGAAGAAAGCCGGAGAACTGTCCGGGGGGAATCAGCAGAAGGTCATATTAGCCCGATGGATGGCCGCGAGTCCCAAAGTCTTAATCCTCGATGAGCCTACACGGGGAATCGACATCGGCGCAAAGGCAGAAATTCAGCGTCTCATGCTCGAAATGTGCGGTGAAGGCGTGTCAGTAATCTTCATCAGCTCGGAGCTTGACGAGATAATACGCTGCTCCAACAGGATAGTCATCATGAGGGACAGGGCTAAAGTCGCAGAGGTTGACGGGGCATCTTGCACACAGCAGGACATACTCAGAATCATAGCGGAAGGAGCTGCGTAACATGGCCGGAAAAAGATTTGACATTGCGGGACTCATGCAGTCAAAAGTTACGTGGGCGGTGATAGCTGAGGCGTTGATCCTCCTCGTTTGCTTCATGATACGCCCGGACTTCTTCAGCATAAGCTACCAGCCGTCAACAGGAATGCTTTACGGAAGCCTGATTGACATCGTGAACAGGTCAGCCGAAATCACGATAATCTCAATGGGAATGACACTCGTTATCGCCCTCGGAGGAACTGACTTGTCGGTCGGCGCGCTCGTGGCTGTGGCGGGGGCAATCGCGCTGAAATTCCTCCGCTGGGACGTTCTCACCTACACCACGCCGGGAGATTACACCGTTTACCCGTATATCCTCGTTATCGCAGTGCCTCTTGTCGTGTGCGCGCTGATGGGGCTGTTCAACGGCTTCCTTGTGGCGAAGGGGGGAATACAGCCGATAATAGCGACACTGATTCTGATGGTCTGCGGCCGGGGAGTCGCCCAGATTCTCACGGACGGCAAGCAGTTCACTACGGGCTATTCTCCGTTCAGGGTAATCGGTCAGGGGAGCTTTCTCTGTTTACCGATGCCCATAATCATCACGGTGATTGTAGTTGTTGCTGTGGCGCTATTCACCCGCAGGACAGCTTTCGGTGCGTTCGTTGAATCAGTGGGAGTGAATCCCAGCGCGAGCCGTCTCTCAGGCATAAAGGCAGGCAGCGTGATACTCCTCGTGTTCATGATTACCGGGCTTCTGTCGGGTATTGCAGGCCTCATATACTCAAGCCGCATAATGTCCAACGACTCCAACAACGCAGGACTGAATTTCGAGATGGACGCTATACTTGCGGTTGTCATCGGCGGTACGAACATGGCCGGGGGAAAGTTCAGCCTCGCGGGAACGGTCGTAGGCTCGCTCATCATCCGCACAATAGTAACGTTCGTGTACTATTTCGGCATCGTGGCAGAAGCTACTATGGCGTTCAAGGCGTTAATCATCGCTGTAGTTATCGTGTTGCAGTCTGAGCCAGTGAGGAAATATTTCGCCCGGCGCGCGGCCATGAAGGGAGGCGTGAGAGCATGAAGAACCGTCAGACATTGCTGACCCGAATCACCAACCCGAAATACATCATGGTGTACGCGACAATAGGAATCTTCCTCGTGATTTACGCGGCGGGGGGATTTCTTTACGGCGACAAAGGATTTCTCACGGTGCGGACATTTGTCAACCTCTTCATCGACAACGCATATTTCGGCATCTCAGCGGTCGGTATGACGATGGTGCTTATCACTGGCGGAATTGATTTGTCGGTCGGAGCTGTGGCATCTCTCACGGGAATGTTCATCGCTTACGGTACAACCGTGCTTCACCTTCACCCCCTCACCTGCATTGCGGCGGCTCTGGTTATGGGCGTGGGACTCGGCCTGCTCATGGGCTGGGTGATACATTACCTGAATGTTCCGGCGTTCATTACGACACTAACGGGAATGTTCCTTGCGAGGGGCGTGTGTTCTCTCATCAGCCGTGAGTCGATTGACATTCATCACCCTATGATTGACGCTCTTGCGGGCTGGAAGATATACCTGATGAAGTTTGCTGACGGAAAATGGGTGCGTATAAGGCCGATTGCGTTCGTGAACTTCAACGTGCTGCTTTTCCTCGTGATGATAATAATCGGGGCGTTCATCCTTCAGCGGACTCGTTTCGGGCGCAACATCTACGCCATCGGAGGCAACGAACAATCCGCGTCATTGATGGGACTTCCTGTAGGCCGGACGAAAGTTCTGGTTTACGGCTTCAACGGGCTTTGCTCAGTCTTGGCTGGGATAAGCTATGCTCTGTACGTCAAAAGCGGGTGGAACTTGTCATTGCAGGGCGGCGAGCTCGAAGTGATAACCTGCGCTGTGATAGGCGGGACTCTCCTCACTGGCGGCGTGGGCTACATGATAGGGACTCTCTTCGGGGTACTGCTGAAGTCTGTAATCCCTGCGCTAATCACCTTCAACGGTAATCTTCTCTCGTGGTGGGGGAAAATCGCGACAGGGCTTCTTCTGTTACTGTTCATCTGCATACAACGCTTCGTAGTAACCTCAACAGGACGGCGCAAAGGACAATGACGAATAATGACGCTGTACTTGCAGAGTCGGCGACATCAACGAGAGGGACATATACGGCAGGATATAGCTAATGGCTGAAGTGTGAGACGGAAATATCGAGGCCGTGAAAGTTCTGCTGAAGCACGGAACGGACGTAAGCGCAAGAGACAATGAAGGCGTTACAGCTCTGGCACTGGCGGAAAATTTAGAGCGTACAGAAATTGCCCGGCTTATACAGGATTACAGCAGCGACTCCGTATAATGATACGCAAAAAAATTCCCGGAAGACTCACTCACGAATCCTCCGGGAAAATTCCTGTTCTTTATCCTCTCATCACATCAAGCGCACCGTTCCACATGTCCCTTCCTGTCGTAACAACGCTCAAATTCGCCTCATACGCTCTGCTCGCCACTAACATATCCGTCATCTCACGCACAAGATTCACGTTCGGGTATGACACGTAGCCTTCCTCGTTAGCGTCCGGGTGGTCGGGCTGGTATACCATTCTCGGCGCGCCCTGGTCCTCAGAGATTCCCAGCACACGAACGCCCCCTATATCATGATACCCGCCTAATGTGCTGTCGAGCATCTCAGCGAACACCGGGACTCTCCTCTTGTACGGGCCTCCTGCTTTCGTTCGTGTCGTGTTGATGTTGGCGAGGTTCGACGAAATCGTGTCCATCCACAAGCGATGTGCGGTCAACGAGCTTCCTGCAACTTCAAGGCTGTCGAATATCTTCATGTCTCATCATCTCCCTGCGATTACCGACTTCAGCATTGTGAGCTTGCTGGCTGCTGTCCTCATGAATGCCGTGTACATCATCCTCGTCTCAGCAAGAACTGCCATCTCCCTTTCCGGGTCTACGTTGTTCAGGTCAAGGCGGTACTGCTCATCCATAATCTTCGTGTCAGCCGCGTGAACGTCCTTTATCTTGAGGGGGTGCGATGGTATATGTCCCGGGTTCGTTACCGTCATGTGAAGGTGCCTGCCCTGCTCCATTACCTCGCGCATCTGATCCTCGAACGAGACATTATGCCGGGCGTAACCGGGTGTGTTCGCGTTGGCTACGTTTTTGCTGACGGCCTGGAATCTTTGCGCAAGACATTCCGACTCCTTCTCGATTACGTCCCACGTGTAATCGCCGAGCATCGTCATCACTCCTTTACTGTGTGTATGCTGAATTTCTCTTGACATACTCCCAACGCCTAAAGACGGTGGATTCTAGCCTCAACAACACTGCCTGCATGAACAGGTCTTACCATGTCTCCGCTACAGGATGATGCCCAATCCTGACTGTTTACTGCGTATAAGCTGGCGGGATTTCACCCCTGCTGAACTTGCGTGAAAATTATACGAACGAATAGATGAAAAGACAAGAAAACCAAACTATACTGCGCCTTATATCCCTGTGGCTAAAGTCAGGGACTCTACGGCGATTTCGGTAATTATACACTATTCACTTTTTCAGCTTTCGTGTTTAGAATTTCGCCATATCCCAATGTGAAAGGAGTCTTGATATTGCAGGACATACAGCAACAGATTTATTCCGACCTTGAGAAGTTCACGAGTCTTTCGGGCGATGCACAAGCCGTTCTGAGTGAAGCTCTTGCTGACCTGAATAACGGATATTCGCCGGACAACTCTAAAATCTCCAAACTGTATTCATCGCTTAAGGGTTTGCGCCAGCTGTACGAGAATATTTGCTCACTCATTGCGTCTGAGTCCACTGAGCCGGATTTGCTGCACAGGGAGTTATCCGTCCCGGAGCTGCGTGAAATTACCGCCGGACTCAATGAGGCACTCGAAAACGCAAAGGAAGATCTACGGCGTTTCCTCAGAATAAAGTCATCAATGGCGGCGTTCAACAGCCACATCAAGCCGCTTCAGGACAAGGCCGACAAGCTGCTTCAGAAAATGGAGACGCAGAATCTCACAGGCAGCTCGAAGAAATCCGCCCTCAATGAAGCCGTGAAGTACCAGAAATTTATTGCCTTGCTTGACCAGGAGCTGACAGAGGGCAACGTATCTCACGCTGAAGAACTGTCGAAAGTATTTCCCACAATGGCACTTATCGGACTCACCGCGAATCACTACTACATTGACGGAGAAAGAACGAAGACAGACTCGCCGCAACCCTCCCACAGTCAGCAGGAAGCACAGCAAGCCCCGCAAGAGTCCCGGCCGCCGACAGTCCCGGAGAGTCAGCCGCAAGCCGCAGAGATTCCCCAAGAGGACGAGCGCATTATTCCACCGAAGACTCCCATAAAGCCGCACAAAGCAGGGGCAAAGGCATTCCGAGAGGAAATCATCAGGAACGCTCACGGAATGGGCAAAGAAGCCGTGCTCGAAATACGCGACATACTGAACATATTCATGCATTACGGTGTGCTGACTGCCGACCAGATTACAGCATTCAGGACGTACTATTGGGCGTGGCAGATAAAGAATGACGCAGAACGCCGCGAATACCTGCGGGGGCATCTCACGGAAATTCCCCCGGAAGACACAGCTTCAGTGCGCGGGACTCTCGAATGGCTCGAACGCCGCAAAGCTGTAGCAGTCTTCCAGCCCGACGGCAAAGGTGAGAACGATATTTACTGCCTCACAAAATGGATGGCCGACTCCCTCTCAAAGCAGGATGTACGGAAATCTTTCACCGGCCTTGCACCGGGAAACTTCATGTACTCCGCTGACGATGGACTCCCGGAACATGAAGCGGTCAGCATAGCATCCGGCAATTACTACATCCAGAAATATTTTGCCGTATCACTGCTCACTCTCAGCCGCGAGAAATACACCAGGCTTCTTGATGGCATGAAGCGCGGATCAAGCGAGATCATTGCGCCCGTCTTCTATGGCGGTGAGGAGTACAAATGCAGGCTGGTATCATCACGGCAGGAGGCAGAGTACATCGCGCAGAATTTCCCGGACGATGATATTCTGATGGTTACTCTTGACACTCCCGAAAAGCTCAGGGAAGATTTTCTGTCTGCTGACGAAAACCTGACGGCCAGAATGTTTTTTGCCGACAACACTCTTCACAGGGGACTCAGCTATACTACTCCGCCGGATGATGACGGTGACTCTGACTCACAGACACTCACGCCGGATTACCAGCTGGGATTTGACTTTGACGACTACGACGGCCATGCAGAGGAAATCATAGAGCCTGAAGCCGAGACCGTCCCGGAAATCACAGACACGCAAGCCGACTCAGTCCCAGAAATCGCAGACACGCAAGCCGACTCAGTCCCAGAAACCGCAGACACGGAAGACGACTCACAGCCCGAAATCCCGTCCGACTCTGAGCTGATGAATGACATAGCCGGAATGCTCAACGATACGGACTGCGGCAATGATGAGATCCCGTACCCGTCAGTAGCCTCTGCTCTGGTCTCAGCAAAAGCAGCCTCACTCACTCCCGATTACCCCGAATGCACCGAACTCTTCACGCGCCTGGACATGGCCGCGCACGTGATGCCCGGTTCACCTGAATACAGCGGGGCGAATCTCTCGGCAATTTTCCCGGAGACATACGCGGGTGATACGGTGTCAGAAGGCTTGATGCTCTCGGCATATCTCGGAGGGATGATTTTCCCGGAAATGCCATATTCCGACTTCGAGCTTAAGCGGAGGGCTGACGAACTCAGCGGGGATTACTCAGCGTTTTTCCCGTCATACAAGGAGACAAAGAAAGTTTTTGCGAGGATATACGAGTTCTACAGGCGTTACAGCGAATTTCCCGCGGCATTCCTTGAGTCAGCAAACAGGACAGAGAACGACAGTACCAGCATCTCCCGGATAAAGTCAGAAGCAGAAAGCCTCCTCAATGTCCCGGCCTTCAACAAGGACATGAAGCTGTTACCATTCTTTACGCGGGAGTTTTTCGGCCCGGCCGGGGAAATATATTCCTGCCTCAAGTATGTTGCTGACGATGATTCTTCCGGGACTGAGAGAGTGCGCGCCCTTGTGTCTGAATACTACGATGCAAGCGAAAAGGCTTCAGGCGAAAAGATGAGGGACTTGATAGACGCGAAATGGGCGGAAGTTTGGCGCGAAAAAAGCGTTATGCCCGGAAAGTTAAGCCCGCTCATCTCTCACCTTCGAACAGGCGTAATCAGAGCCGCTCACGTCAGGCTCGCGGTAATGCAGAAGTGGCTTGCCGTGAAGGACTCACAGTCGCGGAATTTCGACATGGAAGTACTCACAGCCGCAAGAAACGAGATACTGGCCGCCGCTGATGAGGCATTGCAGAAACTCTCAGGCATGGCCGGGAAATCTGTCGTCATAATGACACTTGACCGTATACGCCGCAAGCTGACCTGCACACCTGAGCCTGAATATTTCGCCGTACTCCTCACGAACGGAATAATCCCGCTTGACACGGACAGCTCGCCCATACTCGGAAGCCCTGACGTGAAGTATTACGAGCCTCTGCGGAACGTCATGCGATTCCTTCACGCACCCCGGCTGACTCTTGAAGAGGCCGAACACAGAATACTCTATGACGCTGAGTCGCCTATGTTCGAGAACCTTCACCAGCTCGAAATCATCAGAAAGATTCAGGGACGCGACTCGGATTTGGGCGATGACGAAAAGAGAGCAAGAGAGTCCGCCGAAAAGTTCACGGAGGATTTCAGGCTTCAGATTATGACGGATTACGCTTTTGGGAGAATCTCTGAGGATGACGCTGAGACCTTCAAGGCGTTAATCAGCGGAAATGACTCTATGCTCGCGCTCGGCGATTTCGGATGCTGGCGGCAGTTCCTCGGCGCAATAAGGCAGCAGGCAGAAGATATTTCCCTGTCCCGGCGTATTGCCCTCTCTGATGCTATATTCGAGCGGATGACCTACTATCACGACAAAGCTCCCAGAAGCGAAATGCCCGGTTACCCCAAAGACCTTGACGACGCTATGACTCTTGCTGTGAACGGAAGCATAAACGCCGCAGAGTCCCTCTTCAGCCGCTGTGAGTCAGCAAGGGCAATGGGTATAACAGTGCCGGACATACGCGCAGAACGCACAGAGATTGACGCATTCAGCAAGTTCATGGAGAAATTCCCGGAGATATACAGCGAGTGCAGGAAACCGGGCAACAAGGAGAAAGCACTAAAGAGTTTCGGACGCTCATACATCGAGGCTAACCCCCCTGCGGAATGGGACGGCCTCACGCGCAAGCTCAGGGACGAACGCACAGCAGTAATCGACAGCTGGCCTTCACGCCTCGGCAACACATCAGCCGAACAGATACGCTCACTCATTACCGGACTGGGCTTCACTGTTGACCCGGCAGAAGACAGCGTAACCAAAGACGGAGCAGAGTCAAACATGGAGTTCTTCACGCTGAGGATGAAGCGCAATGACGGCAGAATATGCTTACACCCTATCGCCAAGTTCGGCACAAAGCTGGAGACATTGAGCGTGATTGTGCTTTACGGCTCAGGCACTCCCGAAAAGATAGTAGCCTCCGTGATGGAGAGGGAGCCGGGTACGTCCGTCCTCATCATGGACTATCACGTGAGCCTCACGGAACGCAGCCAGTACGCAAAAGCCTTCAGGACTCATGACAGGCAGGACAAGTATTTCCTCCTCATAGACAGGGTGCTTGCGTTGTTCCTCACGTTGCAGGACATGGGCGGAAGGTTCTCGGCCATGCTTCAGTGCACTCTGCCCTACACGTCATGCATACCGTTCACGAAGGGCAGCGGATATGTCGCCCCGGAAATGTTCTACGGAAGGGAACGCGAACTAGCCGACATACGAAGCCCGGAAGGCTCATCAATCGTTTACGGCGGAAGGCAGCTCGGAAAAACATCACTCCTGAAACGCGCTGAGACCCTCGAACACAATCCCGACAAGCTGAAATTCGCGGTCTACAATGATCTGACAGTCAACGGACTCAAGCAGTCATTCCAGGAAGGCTACAACGAGGCAGAGTTCACAGCCAGCATCATACGCGGGGTAAACGCAAAAGTTCCCGGCCTACTCAGTGAGGACAGCAGTAACCTTCAGGCCATGTGCGACAATATTGCGGCGTTAATCTCAGGGGGGAAGGCAGAGTCATTCATGCTTCTTCTTGACGAGGCTGATGCGTTCCTTGACTCGGTGAGAGATGCCAACTATGAGCCTCTGCGGCCTCTGGTCAACCTGAGGAACTCAACGCAGAACAGATTCCGCTTTGTGCTTGCCGGACTCCATAACGTTATGAGGGCGAAAAATTCTGCCGCCGACAACAACCCCTTGGGGCAGCTCGGCACGGCATTATGCATACGTCCTTTGTCCCCGTTCGAGGCACAGAGACTCCTTCTTGAGCCGCTCGAATATCTGGGCTTCAGGATTGACCCGGAGAGGCATCTTGAGACTATACTCACAGCCACGAACTACTATCCCGGTGTCATACAGTACTTCGGCTACATGCTGCTGGAGAAATTCACCGAACGCTGCTCCTCTTCCGGGTCTGAGGAATTATCGCCGCCTTTCTCCGCTGACGACTCACTTCTCGGAAGCGTCATAGCCTCACAGGAACTCAACGAGGCCGCCGCGCAGACATTGAGACTCTCTCTCAGCCTCGATAAGTACTTCATGTTAGGCCAGTGCATAGCGTACCTGTACTACATCGGGGGCGGAGAAACTTCCGGGGCGTTCAGGGGATGGACGGTGAACGAAATCGCCGAGGCTGACGCGGGACTGACACAGTGCATGACGGGAGAAAGCTACGATGCCTACGACGCTATACTCCGGGAGATGTCTGACATGGGGATATTGAGCCGGCTGGGGAACGGGAGCTACAGATTCCGCCGTCAGTCGTTCATCAAATCGATATGGCCGGATGAAGATGCTGTTTTGCGGACAGGAGAATAGCCGTTAATGTTCAGCCCTGAAAATTTCTGGTGGAGGAACATTACCGGGCCGTCAGCAATGATTACTGACACAGTGAACGCACTCTCAGAAGGTTACAGTCTCATTCTGGGAGTGCCTGACTTCACCCCATGGCCCGCAAGGATGAGGAGCATAATACGCGAGGAAATTTCCGGAGGCGATGTGTATATCACGGTGATAGACGCTGAGAATGAATGCGGGTCGAACGCTGAAGACTTCATGCTTTCACGCTATGACACCGAGAGGCGTTACAGGAGTCGGCTCTCAACGGTGCAGGAATACTTCTTGCGTAATAACCTTCTGGGCAGTCATATATTCTGGCTGCATAATTTCCGGGACAAAGCGCAGGTTACAGACTGGGTGAATTTCTGCTCGCGCTACGAGTCATCGTCAGCAAACACAGGATTATTCATCATAGATACGGAGAACGACATGCTTCCGTCGGGTCATATGAGGGCGGTGAAATTCCCTGATTACGCCGGGAGCTATGACACAAGGATATTCGCCTCGTTCCTGCTTGACGCTGAGGGCTACGGGAGACACGGCTACACCCGCGCATGGAAGGACTATATTGCGGCGTTGACGGCCATGCTTTGCGGTGCTGATGCTGAGACTGCCGAGCGGCTCATACGGTCTGCGGATTTCACGTGCCTCGAGCCATATGATGCGTGGGAGATTGCCGGCTGTAGTACTCCCGGCCATGATGAGACGGAGATAATGACCCGGATATGGACGGCTCAAGTGCAGATATTCTTCCCGATGATAGAGCTTGCGAGGGTGAAAATCCTGCGGGGGAATGAAGAGCTGTCCGGGCGGATAAGATTCGCGCTGTCATACATGGAATCTCACGGCTTCCCCATGATACAGAGCGATGGCAAAATAGTTACTGAGCCTGAAGACCTCGACATAGGCGGGCTGTTTCACCTTCTGTGCAAGTCCAATATGATCAAGAACGTGGACATGATGCTTGCCGAATATGTATCACTGCTGCGGGCTATAAGGAACTCGCTGGCACACATGACTCCCTGCAAGGTTGCGGAGGTTCGTGAGCTTCTGGACTTCCAGAGACATTATGACGGGAAAATGTGAGTGATACTTTCAGTGTGTGAGGGCTGTGAATTACGCGGCCTTCATGCACTGGCTTGTGTGAAAGAGGGGGAATAACGAGTGGCGGCACCTGGAATCGAACCGGGGACACTGCGGGTATGAACCGCATGCTCTAGCCATCTGAGCTATGCCGCCTTAATGATTGGTGGCGGGGAAAGGATTTGAACCTTTGACCTTCGGGTTATGAGCCCGACGAGCTTCCAAACTGCTCCACCCCGCGATATTGTGCCTTAATGGTGCCGGACGAGAGACTCGAACTCTCACGGACTTTACGCCCTCGGGATTTTAAGTCCCGTGTGTCTACCATTCCACCAGCCCGGCGTTTGCACTGGTGATTTAGCACGAGGGTTATTTTACCCCGCATGTTATCCCGCGTCAAGTTAGGCGGCGTTTCTGGTATAATCTCTGCATCCTACAGAAAGGTGATGACACAGCTATAATGCAGACTGAAGCATGTTCTGATATAGACTTTGTGATGCCGTGGGTTGACGGCTCTGATCCCGAGTGGCAGAAGCAGAGAGCTTTGTGCAGGGGGGATGAGGAGAAAGCCTCTGTGAGGTCAGGAGTTGCGCGTTACAGGGACTGGGGGATTCTGCCGTACTGGTTCAGGGCAGTGGAGAAGTTCGCGCCGTGGGTCAGGAAGGTACACTTCATCACTTGCGGACAAGTCCCGGAGTGGCTCAACCTGAATCACCCCAAGCTGCATTTCGTGAAACACGAGGACTATATCCCGCATCAATGGCTTCCCACATTCCAAGCGAATACAATAGAGCTGAACTTTCACAGGATTGACGGCCTCGCGGAAAAATTCGTGTACTTCAACGATGATACGCTCATCAACGCCCCGGTGAAGCCGGAAGACTTCTTCGTGGACGGACTGCCCTGCACTTGCGCCGGTTTTCATCCGGGACCATCGGGTGCTTTCAGTGAGGGTTTCGGGAATATTATCCTCAATGACTTGACGCTTATAGACAAGCATTTCGATTTCCGTAAATCATTCAAGGCTAATATCACAAAATTTCTCAGGCTGCGTTACGGTACTGTTCTGCTGAAAACTTTATACATGCTCCCGGCGTGGTGGGGGTCTAACAGTTGCAGGGGATTTCACACACCCCATCAGGCTGAAGCCTACCTCAAGAGTACGTTCACAGAGGTGTGGGACAAGGAGAAGGATTATCTTGAGCGTACATGCAGCCATAAGTTCAGGGACAAGACTGATGTCAACCAGCACCTCATGTACTACTGGCAGCTGATGAGCGGCAAATTCCATCCGAGACGGCACAGCTTCACCGCACTGTATCTCGCTGAACAGAAGCACGGCGAAGACCACATAAGGCTGAACATCGACAAGCTCACAGATGACATAAAGCATCACAAGCACTGCCTGATATGTATCAATGACGCTGACAATAACAGTGATGAGACTGCCCGCGATATATTCAGTGAGATTGCGGGAAAAATCAGGGAAGCATACAGCGAGGCATACCCGGAAAAATCCTCGTTCGAGCTGTAACACAAAATCCCCCGGTCGCGAACATGGCCGGGGGACTCGCATATTCACACGCTACAGGAAAGTACCCCTCATCTCTGAGACCTCCGCGACTCTCTGTATAGCCGCCATAGCCGCCGCCCGCCTCATAGTGATACGCTTCGACTCTGACCAGTCCCAGACGCGCCGGAAGTTGCCCTTCATGATGTGTACCAGCCTGTTGTTGTACTCCTCCTCAGTCCAGAACGCCCCCTGCAAGTTTTGCGCCCACTCGAAATATGAGCCGATTACCCCGCCTGAGTTCGCCAGAAAATCCGGGAGTATCATCACTCCGTCAGCCTGCAAAATCGCTTCAGCCTCCGGGGTTGTCGGACCGTTAGCACCCTCCACAATGTAGCGGGCTTTCACGTTTCCTGCCGTTGTTGCGTTGATGACTCCGTCCCTCGCGCAGGGGAAAAGGTAATCGCACTTCACAGACAATACATCATCGACCTTCTCGCAGTTCCCGAAAGACTCGAAGCCCTCAAGCAGTTTCTTGGGGTGCCGTCTGACCGCGTCAAAAGCCCGGTGAATGTCGATGCCGTCAGCGGAATAATACGCCCCGGTTATGTCGCTGATTGCTACGATTCGGACTCCTGCGTCGTTGAGGGTCTTTGCGGTGTAGCTGCCGACGTTGCCGAAGCCCTGAACCGCCGCCGTGATGTTGTCGGGATTCTGTCCGAGAACCTTCATGAGTTCCAGCCCGCAGGTAGCCACGCCCCGCCCTGTTGCCTCGTTGCGGCCATGACTGCCCCAGAATGTTACAGGCTTCCCCGTAAGCACAGCAGGCTCAAGCCGTCCGTGAATCTTGCTGACAGTGTCGAGTATCCACACCATTTCCTGCCCGCCCGTGTTCATATCAGGAGCTGGGACATCACTCCACCGTCCGAGTATAGGCTCAATCCTTGCCGCGTATGTCCGTGTGAGCTGCTCCTTCTCGCGCTTGGACATGGTGAGGGGGTCGCAGCATATTCCGCCCTTGCCCCCGCCGTAAGGTATCCCGGCCAATGAGCATTTCCACGTCATGAGCATTGCGAGGGCTTCACATTCGTCCATGTCAACGCCCAAGTCGTAGCGGATGCCTCCCTTTGACGGGCCGAGTGCTGTCGAGTGCTGTACCCTGTAGCCGTCATAGACATTCACTGAGCCGTCGTCCATTTCGACCGGGATTGAGACTTTCATCACACGCTCGGAATGACTCAGAACTGTTATGAGTCTTTCACTGAGTCCCATTTCATCAGCCGCGCCGTAAAACTCCTGAAGCGCAGTGTTCAGCAATACATTTGAAGATTTCCTCCGTTCCTGCATAGCAAATCACGCCTCCTTCTTGAAGCTCTTTGCGTTATTTGATTGTCTTTGTGTTAATGGAATTGTTGAGACTATTATAGCCTAATACGTGTTGTGAAGAGTCTGACTTTATGCCTCAGAGTTTACGATTGTCATTGCCCGCTGGATGTCATTGTTGAGCCAGGCTGTTACGGCATCACTAGCGCGGGAAATGATTTCCGGGAGCTGTCCGCGCTCTTCCGGGGTGAAATGTCCGAGAACGTAATTTATCATGCTGGAGGGGGCTTTGCCGATTCCGATTCTGAGTCTTGGGACTTGAAGACTGCACAGCGCGCCGAGAATTGATGTCAGCCCGTTGTGTCCTCCCGCTGAACCCTGCGCCCTGAGTCTGAGCTTGCCGAAAGGTAGTGCCATGTCATCATAGATTATGAGTATGTCGGATAAGTCGACCTTGTAGAAACTGGCGGCCTCACTCACGGAAATTCCGCTTGAGTTCATGAAGGTTAGCGGCTTGAGGAGGATAACGTCATTCCACTTCCAGTATTCGCCGTGAAAGTTCGAGCGTGGGTTGCCTAGGTTGTGATTGACGGCGATGAAGTCAGCGCATAGCCAGCCCATGTTGTGGCGGGTGAATGCGTATTGTTCGCCCGGATTACCCAGGCCGGCTATCAGCTTCATAGTGTCTAGTGAGTAGTGTATAGTGTATAGTGCTGACCACTAATCACTACTCACTCTCTTCTCCTTCCTTCGCTGCTTTGCCCTTCGCGACAACCTCAACATCTGCTGCGGCGGTCTCCTCAGTCTCAGGCTCTGCGTCCTCAACTCCGCGTGAGGTTACGACAATCGCAACGACTTCTTCAGGGTCAGCCAGCGCGGTAACATTCTCAGGCAGCTTCAGGTCAGCAACGTGAATCGCGTCGCCTATGTTCAGCCCGGAAACGTCAACCGTAATCACGTCAGGTATGCTCATGGGCAGGGTCTCAACTTCAAGCTCGTGGACTGCCTCAAGAACACCGCCGTCCTTGATGCCCTGTGATTCCTCGCGCCCGGTAACCTCGACGGGGATGTTGACGGTGATCTTGCGCCCCTTGACGAGGTGGAGGAAGTCAACGTGAAGCGGCTGGTCTGTGAGGGGATGCCTCTGAGCCTCGCGGATGATGCAGAGTTCCTCGCGGCCGTCCGGAAGTTTGACGGTGAGACGGGTTGACTCCCAGCGTCCGGCAAGTATCCTCTCGATTTCGCGCATGTTGACCTTGCCGATAATGTTCGGGGAAATCTCCGGGCCGTAAATCACGCACGGAACGTAGCCTGCTCTCCTGAGCCTGCCATTTTCGCCCTTGCCTGTCTTCTCACGGGACTCCATCACTAACGTTACTGCGTTTGCCATGAAAAAGTGTCTCTCCTTTGTGTGAATTTCGCGGGTAATTATAGCAGAGAAT
>JAFSRQ010000089.1 GCA_017446055.1 Synergistaceae bacterium | reverse complement strand
TCCTGGAGGGCTGCCGCGATCTGTTCATGAACGGATTTGTGATAATACAGTTCTGCCTTCTTAAGCCTGGCTACTCCCATATTTTTTCATCACCTCTTCCATTATGAATGAAGCAGCTGCCGGGATTTTGTCCTTGTGTTTCGCGTAGAAAGCCTTTGCATCTGATTCACGCTTCGCCAGAATAGATTTCGCTTTTGCCTCTGCTGCCTCTTCTGCCCTGCGAATCTTGTCGCGGAAAGAACGGGCGGCTGACTGTCTTGCATCTTTCAGGGAGTTTTCTGCGTCTGAAGTTGCGCGGTTGAGTTTCTTCGCAGCGTCCTCCTTGGCTTTCTGCACAGCATTAGCGGCCTGAGTCTCAGCGGCTTTTATCTCGGCGATTGTGGAGTTCTCCGCCATGATATGCTCACCTCCAATCCGAATGAAAATATGTTAAGTTGTTGTGAAACAGTCTGAACGAGAATAAATTATACCCAAAAAAGTTTTGCATTCAATCCAGAAAAACAACGGGCAAAAAAAATTCCCCCCTCAATTTCTTGAGAAGGGATTTTTGCTGACGGCCGAATCATTTTGCGAGGCTGACGAGTCTTTTCCCCAGCTCATAGGCTTTCCTCAAGTCCTCCGGGAATCTTTCCTCGCGCCATTTCGCCTTCATGGGTTCGATTCCTTCCGCCACGTCATAGCGTGAGTAGTCCGCAAACTGGTACGTGTTGTACGCGTAAAGAGTCTCGCTGTAACCGAAAAGCTGTCTCATGAATCTTTCTGTCTCGTGAAACATCGTGAGATACCCGAAATCCTTTATGCCTTCCTCGTCAGGGTAGCCCATCGTGTAGATCATGGCCGTGTAAATATCCCGCGTGAGTATGCGCGACTCCATCGTGTGAGTCTCAGGGTCATACTTTCCGTTGTAGGACAGTACCGGGAACATGAGACGCTCAAGGAATGCCCGCGTGAGTGCCGTAACGTTGCTGAAGTATATCGGGCTTCCGGCAACAATAATATCGCTCTCAAGTGCCTTCTGGAGAATTGGCGTGAGTGAGTCCCTGTATGCGCAGAGGCCGTTAGTCTTCGAGTTCTTGACCTTGCAGGCGAAACACGAGATACATCCTTTTGCCGGAGAGTCGTAGAGATTCACGAGCTCAGTCTCAGCACCCGAATCACTTGCTCCCTTCATGGCCGACTCCAGCATCTTATACGTGTTCCAGTTCTTGCGGGGCGAGCCGTTCACGAACAATGCCTTCACGAAATTTTACCCCCCTCAAGGATTACTGCTTCTTCATGAGTTCCGCGCCAACCCGCCAGGCATGAGCGATTTCTTTTCCGGCGGTGTAGTACGTGTTCCTGAACTGGTCGAACATTATCGCGTTCAGTTTCGAGGCATCAACCTTACCGTCAGCGTCAAGAACTTTCTCGTCAGCAAGAACATTCACGATTGTACCGACGACTCTCTGCTCTCCGAAACACTCGCGTACTTCCTCAAGCCTGCACTCCATCGTAACGGGGAACTCCTCAATCACGGGAGCGTCAACATGTGCGCTCTTGGCGGCGTGGAGTCCTGTGCGCTGGAACTTGTCGGCCATGACGTTGCCGGATGCTGTGCCGAGGAAGTCTGCCTCTTTCACGTGTGCCTCGTCAGCAAGTGCTACGGTGAAGGCTTTGCGGGCGCGAATGTTCTTGAGGGTCTTGCGGTCGGGCGCGAGGTTGAGGGCTATCTTGTCCATTCCGCAGATACCGCCCCAAGCTACATTCATGACATCGATTGTGCCGTCTTCGCCGTAAGTAGCGACCATCAAAACAGGCATGGGAAACACAGCAGGCAGTGAGCCTAAATCCTTAAGCATTATGGTGATTGTCTCCTTTATTGTTGTGATGATTATATTATGTCAAACGTGTCAAGTTTCAAGTCAGCAAAAGAACCCCCCGCTCTGAATTTGAGGAGGGCAGATTGATACTGGGAGTTAATTTCCGAGAAGGTTTAGTATTGACTGGGGCAGCTGATTCGCCTGTGCCAGCATTGATGTCCCGGACTGGTTCAGGATTTGCAGCCTCACGAAGTCCATCATCGTCAATGCCATATCCGCATCACGAAGCCTTGAGTCCGCCGCCGTGATATTCGCGCTTGTTGTGGTCAGGTTCGTCATCGTGTGTTCGAGGCCGTTGATGTATGAGCCGATTTTCGACCGCTGTGCCGAGACTTTGCTTATCGCCCGGTCAATTATGCCTATGCTCTTTGCGGCTGACTCCCTCGTAGCGACAACAACACGTGAAACACCCAGAGCCTGCGATGACATGTCGCCGATCTGAATGGAGAACTCCTCGCCTGTATTCGCGCCTGTCTGGAAGGTTATCCCGTTGTCCTTAAGGTGGAGCATGGCCGTGTAGCCCTGGTTGTGAGCGAACATGAAACGCTTTGTGTTTTCGTCCCACTTCGCCGAGATTGCCGTTGTCATGGGGTCAATGTCTATGTCAATATCAGGAGGTATTATGCTCTTGAACTCGCCGCTGTCAGCCGTCATAGTGTTAATCTTCGCGCCTGAATGAGCGTCATACACTGAGGCGGTGTACCTAGACTCTGATGATTCGTGAATGGTGTTGAGTCCTAATGCGTTGAGGAGGTCTTCATCGCCGGAGAAGTAGAGCTCGCCGTCCTTGCCGGGAACAGCTGAACGTATGATGAATGTTCCTGCTACACTCTCATCACCCTGCGGAAGCTCTGTGCCTTCCCTGACATAGCTCACAAATTTATCCGCATCGGCATATGCTGACTGCCCTAACCCTTTTCCTATAGCATTGTTCAGTTTCTCGCGGACATCGTCAAGTGTGTCTGTATCGTAGAAAGTTACTGAAGCAGTTTTCCCGTTTCCCTGTGTTACTGTTATTGTCTTGGGCTGCTCAACTATGCAGCCTCCCTCAGTGTTCCAGAAATTATTGATGTCCCGGAGGCTTACGTCATTTTTGGGTACTTGGCCGATATAGGCTGCCTCAAAGCCTGCCAGAAGATTGTATTCGGGTATCTCTGTGCTGTTTGTCGTGAGGATTATATCTCCGCTGCTGGCTTGCCCGGTCTCACTGTTGAGGTAGAAATTCCTGAAGTGTATATCCCTGTTCGTTACTTCGCTTGCGTCAAGGCTGTACTTAGTCTCCAAGTTTGACCGCAGGCCGAGCGCATTAATCAGCTGTTCATTGCCGGAAAACTTTATGCCTCCTTCCGGGCCGATGCTTGTGCTGAGGATTATTCCTCTTTCGCCGCTTTCAGGGTCATCAACAAAACGCGCGTTCGTTGCGCCTCCCGTAGCAGCGTCAATATTCTCAGCAAGAGTCTTCATCGTGTCATCAGGTTTGACTTCAACATCATGAGGGACACCGTCAACTGTTATTGTCAGTGTGATTGACGGGCTTGTCGCGCTCGGAAAAACCGAACTGAACGCAGCAAATTCATACAGCTGAGTATCTGCAAACAGCTTTGAGTTCACGACATCTTCACCGATAGTGCTTGCCAGAGTTGTGCTGAGAGTTTTTCCCCATGACGGGCTTGACTGGTTGATAGAATACCTTTGCCCTGACAGAAGCGGTGAATATATTGATGAATAACGTGAAGGAGTCACAGCTACCAGTGTCGTGCCTGAATTGCTGAGTGCGTTTTGTGCATCTGATAACGTGTAGCCTCCTGAAGAGGTCTCATGGCCTGTGTCAGTAACAAGAACTATATATGTCTTGTCTGTTGTCGGATTGAGCGAGTATTGATTCACGGCCTCACATATAGCGGAATAGGGATCGACAGCTCCTCCGTTGCACTGTCCGCTTAGTGCCGTAAGCGCAGCCTCTACATCACTGATGTCCGAAGACCAGTCCGCGCCGCCGACATCGTGCTGTATCAGCTTGTGGGCAAGTGAAGAGTAATCCGGCAGTCCCGTAACAGGGTCAACATCATAATGTGAGGCGTATGATGCTACAGCTACGTCAATATCGTCAACACCTTCTGCCTTTATGTTGTTCAGGAACGCGCTGATATTGTTCCCAACAGTCCTGATTGTCGTACTCATTGAGCCTGAATCATCGATGAGGAACAAGACTCTTGCTTTAGGGTCTGCCGGGTCTGAGGGCTGGAAGGGGGCTGTCCTGTATATTTCTTCTGTTTCCTGCCAGTAGTCCGACCAGCTCGTATTCTGCTCGTTCGTGAACTTTATCACCCTGTCCGTGCCTGAGATATTCTTCGCCGTGTTTAGGTTGTACACAAACTTATCCCCGGCCTCAAACGCTCCTGCACTGTAAGACTCAAGCCTGAGCTCAAACGCCCCGTCAGCAGCAGAGTCATCCGTCCCGGCAGCACCGACACCCAGAATTTCGCTGAGATCCTCGAATTTCCCTTCAGACAGGACAATACCGCTCTGGTTATACGTCTCTGTAGTGCCGTCAGTGTGCAGGACATTCGCGCTTGCGTTGACCGTTATGCTGCCGCTGTCATAATCCACCCTCGTAACCTCAAAAAGTATGCTGGCATTTGCTGTGAGTGTGCTATTCTTCACTGAGGCCGTCAAAGCACCGTCCAGCTCCGTGAAGGACATACCATATATCCCCGTCGCTATAGCCCTAGCATCATTCGGAAGCTCACTTGCAGCCCTGTAATTCCCGGCAGGAAGATTATCTACGCTGACTCCGTTTATACTGGCATCACGGTTTACTGTTCTGTCCATCGCAACATTCTTGTGCTTTATGAGCATGATATTGCTCTTCTGGACTTGAGACTGTCCGGGAGTCGCGGCAATCTCTATTCTGTAGTTGCCCTCCGCGCTGACCTTCTGCCCGTTCTTGTCCGTGTATGTCAGCCCGCCGTTAATCCGTACCCTGACCCCCGCATCGCTCGACACCCACAAAGCACCTGAGCTTCCGTCAAGTATCCTCTTGCGGTTGAACTGGGTAGTGTCCGCTATCCTGTCTATCTGGTCTTTGAGCTGGTCAATCTCCTGCTGGATATACTGCCTGTCCTGCGACGTGAGAGAGTCACTGCCGGCCTGAACCGACAAATCACGCATACGCTGAAGCATGTCGTTCGTCTGGCTCAATGCTCCTTCTGCCGTCTGCAACAACGACATACCGTCCTGTGAATTTCGCAGTGCCGTATCAAGTCCGCCGACCTGAGCGCGAAGCCTCCCGGAAATCGCGAACCCGGCCGCGTCATCTGAGGACGAGTTTATACGCAGACCTGTGGAAAGGCTGTTTATCGTTTTCTGGAGTGATCTGTTGGTAGAGTTAAGCGCGCGGAAAGCATTCAGTGCAGGAAGATTATTCATTATCCTCATGGCAATAACCCTCCCGAATCATAACAAGGCATAATGTTAAAGGCCGCCGGAACATTACGCCGCAATATATCCCCGCAGTTTTTCATCGGTAATCCGCACATCCTTGTGATTTTTGTGGAAGTCTTTAGTACTTTTTCGGCTGTCATAAGGCAAATATTTACCAGCAACAATGATATATAATCATCTCATTTCCTCACAACAAAGAAAGAAGGTTAATTCATATGACTTCACTGCTGTCTTCAATACTCGATGAGACCGCCGCAGTTTTCACCAACGCAGGATACTCATTCTTCAAGATTGAAGCTCACGTAGTATGCGCCGCAGTCGTGTTCATACTGTTATACCGTCAGCAAAATTCCTCCGACCAGACCGAAGCCCGAATAGTATGGAGCCGATTGCTGACCGTTCAGATACTCTACTGCCTCGCCGGAATAGTGCGTGTACTCGTTGACGTGGCAATAATCCCCAAGAATTACGCCACAAGATACACCGCCGCCGCTTTTACCTTCGGCCTTCTTGGGGCAATGTGCTGGCTTGTCTTCGAGTACATAGAGTTCTACCAGTATTCCGAAATGATGAAGTCAAAACGCAAAAGATTCCTAGCCGCTTTACCGTTCATCTTCAACTCAATCATGCTTGCTGTTGCCGGCTTCTTTCCCGGACTGTTCGCTAATTTCTCCGGGAGGACTTACACGCGCGGAGTCCTTTACCCCGTAATGATGCTCATCAATTTTGCCTACCCCGTTGCCGCCGTAACACTGTCCATCAGGCGAAGGTCGAGAATGACACGTTACGAGCGTGATACTGTCCCGGTGATGGCGACATACCCGGCATTCTTCATGATATGCGGGCCTCTTCAGGACCTCAACTGGCGCATTCCGTTCCTGTGCTACGTTATCGTTGTCTCGGATATTTTCGTGTACATGTCGTATGCTGACAGTCTGGTATCCATTGACCCGCTGACCAAGATACCCAACAAGAACGCGCTCATGCAGAGATTATCCGAACGCTTCAGAATGGGAAATCCTGAAACGCTGCATGTGTTTGCGGTTGATGTCGACTCGCTGGGGAAAATCAACGGCGATTACGGCAGGGCAGAAGGCGACAAGGTATTAATCCTCGTGGCCAATGCGTTAAAGAAATTCAGCACTGACGAGCATAAATCCGACATATTCAGGTATTACGGCGATGAATTTATACTGACGGCAGATATTTTTGACGATGAGGAACGCGAGCTCTTCGCCGAACACATACGCAACTACATCAGCAACGCGGCAATGTCAGCAAATTTCCCCTTCCACATAAGGATCTCAATAGGCCGTGCGAAATATGAGCCTTACAGCAAGACAGAGACAATATCAGGACTGATTGACGAGGCTGAAAGAATGCTTTACGAGGGCAGGGAGCAGAGGAGCTTCCAGAAAATATGGCAGAACGCGTAAAAGACAGTGGCTAGTTGGCAGGGGTCAGCGGGCAGCGCAAAGGTAATAAGGAAAGCAGAAAACACACAGTAGCATTAAGACATTGCCGGGAACTTACAGTGTTGGCAGAAGGCAATGAAGGCCGCAACACGACAAAGGACTTTCTGCACTTCCTGTCGATAGCGGGCGGCTCAAGGACGGAACTGGAGACACAGCACACTCGGATTAACATGGAGCAGGTTTTCCGTTACTACAGCGAAAACGTCAGGCTCATCATCCTTTAGTCCGCACAAAAAGAGACCCCCGGATTTCCCGGAGGCCCCGTGATTTTCTCTTGCTGACTTACTGAACGTCCGCGCCGAACTTCACGCCCTCGTAGTCGTCGCTGTTGGTGAGGAGCAACACTACCGTATCAGGATGCCCGGCCTTCTTGATTTTCTCGCGGCTGAACTTCATTATGCGCTGGCCTTTCTTGACCTTGTCGCCCTCTTTCACGAAGTCCTCGAAGCCGTCGCCCTTCATCTCGACTGTGTCAACGCCGACATGAATCAGAACCTCCATATCCTGCGCGCCTGAAATCCCGATTGCGTGCTTGCTCTCAGCGACTGATGAGATTTCGCCGTCAATTGGAGCGTACACATACTCGTCCTCCGGGATGATGCCGACTCCCTGACCGAGTGTCCCTGCCGCGAATGTCGGATCGGGGATGTCGGTGTAAGGGATGACTTTTCCGGCGGTGCACTGGGCTATGTCTCCTGCTGACGATGTTATGACTGTGCCGAACTCGATTGCCGCTTCAGGCTCTGCTGACGGTGCGGGTGCTGCCTCAGCTTCGGGTTCTTCCTCGTGCCACATAATCCACGCAAGCACGAACGCAATTCCTCCCGAAATCGCAAGGAGTATCGTGTACTGCATGGGCTGTGCTATCGTGAGGTAGCCGGGGATTCCTGTAACGCCGTAAGCCTTCGCTCCGATTCCCGACAGTGCTCCGTAGAAAGCTCCGACTGTTCCGCCGATCATTCCAGCGATGATGGGCTTGAAGAAGCGCAGGTTGATACCGAAAATCGCAGGCTCAGTGATTCCGAGAGCGGCTGAGATTGACGAGGGGACCGCCACAACCTTTGTGCGTGCGTTGCGTGCCTTGAAGCCGATTGCCAGACATGCGCCGAACTGCGCGAAGTTCGCGGCTGACGCTATGGGCATCCACGTGTTGAGACCGCCTTCAACCGCAAGCATTCCTGCCTCGATGACGTTGTACATGTGGTGAAGTCCCATGACGACCGTCCAAGGATAGATAGCTCCCATTATCGCCGAGCCGAT
>JAFSRQ010000088.1 GCA_017446055.1 Synergistaceae bacterium | reverse complement strand
TATCGCGGTAAGGATTAGGGACTAGGTTATAGTCAGGCAAAAAATTACCCCCGGTTGCATGGCCGGGGGCTTTTCTTTGCGCTCTCAACTCGTAAACACAAACACCAAAAATATACCCCGGAGCTTTTCACACCGGGGCTGTTATCCTCTGAAGCCGATTTTCGGATTTGAACCGAAGACCCCATCCTTACCATGGATGTGCTCTGCCGGCTGAGCTAAATCGGCGATAAGTGGCGGAACATGGGTTCGAACCATGGTAGACTCCCGTCGACAGATTTACAGTCTGTTGCCATTGACCACTCGGCCATTCCGCCATTGTTGAATTTACTGGAGCCGGCAAGGGGATTCGAACCTCCGACCTGCTGATTACAAGTCAGCTGCTCTACCGACTGAGCTACACCGGCTTCAACAAGTTACACATTCTACATGCCGCGAATAATTATGTCAAGCCGTATTCTTATTTCACCGGGCGGGGCAATCCCACTTTCCTGTTTGGAGACGCTGAAACAACATTAGGGTCTGACTTCAGGTCTTCCGCAAGCTGTTCGGATGACTTAGTGTCCGACACGATGAACACGAATATATACCCGTCCTTGTTCATGAGCGACAACGGGTCGAATATGCTCACGGTTTTTCCTCCGGCTGACTCCGCTGTAAGGTCTATGTACCTGCGAACCCTCCCGGACTTCAAGCCCTCTTCCGTCAATGTCATACCTGCTGGAGTCCTGAGTACAGCGAGAACTTCACCCCTTCCGTTTTCCGCGCCCCATGCAGAAATCGCCGGGACTAACAGGCACACCGCAATGATAATCCGCAAAACCTTCATGATATTCATCCTCCCGTAACAGAAAAAATCCCCCGCGCCGTCAAAAGCACAGGGAATATTCTAGCCGTTTGCCGTGAATTTTTCCTGAAGATTACTGCTTACGATTCCTGCGAGCCGCCGCGACAACCGGGACTAACAGCGCAAGTCCCAGTACACCAGCACTGCATCCGCCGGAATTGGACGCGAGACCCTCCGGGGCTTCTTTGTGTTCGACAGCAGAAATCACCGGGGCATACAGCGTATCAGCATCAAGCCACGCAGAAACATTCACGATATGATTCTCCGGGACTGTGATGATTATCCCGCCGTCAGAGTCCGTGAACTGAACATTATCGTCTTCAGCATCCTCAATTGAGAGCGCATTAGCTTTCCCGCGTGTGAAAGCATTCCAGACCAGAGTCCAGCCTGCAGGCACGTCATCAGAGATTTTGACATTCGCGAAACAGTCAATGCTCTCCGGCGTGTAGAAGCCCTCAAGGTTAGTGCTGATTTCCGGGAGGATTGCCGCTATCAGTCCGTCAGCATTCGCTATTGTAGCAAGCTCCCCGATTGTGAGTGAGGAAATATCGCGCGCGCTTCCCTGCGTTATTCTCACTTCCTGGACAACGGGCTTCACGTCTTCGCTTAAGGGTGTCGGCTCTGGTTCTGGTTCTGGGTCGGGTTCTGGTTCTGGCTCTGGTTCTGGCTGGACATCGGAGCTTTCCTGCTGACTTGGGGCTGGGCCGCCTGCTATGTTCAGCGTGAAGGTCTTTGTGTCATGGCCGGCCTTGTTCTGAGCTTTCACCGTGAACACAAACGGGCCGGACTCTTTTGGCGTTCCGTAGAGATAACCGTTTGCTGACAGGGTGAGGCCGCCGGGCAGTTCCCCTTCTGACACTGTCCACGCAACAGGAGCTGTGCCGTTCGCACTGAGAGCTTTTGACGTATACGCTGTGTTGATTTTGCCGTCGGGAAGGCTTGATGTCGTTATCGCTGGAATTTCCCGCACTATGAGGGTGCAATTTCCTGCAGCGGATGCGCTGACATCGGGTGATTTTGCCGTAACGCTCACGATGAAGCTCCCGGCTTTTTCCGGCTTGCCTGTGATGACTCCTGACTGCGAGATTTCGAGGTTGAGAGACTTGTCCGCGCTTACCGTCCACGACATAGATACATCACTGCGCAGGCTGATTTTCGCGTCGTATGAGACTCCCGCCACAGCGTCAGGAAGTTTGTGTGTCGTGATTGTTATCGGCTCAATAACGTTAATATCGAACGTCAGGCCGGACTCACCTTTTCCGCAGGCATTCTCCGCTATAACTGTGAAGCGGTAATGCCCGGTCTTCGTTGGCTTGCCGTAAACCCTCAGAACGTCATCCTCGCTGGCGATTTTGGCGTTGCCGGGAAGGTCTCCGCTTGCCGTGAATGTTATGGGTGAGCTTCCTGCAAGAGGCGCGGCAAACGAAAACTCCGTGTCTTTCTCCAGAGTACGCAAAGTGCTGACCGTCTCTAAGAAGTGCGGCCTCTCATCCGCTACATGAAGGTCAAAGCTCGTGCTTGCAGTCCCGTAAGGGTTTGAGGCAGTAACAATCACCCTGAAATCCCCGGACTCTTCCGGCCTTCCGGTGAGCTCTATATCATCCCTGCGCAGAATCTCATCCTGCTCTGAACTTCCGCCGCCCTCGATAACGTCAAAGCTGATTCCCTTCGGCAGGCCCTTCACGTCCCACGATATTGGCCTGCTGGCGTAAACACTCACAGTTACCGCTTCAGCTTCGATTGTCCCTTTGGCCTCATCGTAAAGAATATTAGCCGCCCTGCCAAGATACAGCGTGTGCGTTTTTGTCTCGAATATCTCAGGGGCTTTCGCTTCCTTGACGGCAACCTTGAACGTGTAGCTGTCGCTGCCTGAATCATTCGACACTGTCACGGGCAATGAGAACGTTCCTGCTTTTGTCGGCTTGAACGCCAATACACCGTCCTTGTTGATGCCCATTCCGAAATCATCAGGGACATCTCCGCTTCCTATGCTCCATTCCATCGGCCAGTCCCCGGCCTCCATAGGAACGTCAACATAATAAACGTCAGTGCTAACGTAGAAATTGCCGGGCAGGTATCCCTCATAAGGCCTGATAATCTCAGGAGCTACCTGCGCGGATATTGTGAGTGTCAGTGCCAGCGAGCTTGCGCCGTAATCATTCGAGGCCGTAACCGTAAACGGGAATGTGCCTGTCTCTGACGGAGTGCCTGAGATTTGCCCGTTTTTGTCGAACGTGAGTCCTTCAGGAAGCTCGCCGTCAAGAGTCCACGTGAGGGGCTGAGTCCCTGATGCGTAAAACTCTGTCTTATAACGCTGTCTCTTGATGCCCGCCGGAAGATTCACATCAGCGATTACAGGGGGCATATCCTGAGACATTATCCCGGCCATGAAGTTTATCGCGCCCGTGAGGTCAAGAAGTCCGTAAGCAGAAGTTCCGTCATCGCGCAGGTAATCTCCGTTAGCCCCGCCGAGCAGTGCCGCCTTGACCTGACTCGCTGTTGCTTTCGGG
>JAFSRQ010000087.1 GCA_017446055.1 Synergistaceae bacterium | reverse complement strand
GCCGCAACCATGTCGGTGTACTCGCCTGTTGCGGCGTTGAGACCGTGCCCGATCTTCTCGCTTCTGACTCTCTCCACAACTACGTCGCCCTGATAGCCTGCGTTTGTCGCGATGAGATAGAGCGGTGCTTTGAGTGCGTCGAGTACGATTCTTGCACCCGTCTTAACGTCGCCTGAAAGTTTCTCGACGAACGGCTCAAGTGCTGTAGCGCAGTTCAGTGCCGCTACTCCGCCGCCTGCTACTATGCCTTCCTCGACAGCCGCGCGTGTTGCGTTAAGAGCGTCCTCGATGCGGTGCTTGAGTTCCTTCTGCTCGGTCTCAGTCGCAGAGCCTACCTGAATGACTGCCACGCCTCCGACCAACTTCGCAAGTCTCTCATGAAGTTTCTCCTTGTCGTAGTCTGACGTTGAGTCCTCGATCTCCTTGCGTATCTGGCCAGCACGGTGGCGGATCTCTTCGGGATTGCCCGCGCCCTGAGTGATGGTCGTATCTTCCTTCGTGATGCGGACTTTCTTTGCGCGTCCCAGCATGGAAAGCTCGGTGTTCTCGAACTTCATTCCGCGCTCCTCACTGATTACCTCACCGCCCGTAACAATAGCGATGTCCTGGAGCATGGCCTTCCTTCTGTCGCCGAAACCGGGAGCCTTGACCGCCGCAACCTGCATTACGCCGCGCAGTTTGTTGACCACGAGTGTAGCAAGAGCCTCGCCCTCAACGTCCTCAGCGATAATGACTAACGGCTTGCCAGTCTGCACTACTTTTTCCAGAACGGGGAGCAAGTCTTTGATGTTGCTGATTTTCGCGTCATGGATGAGGATATATGCGTCGTCAAAGCTGGCTTCCATCCTGTCAGAATCCGTAACCATGTAGGGGCTGATGTAACCTTTGTCGAACTGAAGTCCCTCGACCATCTCAAGAGTCGTGCCTACTGTCTGGCTGTCCTCGATTGTGATTACTCCGTCCTCGCCGACTTTCTCCATTGCCTCAGAGATGAGCGCGCCAACTGCTGAGTCGTTCGCGGAAATTGAGGCTACCTGTGCGATTTTCTCTTTTTCTTTGACGGGGGTTGACTGCTTCTTGAGTTCGTCAACAACAAAGTCAATAGCCTTCTCAATTCCCTGACGCATAAGCATTCCGTTTGCGCCGGCGGCAACATTCTTCATTCCCTCGCGGATAATTGCGCGTGAGAATATCGTTGCTGTTGTCGTTCCGTCTCCGGCTATGTCGTTGGTCTTGCTGGCTACTTCCTTCAGCAGCTGCGCTCCGGCGTTCTCGAAGGGGTCTTCAAGCTCGATTTCCTTTGCGATGGTTACGCCGTCATTGGTGATCATGGGCGAGCCGAACTTCTTTTCGAGGACTACGTTGCGTCCCTTGGGTCCTAATGTTACACCTACTGTGTCTGCTACCTTGTCTATTCCGCGGAGCATAGCCCTGCGCGCTTCTTCTCCGAATGCGAGTATCTTAGCCATTGTTATTGTCTCTCCTTATTTCTCCACTATTGCGAGTACGTCTCTCTCACTGAATATTACGAGTTCTTCACCGTCAAGTTTCACTTCTGTTCCTGCGTACTTGCTGAATATTATCCTGTCGCCTACTTTGACCTCTACGGGCTGCTTCTGGCCGTTGTCGAGGATTTTCCCCGTTCCTACTGCGAGGACTTCACCCTCTGTGGGCTTCTCTTTTGCTGTGTCGGGAAGGAACAATCCGCTCTTTGTCTTCTCTTCGCGCTCAAGTACCTTCACTACTATCCTGTCGCCTAATGGTTTAAGTTTCATGGTATCAATTGCCTCCTCTGGCTTAATGGCACTCAATCTTTAAGAGTGCTAACCAAACAACGCGGGGAATATTACTCCATAAGCCCGGAAAATGCAAGAGCCAATTTTACGGAGGGGGTCAGGAAATTCATTGTCGCAGAAGGTGCAATTGATATAATTACCGCATTCCAGATTTCACAAAGGCAGGATTATTCATGCTGACTCTCTCTTACAATAACGGTCAGGATTTCAGGGATGCAGTACACAGGCTTACGCGGGAATTTTCCGGGCGCAGGGTGAAATTCATCGTCCCATCACGCAAGGACAAACGCCTAATGCCCGGCCATGATGAGCGCGGCATATGGACGTGGCAGGACATCTACGAGGACGTAATCCCCCCCGGCAACCGCAGACGCACGATTTCCCCGCCTGACCATCTGCTGATACTCCGCAGGATTCTTGAGGACTCTCTAGCCAGTCATCACGACAAGGTGAGATCACTTCCCGGCGTTGAACGTTCCGGCTTCCTGTCAGTACTATCCAGCGACATACGAGAACTCCTCAACGAGGGCGTGAGTCCCGGACAATTACCCGTCAACCCTGACAGCGATAACCCCGCAGAGTTCCTCCTCCCTGAAATTTACGCTGAGTACCTGAAATACCTTGAGGGCTATAACCTACTGGACAGCGCACAGGTATACTCGGAGGCTCATGAGGCCATACGGGGAAATCAGGACTGGGGCAAAGGGCTAATCGTGGTCTTTGCGGGCTTCCTGTCGTTCAATCATTCACAGCTCGGACTCGTTGAGGCTGTACGCGACCGCTGTTATGACACACTCATCATCAAGCCTGAAGCCAACATGCGAGCCTTTCATGATGCCGGTATGCAGCTCGGTCAACAGGAAAAGGCTGTACCCTCATCAGGAAGGATAATCGAGATCCCGTCAGCAGAACCAAGCCTAGAACCCGAAATCATCGCGAGGACTCTGGCTCTGTGGCAGTCGGGAAAATGGCAGGAGGGCGGAGACTTTCCCGGCTTTGACGCAATAGGACTCATGATTGACGAGGGACGCTGTGAGTCATTCGCTGAGGCTTTCACGCGCTACGGTGTACCGTACAACTTCCGCGAGGGTGTTACGATAAGCGAGACTCTTCCCGGCCGCGTAATCTCATTCCTGCATAATCTCAGCTCCAGGCTTTTCCCCGCGTATGACACAGCAATAATGCTCACACAGCCATGCTTCGCCGGGTCAAAGTTCCCGGTCATGAGGGCTTACAGGGCTGGTTGCTATGGCCTCGAAAGCTGGACGGAATATCTCAGGGGCAGAGCCGATGACCCCAGCGAGAAATCACAGGCCGCATTCCGCACAGCACTTACTGCGATTGAGGCGGTCAGCAAATTCTGCTCGGCACTCAGAGCGAATAATACACCCGCAAGAATCATGAGAGCTTTTGACGATTTCCTTCACACTCCGGGAATCTGGCTTAACCGTGATGATGACATCTCACCGTTCCCTGAGCTTGACGAGGCTATGAGGTTCACAGCAGGCGCAATTGAGACCGTCAGCGAGAAAGTTACAGCACTGACGGAGCTTCTGCCGGACTTGGGCAGCGCAAAAGATGACGCTCTCGACAGCGAGAAGGCTTATACGTTCCTTGAGGACTGGTGCAGGAACTCACACATACGTCCGCCTATGCAGATGTCAGGCTCAGTTCAGATATTCGCGGGAAATCCCCCGGTGCTTTCGTCATTCCCCGTGTGGATAATGTCAGGGGTAACACAAAAATCATGGTCTCCGAACGAGAAAGCATCTCCCCTTCTCGGCAACGAGGAACGCTCAAGGCTCACCGAAAACGGAGCGTACCTCCCCCGCACAAAGGAGAAGGCTGAACAGCGCGAGGCATTGTTCCGGCGGCTGATTATGACGGGGGAAAATCTCACGGTAATATCACGGCCACTGCTTGATGATGAGGGAAGGCCGGTGAATGAGTCTCCGTTTATGAAGAGATTCCTTGATGACATGCCCGGCTGGGAGATGAGGAAGTCTGAATCAGAAGGGATAAATATACTGCTTGGGTCTGACGGCTTCACTTTCCCGGAAATTGATGCTGGGGATAAGATTTCCCGGAAGACTCCCTGCGTGAAGACTCATGCGGGTTACGTAAGCGCAAGTGATATTCAGGAGCTTCTGGAGTGTCCGCTTCTGTGGTATCAGCATCATTCGGCGGGTATATATCAGCCTGACCCGGAGTTAGTGCCGCCGTCAAAGTGGGGTGATCTCCTCCATAAGTATTGGGAGACTGTCTGGACTGTTTACCGTCAGGACATGGCCGCGCCGGGAAAACATTTCGTGAGCGTCGCAAAATCTGAGTGGGAGAAGCTGCTTCAGACAAAGGACAAGGATGATGTGCCTTACGGGGAATATCACTATCTTGTGCGTGACTCTCGGCTTGCGAGAAAACGAGAGGCTCTGAAGTTCCGTGCGAAGAGACTTGCGGGAGTTCAGGCGGAAATCCTCGATGCCCTTCACGGGAAATACACGCACGAGTCCATATTGCTTGAGAGTGAAGCGCGTCTTGAGTATGAGCTTGACGGTGTGAAATTCTTCGGGCAGTGCGACAGGATAGAGTTTCTCCGGGGGGCTGACGGTAAGAGGCTCGCTTTCATCGCAGACTACAAGGAGGGTCATATGTCCGCAAAAAGCTACGATGAGGGGATGAATATCGCGGGCAAATCCTGGAACACTGAAACGGAACGCGAAAAGTTTGCGCACGGCTTGCAGCTGTCTCTGTATTCGGCCATGTTCCTGGAGAAATGGGGCTGTGATGTCTCAGGTGTATATATACTCGGCCATGAGGACGGGCGGATTTGGGGATCGTTCGCGGAAGGCATCAAGAGTATATTCGCTCCCTTCACGCCTCTTAATGACAAGGGGAAAAATGTTGCTGCTGACACTGACATTGCCGGGAGGAATGACGAGGGCAAATACGCCGCTGAATGTGCGGTGAGGATTCTGGCGACCGGGGAATTCCTGCCTGATTATGATTCCGGGCGTTGCGGTTACTGCCACATAAAGAGCATTTGCCGGAAGGGTGAATTTCGCGGGGAAATCACAACGGAAGACAGCGATTAGTGATTTAGTGGGTAGTGAGTAGTATTTTCTCTATCCACTAGCCACTATCCACTACTCACTATACTTCCTCAAGCGCGCTTGTTACCTTGTAGCCTGCATCACGTATCAGTATATCCTTCCTGAAAAGCTCCATGTCATATTTCACCATGCGCCTGACTAATTCCGGGAATGTTACCGTGCGTTTCCAGCCTAAGACTCTTTCAGCCTTTGACGGATCACCAAGCAGCAATTCCACCTCAGTAGGACGGAAATATCGCGGGTCAACCTCAATCACTGTCCGCCCCGTAGCGGTGTCAATTCCCTTCTCATTAATGCCTTCCCCCTGCCAGTCAAGAGTAATCCCGGCCTCGTGGAACGCCAGAGTCGCAAATTCCCTGACCGAATGAGTCTCGCCTGTGGCTATCACGAAATCTTCCGGCTTGTCATGCTGAAGTATCATCCACATTGCCCGCACGTAGTCTTCACTGTGTCCCCAGTCGCGTTTTGCGTTGAGGTTGCCGAGATATGTCCTGTCCTGAAGACCGAGGGCTATTCTTGCGGCGGCTCTGGTGATTTTCCGGGTAACGAAAGTTTCTCCCCTGAGTTCTGACTCGTGGTTGAAGAGTATACCGTTGCATGCAAACATGTTGTAGGCCTCGCGGTAATTCACCGTTATCCAGTAAGCATAGAGCTTCGCGGCGGCGTAAGGGCTGCGGGGGTAGAAGGGCGTTGTCTCCTTCTGGGGGGTCTCCTGAACCTTGCCGTATAATTCGCTGGTTGATGCCTGATAGAACTTCGTGTGAGACTCAAGTCCCAGTATCCTTATTGCCTCAAGAAGTCTGAGCGTTCCGAGACCGTCAGAGTCAGCGGTGTATTCAGGCTCCTCAAACGAGACTCTGACGTGGCTTTGCGCGGCGAGGTTGTATATCTCATCAGGCTGTATTTCCTGAACCATACGCACAAGGTTGCTAGAGTCTGTCATATCACCGTAGTGAAGATAGAATTTGTGTCCTTCCTCGTGCAAGTCCTTATAGAAGCCGTCAATCCTTGCTGTGTTGAAGATAGAGCTTCTCCGCTTCAGTCCGTGAACCTCGTAGCCTTTCTTCAGCAGAAACGCCGTCAGATATGCTCCGTCCTGCCCAGTTACGCCTGTGATTAGTGCCTTCTTCATGTGTTAGTCTCCCTTCAGAGTCCATTTGCTGTTTATCATCATTGAGCCGGGCTTCTTCATTGCCCTGTAAGGTGATGAGCTGTCGAGATGAGGCTCAACCGTGAATGACACAGACGGATTGCCCCTCACATTAGGCATTACGATCCAGCTTGCACTGTTCATGAGTACCGACAAATCAAGCCTGAAATGACCCACGTTAAGCACCTCAAGAGGAATTTTCCCCCTCAGAATAACCCGGCCTTCAAGAGTCGGAAGTGCTCCGGGCGTGTCGTCCTGATCAGCCTGATACGTCATGTAGAGCAGAGCTCCTTCCTGTGTGTAGAGTGAGTAGCCAACGCCGAGTCCCTTTTCGGGTTTCCTGATGATGCCCTCGATTTCCACGTACAAATCATCATCCTGCTTCACTGAGGAAAGGTTTACTTCACCGTCAGCATTGTAGACACCGAATCTTATCGGCGTGAAGTAATCATTGCTGAATTTTCCGCCGGGATTGTGCCATTCAGCGTCTGTTGTCTGAAGCTGGGACAGGCTCATGTATTTCCCGACTCCCTCGTTCACGTCAGGAGTGTCAAGAATCATCCTTCCTCCGTCAAGGCATATCACCCTGTTGCACAGCTGCAATACCGCGCCCATGTTATGACTGACGAAAAGAACTGTCCTTCCTTCACCGCGTGAAATCTCGTCCATTTTCCCCAGACATTTCTTCTGGAACTCCATATCACCGACCGCAAGAACCTCATCGACTATCAGTATCTCCGAATTTAGGTGAGCGGCAATCGCAAAGGCAAGGCGCACATACATTCCCGATGAGTAGCGTTTGACGGGGGTATCAAGGAACTTTTCGACTCCGGCAAAGTCAACAATAGCGTCAAAGTTGCGGCGTATCTCAGTTACCTTCATTCCGAGAATTGCGGCGTTCATGTATATATTCTCGCGCCCGGACAAATCAGGGTGGAAGCCTGTACCTACTTCCAGAAGGCTTGATGCCCTGCCCTTGATGGAGATACGGCCTTCTGTAGGGTCTGTTATTCGGCTCAGGAGCTTCAGCAGAGTCGACTTGCCCGCGCCATTGTGGCCGACGATTCCGATTCTCTCTCCCTGCTCAACGTTGAATGTTATGTTGCGCAGAGCCCAGAAATCTTCAGCTCCTTTAGGCTTTGACCTTGCCGCAAAAGGATGTTTTATCCTCCGCACCGCCCTGGCAGTCAAGTCCGCAAGTACATCATAGAGCCTGTCATTACCCCTGTGCGAGATTACGTAGCGTTTCCCTAGGTCTTCAATCTTCAGTGCCAGCATATTCACATGTCTCCCTAAATGTAGTCGGCGAATGTGCGCTCAGTCTTCCTGAAATATTTCAGGCCGTACCAGAAAATCAGCGTTGACGTTATGAGAGATATTACGAAGCCGGGAAGGTATAGCGATGAAGACGTGCCTTGTATGCACCACCTGAAGCCGTCAATTACCCCCACCATAGGATTCAGGCTGTAGAGTAACCGCCATTTGTCCGGGATTACTGAGCTTGAGAATCCTACGGGTGATACGTAAAGCCCGAACTGCACCATGAAAGGCATAACGTGCCGGAAGTCCCGGTACCTCACTCCTACAGCCGAGAAGAAATAGCCGACTCCCAGCGCAGTTGTTGTAGCGATGAGAAAGAACACAGGCAGAAGGAATATCATCGGCGAGGGGGCGAACCTGTACACCAGCATCAATATGCACAGTAGGACGAATGATATTGCGAAGTCTACCGCGCTCACTAGGACTGATGATGTCGGAAGTATTATGCGGGGGAAATATATCTTGCTGATCATCGTTGACGCTCTCAGGAATGACTCGGAGCTGCTTGACATTGAGTTAGCGAAGTACTGCCAGGGCAATAACGCCGAGAACACCATTATCGGATACGGGACTCCCTCGCTGGGAAGTTTTGCCACCCGCCCGAATATCACTGTGAATATCACCATGCTGAGAAGCGGACGTATTACGCTCCACGCAACGCCTATCACTGTCTGCTTGTAGCGCACGAGAATATCACGCAGAGCCATGAACACAAAAAGCTCACGGAACTTCACAAGCTCGTAAAGGAAATCGGAAGTCGTCCTGTCAGGCTCTATTATCATGTCGAAATTTCCCAGCTTTGCCGGCTTTATCCAGTGCTTTAGCCGCTCTCTGAACATTAATTATTCCTCTCTGTTGTCTGTCAGGATTTCTACTGCCTCATTGTCATAACCCATCATCGCGCACATTACCGCGTTCATTCCCTTGTTGTCTGTGATTGAGACATCAGCACCGTGCCTCACCAGCAGCCTTATGCTGTCAAGCTGTGCTTCCCGTTTCAGTGCCGTGTAGACCACGAGAAGACCGAACCATGACTTCCAGCCCTCGGCCATGAATGCCCCCGTGCGAATCAGAGACAGCATCACTGCGCCGGGACTCCTGTCCTTGCCGCCTACAACCCACATCAGCGCGGTCATACCGTCCTCATCCTGCGCGTTTATGTCAGCACCGTAATGTATCAGCTTCTCCATGATTCCCGGTTCAGTCCCAACGTCAAGAGCCGCCAGCATAAGAGGAGTGCGCCCGTTGTTGTCGGTGATATTGGGGTCAGCGTTATGCTCAAGCAGCACCTTCACGAACTCCTCGCCAGTAATGACCGCATAGACCAGTGAAGTCCTGCCGGTAGGGTCGCGGAAATTGGGATCAGCTCCGTACGCTAGGAGAATTTCTGCTATGTCGGGACGGTTTGATGTGATTGATATGTTCAGGGCGTTGGTCATAACTTCAGGGCTCAGGGCAAAAATTTCGTTGAGGTTCGCGCCTCTGTACGCAAGATAATTCACCATCTCAGCGTCAATGGGCTTGTCTCCCGTGAACATGGCCGCCGCTAACGGTGTCTGCTCGCCCTCAAACCAGCAGGAACGGTTGATGTCTGCGCCGCACGACAGAATAATATCGAGGAAGGGAATGTTGCCTGACTTCACCGCGATAATCATTGCCTCGTCATATTCTGCCCCGGCCTTCATGAGACTCCGTATGATTTCGGGGTCAAACTTCTTCCGGCTGCCCTTAAGCTCTTGCATCTGTGAAAGAACTGTGTATGTCAGCACCGTATATCCTGCTTCTGTGCGTGCATTCACGTCCGCACCAAGCTCTATCATCCAGCGGACCATCTTTGGTTTGTTCGCGACTACAGCCAGGAAAAGAGGGTAATAGCCGTTCGAGTCAGCCTGCCTTATGTCCCCTCCGCAGTCAACCAAAAGTTTCAGCAGCTTCTTCTTGCCCTTTATGGTGGCGGCAGTAAACCCGTCCCCCGAACGTGAGCCGTGTTCAAGCAGGACTCTTACAGCATCGGCGTTCTCCTCCATCACTGCAACGAATATCGGCGGTACTTTCGCTCCGTATATATATGCCTTCTTGTTGACATCAGCCCCGGAGTCTAATGCGGCTTCAATTTCCTCCCTGCTGCCGTAAGTGCATAGCCTGAGAAATTCCTTCTGCGTCATATTAACGTCAATCACCTCTCGTTTTTTCGTGTGCCTCGTCAACTATATCATGAACGCTGAAATTATTTCCTTCACCCTCGTGCGCAATATGGCACAAAAACTCTATATTCCCTTCCTGCCCTCTTACAGGCGAGTACGTCAGACCCTCAGCGATGAAACGTGTATTTTCCCGGATGAAGCTCAATATCTCCTCTATGACTTCGACATGTACAGCCTTGTCCCTGATTACGCCGCGCGAAATTTTGTCCCTTCCTGCCTCGAACTGCGGCTTGATGAGGACTACAGCATCACCGCTCACGACATCATCAAGAACCGGGAGTATCAGCCGTAACGATATGAAAGAGACATCACACCCGGCAAAGTCGACTCTCTCCGGGAAATCAGAACGTGTGAGGTATCTTGCGTTAGTCCTGTCCATGACAATAACACGGGGATCGCTCGCCAGTCTCCATATCAATTGGCCGTAACCGACATCAACAGCGTAGACTCTTCTTGCACCTTTCGACAGCAATACATCCGTGAAGCCTCCTGTTGACGCTCCGAAGTCAGCGCAGGCTTTCCCGGCGACATCAAGGCCGAAAACGTCAAACGCCCGAAGCAACTTCAGCGCGCCCCTTCCCGCCCATTTGGGGACATTGTCAACGGTAATGTTTGCTGACGGCTCGAACATTGCGCCGGATTTCGTGATGACCTGGCCATTGACCCTGACTTTCCCGGCCATGATGAGAGCCTGGGCTTTCGTGCGTGTATCAGCGAGTCCCAGCTCAAATATCAGCTTGTCGAGCCTGTCCTTATGCTTCATTCCTGTAACTGTCGATGATGTTCCGGGCGGTTATTCCGTAGAGTTCGCGCTGCTGTTCCTGTGTGGCATGTTTGACGCAGACATCAGGCACTCCGAAGCGCAGTAGCTTCACGCCGAGTCCTTTTTCCGCGATTACTGCCCCGAAAGCCTCGCCGAATCCCCCGGCCATGTAGTTATCTTCCAGAACAGCAACAGCCTTGTAGCACCCCAGAATCCCGCAAAGCTCTTCCGCGTCAACAGGCTTGACCCTCCTCACGTCATAGACCGCAGGAACGTCAACGCCCTCATTCCCGGCCATGTCCCTAACGTCAAGCATAATTCCCACGCTTGAGCCGTTACCGAACAACGCCCAGCTATGACCGTCATGAATCTTCACGATGCCTTCACCGTGAGAGTCAACGCTGATTTTTCCGTGAGGGATTTTACCGCGGGGATAACGGATGAGAGTCGGCCCTTCACGCTTTGAGGCGGCAATCATGCATTCACGCAGGGAGTCTTCATCGCAGGGAGCGTATATCTCCAGATTAGGCACTGAACGCCCCCAAGGAATATCGAGCATACCCTGGTGTGTATCACCGTCAGACCCGGCAAGCCCGGCACGGTCAACCATAATCACAACCGGGAGATTCTGTAGCGCGATGTCGTGCATGAGCTGATCCATTGCCCTCTGAAGGAACGTGCTGTAGATGAACACCCAAGGCCGCATTCCTCCAGCCGCAAGACCCGCCGCCATAGTCAGCATGTGTGACTCAGCTATTCCCACGTCAAAGAAGCGTCCCGGAAACTCACGCGAGAACCTCTCCAGCTTCACACCCGTCATCATGGCCGCAGTGAAGCACACAATACGCTCATCCTTCATGGCAAGCTCTTCGGCAATCTCCGAGGCAGCCTCGCTCCATGTCCTGAATTTAGGCGTTCCTGCGGGTGATACTTGGTGATACTTTGTCGGGTTGGCTTCAGCTTCGGGGAGTCCTTTGCCTTTGACCGTGTTGAAGTGGAGGATTACCGGCCTGTAGTAGTTCTTGGCGAGCGTCAGCATACGGACAGCGTTAGCTATGTCGTGGCCGTCGAATGGACCCCAGTACTTTATTCCGAGCTTGTCGAAAAGGTTTATCGGCCTCGTGAATGCCTTGATGAGGTTTCTTGCGCGGGCTAAGGGATTCGTGCTGCCCTCGTAGGGACTGCGCTTCTCCGGGAAATGCCGCCGGAAAAAGTTCTTGATGCCCCTGTACCACGTGTTAGCGGACAATTCAGCCAGGACTGTCGAGAAGCCTCCCACACGGTTGCTGATGGAGTGCCTGTTGTCGTTCAGGATTATGATCAGCCGGGAGTTAGTCTCATGAACATAATTCAGAGCCTCGAAAGCCAGACCGTTAATCAATGACGCATCCCCGATGAAGGCAACAACATTCCTGTTTTCGCCGAGCAAGTCCCGCGCCTTAGCGTAACCCAGAGCCGCCGATATTGACGTGCTGGAATGCCCGGTGTTGAAGTGGTCATAGGGGGACTCATTCCTGCGGGGGAAACCTGACAGTCCGTCCTTCTGCCTGAGAGTGTGGAACTGGTCGAACCTGTCCGTCAGAATCTTGTACGGGTAAGACTGGTGTCCAACGTCAAAGATTATGCGGTCATTGAGCGGGTCAAACACCTTCAGCATTGCTATAGTCAGCTCAACAACACCGAGGGACGAGCCTAAATGCCCTCCGTTTTTCCTCACCGTGTCAATAATAACTGCCCTCACCTCGTCAGCAAGCAAGGGCAGATCATCATCATCAATATTCAGCAGGTCTTTGTGAGTAAAACCCGGTTTCAGGAAATTCATATCACCGTTAATTGAACCGCCTGAACTCGTAGGCCGCAAACTGTGCGATTAACTGCAAGGAGGCAAGCTGTGAACGGTCAAGCGCGGCTCTTCCTTCCGTCCCTGAACCGAGAGCGATAATACCGACAAGGGAATTGTCATCGCAGACAGGGAATATGTATTTTGCTGACGACTCTTTGAGGGCGTTCTTCCAGGGACATCCTGCAAGCCCCCACGACCTGAATACGGCATCAGGACTCATTGCGCCCAGGTCGTAATATGCCTCTGCGACATCCGCGCCTTTCACCGGGCCTTCCGGGGAGGGAAGAAGTGTAGTCTCAGCGTCGGCCTTGATGTGTCCCCTGCGCTGCTCTGAGAGTGTGTAGCCTTTGCGGGCATTGTTCCACGTAACGAGAATGCAGCTGTTCATACGGCACTGCTCCATGAATATATCGACAAGAAGCGAGAAGAACCTTGCTCTGTCCTCTGCGCCGCGTAAGACCTTGAGGACGTTCGACAGTGAAAGCACCGTGAATTCCCCGGCGGAAATGCTAGCTTCAGCCTGCCTAGACTGTGTGCGGAGGTTGTTGATTGCCACTGCCCTGACAGCGAGGTTGCCGAGAAGCTCAATGAAGTTCATCGTCTCATTGTCCGGGAGCTTGTCCCACGTCATGAGGCAGAAGAGCCTGCAATCACCCTCGGCTACTGGCAGAACCACTTCAGCGGGCGAGTCGTTCTTCACGACAACAGGAGTCGGCGGCAATATCTGTGAGGCGTAAATACCCTCGCGTTCTGGAATGTTGTCGGCCTTACCGTTGAAGACAGTGAGATAGCTTCCCTCATCCTTGAGGATTACGACTGACTTCGGGAAAAGGCTCTCCTGCAAAACGTCAGCAAGGAACGAGGCGAAATACTGTAGCGGCATAGGCTCAAAGATTGAAGCAAGGGTGCTTTTCGTGGCAAGTATCATGTATGACAGACGGGATAATTTCTTCTCGGTCTCGGTGATACGTCTCATGTTCTCCCAGAGCATTACGAGTCCTGCGTAAGGCCTGAGTTTTTCGAGCAGCGATTCGGGACTGTCGGCTTTGTCCTTGAGGAGTATATACAGCTCCCAATATGCCCCGTATATTTTCACGACACCCGGCCATGAGTCATTGCCTGCGGAATAATTCAGCTCATAGGATTCTTTTGCTACAGATTTCGGGAACAGCCCGGTTATCTCGTCCTTTATCGTCAGGGATGAAGGCACAAGACCCGCTGCCCCTGTAACATTGAGGAGGCCGGGAGTCCCTGGTTCAGCGATTACTGCCTTTATGCCGCTGCCCTCGAGGAAATCGGTAAGAGTCTTCACAGCTCCCCCGTTGATGAGGAAGTCTATCTGACTGTACAGTTCATTGATATTTTCAGGCATGGTGAAAGTTATTGCACCTCCGGGAAAATTTTTCGTGTGATTATTTTATCGCTTTTTGCGGTCAAAATCGTATAATATTAGGCTGATTATCCCGAAAGAATATTACGTATTGCGAAATCAAAGCGAAGGGCTGGCGTTGTAATATAATGATTGAAGTACATCGTCTGAACGGCGAGGCATTCCTGCTCAATTCCGACATGATAGAGACCATTGACGTAACGCCTGATACTGTATTGCGTCTGCTTAACGGCCACAGGTATGTTGTGCGCGAGAAAGTGAAGGACGTATACAGGAAGATAATAGCCTTCAGGAAAGCGGCGGGCTATACCTGCATAATCGCAAACACGGCGGACGAGTCATCATCAGAATAATACAACGTCAGAGGTGCATACACTTTGGATTTAACGAGTCTCATAGGATTCCTGGCAACATGGATACTGGTCGTGGCCTCTATGGCTTCGGGCGGCAACATCGGAGCGTATATAGACGTTCCCTCATTGATGATCACAATCGGAGGGGCAATAGGCGCAACCATCATCTCCAACCCCGGCGCAAGGCTCAAGGCTATGGGCGGCTGTCTCAAGAACGTGTTTATGTTCCAGGAGCCTGACCTTGTCGGAATGGTGCAGATGATTGTGAGTTTTGCGGAAAAAGCGCGGCGTGAGGGACTCTTGTCTCTTGAGGCTGACGTAGCAGAAGTAGAAAGCGACTTCATGAGGAAGGCAATACAGCTTGTTGTTGACGGAACTGACCCGGAACTTGTGCGGGCGATTCTTGACACCGAGATAGGCAACTTTGAGGACAGGCACGGTGCGAACAAGGCAGTCTTTGACCACCTCACAGAGTTTGCGCCGTCCTTCGGAATGATAGGCACGCTAATCGGACTAATCGCAATGCTGGGCAACCTGTCGGACGTCAACGCGCTTGGTCCCGGTATGGCGGTCGCACTCATCACCACAATGTACGGCTCAATGATGGCAAACATGTTCGGCTCGCCAGTCAGCAAGAAACTCGCGGCAAGGTCAGCGCAGGAAGTGAAATCGATGGAGCTTATGGTTGAGGGAATACTTGCTATACAGGCCGGAGAGAACCCCCGAATCGTTGAAGAGAAGCTGAAGGTCTACTTGCCGCCCGCAATGCGTGAAGCGTTCAATCAGGAGGAGGGCTAGAGATGACTCGCCAGAAGAAACCCGGACTGTCATCACCATACGGCATGGGTACGCACAAGGACACGACCCCCCACATCTTGCCGCCCGCGATGCGTGAAGCGTTCAATCAGGAGGAGGGCTAACAGATGGCGCGTCAGAAGAAGCCCGAAGAGCCGGGACTGTCAGCACCCTTCTACATGGGTACGTATGGGGACATGGTTACGCTCATACTGTGTTTCTTCATCCTCCTGTTTGCTATGTCGTCGATTGACTCGCAGAAGTTCCAGAAGGCTCTGCTGTCATTGCGCGGCTCACTGGGAATCCTCAAGGGCGGCGTAACAACGGAAGAGTCGACTGACCCCAACAGGAGCGGCGAGGTTGGCACAAGTCCCGGTGCGAGCGAGAGGGTAGAGATAGACACGAGGCATGTTGCGTACACGTTAAACTCGTTTCTGCGGTCTGAGAATCTCACGAGGGATATTCAGGTGTCAATCAACCAGCGGGGAGTCGCCGTCTCAATCAGCGATCAGTTCATGTTCATGCCCGGAAGCGCGGAACTTAGGCCGGAAGGAAGGCGTGCCCTGTTCAAGATTTCGGAGCTTGTGAGAGACCGTGTGCCGTTCGCGGCGGTTGAGGGTCATACGGACTCCGGCGTTCTCAGGGGAGGAATTTACCGGGACAACTGGGGACTCTCGGCCATGAGGGCGGCGGCGGTCGCGAGCTACATGCAGACTGAGGGGGGCTTTGACCCGGTGAAATTGCAGGCTACCGGGTTCAGCTCGGCACAGCCCATTGTCCCCAACGACACGAGCGAACACAGGGCACTGAACAGGCGGGTCGAGATCGTGTTCCTGTCGCAGTACCCGAAACGCTAAGGAGGAATGACGATGCAGTTCACGGCGTGTTACACGAAACTTGAGCGTGGATATATGGGGAAGCTGCTGGAATGGCCGGGAGTTATCACGGAGGGTGATAGCCTTGATGACTGCCGTGAATGCCTGATAGATGCCGCTAAGGAAATGGCACTTGCCTACTACGATGACGGGCGCGAGATTCCGCATGCACAAACAGCAACGGAGACTTTATCGATTCCGCTTGAGGATGAGTCATGTTTCGAGAATCACAGCGGACATCATGACGTATACAGCGACGGCAACGGCGGGTACGTAACACTGAAACAGGCAGAAGAGTTCGACGACTACACTGTCAGCGAACTATGTAGGGAAGCAGGAATCCCCGACATGTCCAGCGCATCATGATGAATATAGTTGCTGACCTTCACACACACACGATAGCTAGCGGCCATGCTTACGGCACAATCCGGGAGATGGCACTTGCGGCAAGTGAGCGGAAACTCTCAATGCTGGGACTCACTGAACATGCCCCCGGAATACCCGGCACCGCTGATCCGTTCTACTACATCAACCTCAAGGCTATACCGCGCTTCCTTTACGGCGTGAAGATACTCAAAGGCTCCGAGGTCAACGTGCTGAATGACGGCTCGCTCTCACTGTCCCGGAAGTATCTCGACATGCTAGACTACGCAATCGCCGGGATACATGTCCAGTGCTACAAGGACAGGGGCATTGACGGCAACACCGACTGCCTGATTTCCTGCATGAGGGATGAGAGGGTGTATTTCGTCTCACACCCTGACGATGACCACACGCCGCTTGATTACGTGAGGCTCGTGAAGGCCGCGAAGGAATACCATGTTGCTCTTGAGGTCAACAACAGCTCGTTCATGAAGCCGGAAAAACGCCTCAACTGCCGGGAAAATTACAGGAAGATGCTTGCCCTGTGCATGGAGCATAGAGTCCCGGTGATAATAAGCTCGGACGCTCACGACCCAAGCCAGGTAGGACAGTTCGGCATGGCTGAGGATTTCATCAGGGAATGCGGGTTTGACACGGGGCTTGTGCTGAATACGGACGCTGATAAGATAGAGGAGTTCATCAGATTTTCTCACAGGGAGGACAAACAAACTTGAAGCGCATACTAATTTTCGCAGTAGTAGGACTCGTTATGTTCGGAGCAGGATTCGGAGGAGGACTCATTCTTGGCCGCACGATGGCTCCCGAAGACACAAACGCAATCGGCACCGCAAAAGTCATCCAAGACCCCGGCCCGGTCGTCTCAATCGGCGAGTTCACCAGCAACCTGGCCGGAGCAGGTCGGCACGTAATCAGCTTCGGATTGTCGCTTGAGCTTGTCGAGAAGGAAGGCGCGGCGGCTCTCATCCAGACACCCGGCTGGCTCATGAGGATACGCAACGAGGTCTTCATGCTCGTGAAGGACAGGGTATATGACGACCTCACCAGCGCGGAAGGGACTCTACAGTTCGCAGGCGACATCAAACGCTCGCTAAACAGGATGCTCCCGGATGTTGGCGGTGAAGCTCCGATAGTCAACGTACTCTTCGAGAGCATAGTGTTGCAGTAAGAGGCAGCGAGGGGGAAAAATGCCTGACGTACTATCACAGGACGCAATCGATGCGTTAATGAAGTCAATCTCCAGCGGCGCGAACATTGACGAAATCGCCGCAAAGGCTGACGAATACGCAAAGCTCAAAGTATACGACTTCAAGCGTCCCGACAAGTTCAGCAAAGACCAGCTCCGCGCAATACAGATGATTCACGAGTCCTTCGCGCGGCAAATGACTACGGTATTATCCACGCTCATACGCTCGATAGTCTCGGCAGAAATTGCTTCGGTTGAACAGCTCGCCTATGAGGAGTTCGTGAACTACATGGTACAGCCAACGGTTATAGGTTTGATTGAGATGCACCCTTTCGAGGGCTCCATGCTCATTGAGAT
>JAFSRQ010000086.1 GCA_017446055.1 Synergistaceae bacterium | reverse complement strand
GGCGGCGGCGGAAATCCTCCCGCAGGACACAATGGTTACGACCGACGTAGGCCAGCATCAGATGTGGGCGATTCAGCACTTCAAGTTCGACTACCCCGGCCAGCTCATCACGTCAGGCGGCTTCGGGACAATGGGCTTCGGACTCGGCGCGGCAATCGGAGTCCAAGCGGGCAACCCGGAAAAGACCGTGCTTCATGTTACGGGGGACGGCTCATTCCGCATGAACTGCAACGAGCTGGCAACTGAGCAGTACTACAAGATGCCGATAATCACGCTCCTGTTCAACAACTCGACTCTCGGAATGGTCAGACAGTGGCAGCACCTGATATACCACGAGCATTATTCGCAGACCACGTTAGACCGCGGCCCGGACTTCGTGAAGCTGGCTGAGGCATACGGCGTTCACGGTGCTACAGTGAGGGATGAGGCTACATTGAGGCGTGTGCTGACGGAGGCTGTGAACTCACGCGCTGACGGACTCGGCTGGGTCATCGACTGCCGGATTGACATTGACGAGATGGTGAGGCCTATGGTCGGCGGTAACAGCTTCATCACGAACTTCATGCTCTACTAGGGGGGTGAACGGAATGCAGGCAAAAGAAGACAGCAAGAGCCTCAAGCGTTACACGATAATCACGGCAATGGACAACGAGGCGGGAGTCTTGTCGCAACTGGCGCACTTGTTCTCGCGGAAGGGGTACAACATCGAGACGATAGCGGCGGGCTGGACGGTTGACCAGAATGTTACGCGCTTCACGATTGAGATATATTCGGACGAGGAACGGATAAAGCTCCTGTGTTCACAGCTCCGAAAACTTGTGCCAATTCACTATGTGGAGATTCTCGACCCGGCCAAGTCGATACGGCGCGAATTGATGATGGTGCGTGTGAAGGCTGAAGACAGAGCATCGCGCAACGAGGTGATCCAGATATGCAACATCTTCCGGGGGTCAGTCGTGGACATCACGCCGGACAGCATCACTGTGTCAGTTACTGGAGATGACCAGAAGACCGGGGCATTCGAGGAACTCATGAAGGATTTCGGGATACTCGACCTTGCGAGGACGGGAATCGTTGCGATTGAGCGCGGTGAAATGTAGAGAGTGAGACGGAAATCCCCCCGGCCATGTTGCTACCGGGGGAATTTTTTTTGCCGACTAATCAAGCTCGTATGCCTTGAAGAAATGAGTCGAGGCTCTCTTTTCCGGCGGAGGAATCTGCATGTAGTCCCCGAAAAGTTTCGTCAGCCACTCATCATAGCCGACAGGAGCAGGGTACATCTTCCCCTCAAACTCAAGCTGTGTTATCCCCTCCATAAGCTCGCGCCTCATCACAGCGTTGTGAGTCCCGGTGAAGTCCCCGCAAAATTCCGTGTCAGAGTCCGCGTAAGTCTTTGCGTTCCTCACGAGTGCCTTCACGAAATAATGACGGGGAAATATCCTCAGTGCCGCACGGAACATATACACAGCAATCCTCCGCATTAACCCGCCCCGTGTCGGTCTCAGGAATACGGGCAGCTTCCGTCCCAGGTTGCACAGCGTCAGAATATCGCGCCTCCTGAACATTTTCCGCCGGGACTCTTCATCACTTGGTGAGTTGTCCATCACGAATATATCCGCGTAGACGCAGAGCCTTTCACCCTTCTCGTTAGGCTCATACAGGACTGTTGACGTGTCGAAGACTTTCCCGAAATGCGTGAAGCTCTCCGGGTCATTCTCATAGCACACGAACTTGTAGCGGTCATTATGATTGTTGAAGGAGGCCATAAATTTATCATAGTCCGGCCTGAGCATAGCAAGGTCAACATCATCATCCCAAGGAATATATCCCTTGTGCCTCACCGCCCCCAGCAATGTCCCGGCATTGAGCCAGCACTTTATACCGTTCTCACCGCAAAATCCTACAACCGCATCGAGTATGCCGAGCTGTAATTCCTTCAGCCTTTGCGCGCTGATCTCCCTCATGTTATCCCCTCCGGGAAAAGGAAAAAGTCCCCCCTGCTTTCACACAGAGGGGAGAATAATTATTCGTGCTACTGCGCAACTGTGATGTTGAAGTCTTTGCTGTCCGTGCCGATTGGGTTTGTTGCGGTAACAGTAACGGTGAAAGTCCCTGCCTCTGTCGGCCTTCCGCTGAATGTCCCGTTGCTGAAGCGCAATCCCCTCGGCAATGTCCCTGAGACCGCCCAGCGTATAGTGCTTGTGCCTGTCGCTATAACTCTCGCGCTGTAATTCCTGTTCACAATCCCTGAAGGAAGCGAGGCCGTTGTGATTGTCGGGGGAGTCTGTGTCTTGATGATGACTCTTTTCGTCGCACTGCCGTCCGCGTTCGTGGCCTTGATGTTGAGCGTTGTTGTTGCGTCTCTGGCCGGGGCTGTCCCGGTGAGTTCGGCGGTGTAATCGCCCGTCTGAGTCAGAGTGAAGCCGCTCACAGGGTTCATGCTGTATGTGATGTTCCTTGAGCCTGTAACCGCAAAATCCATGTCAATATCACTGCCGACTTCGCACGTAATATTCACGGTTGCCGCAGAAGGCTCTGTGAAGCTCGGAATCGTTCCTGCCGCTGTGAAGTTCACACGCCTGCTTACGGTTGAGACTACGTTTGTTGCTGTGAAGGTTATGGGGAGATTCCTGACAGATATATCAGGAGTCCCGGTGATTTCAGCGGTGCCGTCAGCAGAGTTGCAGGTGAACGTGAGACCTAAATCTTCGAGGCTTGTTATTCCGAATCTAGCCTGGTCTGATGCCGATATGCTGTACGATATTTCCATCGGCTTTGTTCCTGTAGCGTAAATCCTGCTGCCCCTGTATGCCTGTCCGACTGTTGCCCGCGTAAGTGTAGCCGTCAGTCTCGGAGCAACTCCCCTCACGAGGAAGCTCACCGTGTAGGACTTCGTGCCAGCTTCGTTTTGCAGGCTGAGGCTGACCGTGTAAGTACCCGGAATAGTCGGTATACCCCTGACCGTAGCAGCAGTGCCCGTACTGTTCTGCTCAAAGCTCATGTTGTCCGGGAGGCCGTCAATGTTCCACGTTATAGGAGTCGTTCCTCTTGCCGTGAAACGCGCCATGTATGATGCGTCTGTTGTGCCTGCGCTCATTCTCGCCGATGAGACTTCCGGCTTCTGCAATATCGTGATAGGCACTCTGATTGTGTCAGCTCCTCCGGCATTCGAGGCTCTGACGGTCATGTTGAAGTTCCCTGCCCTTGACGGCGTCCCATCGAGGAGTCCCGATGCGCTCATCCTCATACCCGACGGCTGACCCGAAACCCTCCAGGTGATTGGCTCAGTGCCTTGCGTTGCGGTGAACTGAACGCCACTGTATGACTCGCCCATGATACCGTCAGCAAGATTGCCGGGACTGGCTATTACCGGGGGCTGGGCTCTCACTACAAGCCTGATGTTCTTTGTGGTCGGCCTGTTCTCGAGTCTCGTTGCGGTATTCTCAGCCGTAATCCTGACAGTATATGTTCCTGCCCTTGACGGAGTGCCGCTGATTGTCAGTGTGTCAGCGTCAAACGTCAGCCCTTCAGGAAGCCCGGTTGCTGTCAGCGTTATGGGGTCTGTTCCTGTTACTGCTATTGCCTGCGAGTATTCTTCACTCACTGTAGCGTTGGGCAGGCTTGACGTGGTTATGTTCGGTCTCACCGGCCTAGCGTTTATGGTGAAGTTCACGGTGAACTCGGTAACGCTTGATGATGCTGTTGCTGTTACCTTGACGCTGAAATTCCCGGCTGTTCTCGGAGTGCCTGAGATGAGTCCCGTCCTGCTCAACGACAATCCCGAAGGAAGAGCCGATGATGCCCGCCACGTTACGCTTCCTGATGCTGTAACCGAAAGCTGAGTCCTCAGAGCGTAGCCTACATACCCGGAAACGTCCACGTTATCACCAGTGAGAGAGGCAGTAATATTCACCGTGAAAGACTTCGAGGCCGTTCCGTATTCGTTCGCCGCGGTAACAGTGAAAGTGTATGCGCCTGAGCTTGTCGGTGTCCCGGAAATCATGCCCGTTGACGCGTTGAGGCTCAATCCCGCCGGAAGAGTCCCGGAAGTTACCGCCCACGTTATAGGAGCTGTGCCTGTGGCCGTCAGAGTCTGGGAATACGCCGAGCCTTCTTTGCCGTCAGCAAGACTCGAAGCCGTTATTGTCGGAATGACTCCAGCCGCCTCAATCGTAAGCGTGAATGTCTTGGCGTTGTTGCCGTATGAGTTCCTTGCGGTGATTGTTACTCTGTAGCTCCCTGCCCTTGTGGGTGTCCCGGATAATGTTCCTGATGACGTGTTCAGGCTGAGTCCTGCTGGCAATCCGCTGGCTGTCCACGTGATTGGCGTTGTGCCTTCAGCGGTGATCGTTGTGCTGTAGGACTTCCCCGCCTGGCCTCCTGGCAGTGAGGCTGTCGTGATTGTCGGCTTGACCCCTGCGGCTGAAACCGTGAGAGTGTACGTTTTCGAGTCGCTGCCGTAAGAGTTTGTGGCTGTAATCACGGTGCTGTATGTTCCTGCTGCTGACGGTGTCCCGGTTATCGCTCCTGTTATGGTGTTGAGGCTGAGACCCGCCGGGAGATTTTCCGCTGACCACGCTATCGAGGCTGTGCCTGAAGCCTTGAGCGTAACACTGTAGGATTTCCCTGCTTCACCGTCAGGGAGTGATGAGGTTGTGATTAACGGTGCGACTCCCGAAGATGTCCCCGTAATCTTGACCGTGAAAGACCGGGTATCTGCTCCGTAAGCGTTCGAGGCTTTCACCGTGAATGTGTACGTTCCTGCTGTCGTGGGAGTCCCTGAGATAACGCCCGATTGAGCGTCAAGTGTCAGACCTGCCGGGAGATTCCCTGATGACACCGACCAAGTAACATAGGAGATTGCGTAAGCGTTGAGTGCCTCGTAATATGCCGTGCCTGTCTCGCCGTCTGGAAGTGTGAGTGCCGAGTCAATCTGCGTGGACTGCGCCGTTGCGTAAACGTAAATCGTAAAGCTCCTCAGTGTTGACCCGTAAGAGTTTGTTGCTCTCACCGTGAAGATATATGTCCCTATTGCTGACGGAGTCCCGGTTATTGTTCCTGCTGACGGGCTGAGAGTGAGTCCCGCCGGAAGAGTCCCTGAAGCTACAGCCCATGTTACCGCCCCATTGCTTGACGCTGTGAGGAATGCCTTGTAGCTTGAGTCGCTCCTGAGTCCGTAAGGCAGATCCCTTGTAGTGATACGCGGAGAATTTCCCAGCTGTCGAACAGTCATTGTGTACGACTTCGAGGACGAGCCGCTTGTGTTCGAGGCAGTGAGGGTGAATGTGTATGTCCCCGCCGCTGTGGGAGTGCCTGTGATTGTGCCGTAACGCGAAATCGACAGCCCCGACGGAAGCGAACCTGACGACACCGCCCAGCTGATTAATGATGACGGTGTTGATGTGGCGGTCATAGTCTGGCTGAAGTACTGACCTACATAGCCGTCAACAATCGAGTCCGTAGTGATTTCCGGGTCTGTGCTTGATGCCTCGATGGTGAATGTGATTGTCCCTGACGCTGTGCCGTAATCATTCTTCGCCGTTATCGTGAAGGTGTACGAGCCTGCCCGCGTAGGAGTGCCTGAGATTAGAGCCGCTCCCGGATAAAGGCTGCTTGTAGTGTCGGATATGCTCAGTCCGGGAGGAACATTGCCGCTCAGTGAAAACGTTATAGGCTTTGTACCTTCAGCATAAATATACTGGCTGTAGGACTGGTTCAGCTTAGGTATCGTGAGTGTAGTCGTAACGATATTAGGCGCGTAACCTGCCGGGGTATTCGCCGCAATAGTGAGAGTAAATGATGCCTGGTCAGAGCCGTAATTGTTCGAGGCTGTTGCGGTGAAGGTGAATGAGCCTGCCTGAGTGGGAGTGCCTGAGATTGTCCCGGTTGACTCATTGCACGAGAGTCCGGGAGGAACGTTGCCGCTTAGTGTCCATGTGATTGGCTCAGTCCCTGTAGCCTGAAGTGCCGCGCTGTATGCTGATGACACTTTGCCGTCAGGAAGCGATGACGTAGTGATGTCTGGTGCTGTGCCTGTTACTGCCGCTCCGGTTACGGTATAGGCTTTGATTGTGGCGTTCACGTTGTTGCTTGTGCCGGTCTCCCAGCGTGTGCCGTTGTAGGAGAAGAAGCTCCCCGTATCAATCACGGCTCTGCTGGCCATTGCTCCGCTCATCTCAACGGGTGCTTTGGTGTAGTTAGTGTAGGTTACGACGACGGAGAAATACTGACCCTTCGTGAGATTGACGGGGGTGTTAAGCGTTAGTGTGTGCCAGCCTGCATATGTCATAGTCCCGGACATAGTAGCAACAGGATTTCCGTTTATAGGTGTTGACGATGGCATTGAGGAAAGCCCGGTGTAGACTTTGACCTGATACGGAAGGTTGTTGTTTGGCGTGAAGAATCCCACTTCGGTTAATTTCTCGTTGTCCCTCTCAGACCTGAAGACGTTAGCGGTGTGCATGGCGGAAGTGCCAATCCAGCCCCAGTTAGCGCACCATCCCAGCGGTGAGTAATCGTAGACCTTCATGTCAGGGTTGACGTTCTCGGCGATGAAGGCTGTACCGTCAGTGAGATACTGGGCGTAGGACATCCAGAAATATCCATTGTCGCCGAAGCTGGTACCCCAGGAGTTTTTGATGAGCCATGCCCCGTCAACACCGGGATTAGTCCTGAAGTTTGAGCGTGAATAGCTGTCATCCCATCCGACTATCTGCACGGCGTGGTTAGTGCTTGAGGAGTTGTAGTAGAACGCTGTACCGTTTGATGCTGTCTTGTTGTAGTAGTACTTGTTGTTCGACTGGTTATCGCAGTAGCTCGCCATGACAGAGCCGTACTCCATGATTCTGCGCTTGACGTTGTTGCGTTCTGCGGCTGATGAGTTCACATTGAGTTCATCGGTGCTGCTGCTGCCCATTCGGAGATACTCTACTTCACGGAGTCTTACTGCCTTGGTGTAATCGTCCGGGCTGTCCTTCGAGGGACGTACAGCGTAGGGAGCTTCAGCTTCGGTAGTTGGCCCGGAAAGGCGGGTGAACATGGCCGTAGGGTAGAATGAATTTCCGCCTTGGTCGAGTACGGTTTTGAGGACTGTTGCGCTGACGTTGCCGAAAATTTTGGAGCTGTCATTTCCCTTGAAGGTGAACCAGGCAAGCTGCATCTCTGACAGGTCATAAGTGCCTAATCCCTTCATGAGCAGGTTAGACTCAATAGCACCGATTGACGCATGAGCCCAGCATGTACCGTAGCTGCCCTGATCTTTGACGGAAGTAACGTAGCTCTTGCCGTCCACGTTCCGCAGGTCATACTTTGCGGGTATCTCCGCGGCTTTTGTGTTGGGGAAAGGCGAGTCGTTTGTCTCAACCGGCGGATTGTCGCTGAGATATGACAGGTCTATGGGGATTGGGACGTATCCATTTGAGCGCACATCATCAGAGTCATTCCTGAGCCATTCGAGATAAGCGGGTGATAACGGATCTGCCTGGGACTGTATGATTTCGTCAGCAAAAACCGAGGGTACAGCCAGCAGAAGCAGAGTAACAGAAAAGCACAAAGCCTTCAAGAATTTCTGCATGATAAAAACTCCTTTCATTGAGAGAATGTGAATGTGATGAATTTCGGTGTAAACTCATGAATATTTTATTACAGGCGGTGAAAATTTCTATGCGTTTGTTCATCACTACACTGTCTCTATTGTGCGTAATATCATTCGGGTATGCTCTTGCGGGTTACGGGCGTTCGCTTTTCGGGGGCGGAGTCAGGCTCGATTATGTAGCCGGCGGGCTGGGGGCGGGAATAATTTTCGGGGGGCTTGCTATGGGTCTGTGGTACTGGAAGCGCAAAGACTTCTTCGACTACGGGGACGATAACAGCAACTCATGATGATATGTTTGCGGAATGCTTTCGGCGGGAGCAGGGTTCACCGGGAATGCCGGGCTTGCTGTGGCTTCGCGGGCGCAACCTTTCTCCGGCTCATGACTGCGCAAAGATTTCCGCGAGAATGTATAATATCCCTCATCCACAAATCAACACGGAAGGAACAAAATCATCATGAACATCACGAAACTTGAGCAGCGTTACGAGGGAAAAGCCAAGAAAGTTTACGCGACTTCTGACCCTGCATATTACATTGTCGAGTACAAAGACGATGCTACAGCGTTCAACGGCCTCAAGCACGGCACGATTTCCGGCAAGGGCGTAATCAACAACAAGATGAGCAACCTGATGTTCCAGCTTCTGGAGAAGAACGGAGTGAAGACTCACTTTGTCGAACAGCTCAGTGACAGGGAAACAGTCGTGAAGGCAGTCGAGATAGTCCCCCTAGAAATCATAATCAGGAACGTTGCCGCCGGAAGTTTCTCGAAGCGTTACGGAGTGGAGGAAGGTACTGCGCTGAAATGCCCGACGCTGGAATTTTCCCTCAAGAATGACGCGCTCAATGACCCCCTCATCAATGACAGCCACATAATAGCCCTCGGCGTCGCGACCCCTGAAGAGCTGGACGCAATTCGGACTCTCGCCTACAAGGTCAACGATGTCTTGCGTGAGTTTTTTGCGGGAATTGGCGTTAAGCTGGTCGACTTCAAGATTGAGGCCGGTAGACTGCCTGACGGGACGATAATTCTTGCTGACGAGATTTCACCCGACACCTGCCGTTTCTGGGACGCTAAGACGAATGAGAAGCTCGACAAGGACAGGTTCCGCCGGGACATGGGCGGTGTTGAGGAAGCCTACCAAGAAATGTTCAGGCGCATCACAAATGTCTGACGAGTTACACGAGGAGTGCGGCGTGATCGGTGTATATCTGAACGATGAGGGCGGCAACGCTTCTCACCTTGCGTACTACGGGCTTTACGCTCTCCAGCACCGAGGCCAGGAAAGCGCGGGAATAGCGGCGAACTCAGGCGGCAAAATCGAGATTCACAAGGACTTGGGCATCGCGGGTGAAGTCTTCCGTGGCTATGACTTCGGGAAACTGCCCGGCAACATCGCAATCGGCCATGTGAGATATTCGACAGCTGGCGATGGGAGTAAGAGAAGCGCGCAGCCCTTAGCGGCAAGTTGCAGGCTCGGAGAAATCGCTCTAGCCCACAATGGTAACCTCGTGAACGCCGACTCACTCCGCGAAATGCTGACTGACGAGGGGGTAATCTTCCACACGACCAGCGACTCCGAGTCAATCCTCAACCTCATATGCCAGCACGGAAGCAGGGGCATCGAGGCGGGCATAAGAAACGCGATGAGCCTCATCAAGGGCGCGTATGTCCTCGTGATAACAATCGGCGACAAGCTCATAGGTGTACGCGACTCATACGGCCTTCATCCTTTGTGCATCGGAAAACTCAAGGGCGACTCAGGCTGGGTGTTCGCGTCCGAGACGTGCGCTCTTGAGGCTGTTGACGCTGAATTTGTCCGGGACGTCAAGCCGGGCGAGATTGTGATTGCCGACAAGGAAGGTTTACGGAGCATTGAGCCTTCTCACTGGTGCAGGAAGAATCTGTGCGTCTTCGAGATGGTCTACTTCGCACGTCCTGACTCTATCGTTGACGGTGTGAGCGTGTACGAGTTCCGGCGGAAATGCGGAATGATGCTTGCCCGCCAGCGGAAGATTGAGGCTGATGTTGTGATGGCCGTGCCTGATTCGGGGATACCTGCGGCAATCGGTTACGCTGAGGCTTCGGGGATACCTTACGGCGAGGGTCTCATCAAGAACAAGTACATGGGACGGACGTTCATTCTCCCTGAACAGGCAATGAGGGATGACGCGGTCAGGATAAAGCTGGCCACAATCCGCCGAAACATCGAGGGGAAGAGGCTTGTCGTGATTGACGACTCTATAGTGAGGGGTACGACACTCCGCAGAATCGTGGGGCATCTCCGGGACGCGGGGGCGAAAGAGATTCATGTGTGCGCGGCCTCGCCGGAAGTCAGGTACTCGTGCTACTTCGGAATCGACACTCCCCACCGCGAGAAGCTGATTGCCGTCCAGAAATCGCCCGCCGAAATCTGCGAATACCTGGGGGCTGACTCGCTTACGTATCTTAGCGAGGAGAGCCTGCGTGAAGTCTGCGGTGAGGACTCGTACTGCAAGGCGTGCTTTGACGGGAATTATCCGATGGAAGTCCCTGTGTCGTGATAATAAACCTGAGTCCTGAGCTTGAGACGCGTGTTTCTGATATGGGGGCGCGAATTTAATCGGCCATGTGAGGATTTAGCGGTTGAGCTTCTGAAGGAATATTTTAAGGACAGCGATACGGGAACGGAAATCTCTGAAGCAGTGAGAGCAGGCAAGACAGAGATTCACACGTGGGAGAACGTGAAGTAAGAACTTAATGCGGAGGACTCACAGTTTAACGGGGCGGCTGATATGTGAAATCCGTGATGATGTTCTTGTTGTGCTGGTACTCGAAATAGGACACAGTAGCAACATCTACAGGTGAAGCGTGATACAATATAGCGACACTCTGCGGGGGTGGCGGAATGGCAGACGCGCCAGACTTAGGATCTGGTGTCTATGACGTAGGGGTTCAAGTCCCCTCCTCCGCACTGGTACGTTTTACGATTGCTGCCAACTATGATAAACTCTCACTAAATTATCCACAATCACAAACATAACAATCCTCAACTACAAGGGGGCAGACTCTTTCATGGCAGAAATTGTAATCATGGGTGAGCTTCTCGTCGAAATTATGCGTCCGAAAGAAGACATCCCGCTTTACGAGTCCGATTATTTCCGAGGGCCTTTCCCAAGCGGCGCGCCCGGAATCTTCATCAGCACAGCCGCAAGGTTAGGGCATTCAACAGCAATCATCAGCGGAGTCGGCAATGATGATTTCGGCGAGTGCATCATGAGGAGGCTCAAGCATGACGGCGTTGACGTGAGCAGGGTCATAGTCCCGGAAGACGGACACACGGGAATCGCTTTCGTTACGTATTTTGCTGACGGTGAGCGCAAGTTCCTCTTCTACATGGACAACTCACCGTGCGTGAAGGCCAAAGCTCCCGAAAACATGTCAGGCTTCGAGGACACAAAGTACATGCACATAATGGGATGCTCGCTGATGGCTGACGTGAATTTTGCCCGCGAGATCATCAAGACCATGAACATGATGAAGTCCCGCGGCGTGAAAATCTCGTTTGACCCGAACGTGAGGCTCGAAATGATGAAGGACAAGGCCGTGCTCGATATGTTGCAGGAAGTCTTCATGTCATCGTCAATCCTCATGCCGGGCGTGTCGGAAATCAAGATGTTCACCGGGAAGGACAACGTGGACGACGCAATAGCCTCCGTGTTCGAGAACCCGTCGCTTGAAGTCCTCGTGCTGAAGAACGGCTCGAAAGGCTCAAAGATTTACACCCGCAAAGGACTCGAAGTCGAACAGCCAATCTACAAGGTGGTACAAGCTGACGCTACAGGTGCGGGGGACTCATATGATGCCGCGTTCATCTGCGGAATCGCCGAGGGGAAATCTCTTGCTGAGGCCGCAAAGATGGGAGCTGCCGCAGGTGCGCTCAACGCCGCCGCTTTCGGGCCGATGGAGGGGAAAATCTCGCCTGAGACCGTCCGCGAAATGATAGAGCAGTCACAAGCGTGAACGTGAAATATTCGGAAGCCCTGTGAAACTTGCGGGGCTTTATTTTTTGCACACAGAAGGGAGATTGTTACAGTGAAGAATCCATTGCTTGCCATTTCCGAGCGCAGGAAGTCAGGAATCCACGCCGGAATACCGTCCTACTGCACCGCCAACGAACTCGCGATTGAGGCAGTGTTAGAGCAGGGAAAACGTTTCGACTCGCCCGTCCTCATCGAAGGCACAGCCAACCAGATAAACCAGTTCGGGGGCTACACGGGGATGAAGCCCGCGGATTTCCGCGACTATGTGTATGCGATTGCTGACAGGGTGAACTTTGACCGCGACAGAATCATTCTCGGCGGCGACCACATGGGGCCTCTCGTCTGGTCTGACCTTCCCGAAGCTGAGGCCATGAGCAGATCCCGTGAGCTTGTGAGGCTCTGCGTTCTTGCCGGGTTCAGGAAGATTCATCTCGATACCAGCATGAAGGTTGCAGATGACCCGGTGAATGAGAGACTCAGCGATGACGTTATCGCCGGGAGGGGAGCGGTGTTGCTTGAGGAGTGCGAGAAGGCGTATCAGGAACTCAGGAAGTCCCAGCCCGACGCAATGCGCCCGGTCTACATCATCGGCAGCGAAGTGCCAATACCCGGAGGCGCGCAGGACGAGGAAGGATTGCAGGTAACCAGCCCCAAAGATTTCGAGACTACCCTCATGACCTACAAGCGCAAGTTCGAGGAGCACGGAATCAGCGAGAGGTGGCAGGACGTTATAGCGGTCGTAGTCCAGCCCGGAGTCGAGTTCGGCGACAAGGACATTCACGTTTACGACAGGCAGGCCGCGACAGAATTAACGTCAACACTGCGGAAATACCCCGGCTTCGTGTTCGAGGGTCATTCCACCGACTACCAGCCGAGAGAGGCACTGCGTGAAATGGTCGCTGACGGAATCGCAATCCTCAAGGTAGGCCCGGCTCTGACGTTCGCATTGAGGGAGGGACTCTTCGCACTGAGCATGATTGAGCGCGAGTTAGTCCCGGAGAGTCAGAGGGCGAATTTCATCGAGACGCTTGAAGCCGTAATGCTCGCCAACCCCAAGAACTGGCAGAAGCACTACCACGGCTCGGACGAGGACAAGCGCATTGCCCGCAAGTACAGCTACTCTGACAGATGCCGCTACTACTTCAGACTCCCGGAAATCAAGGCTACCATCGCAAAACTTTTCGCCAACATCGACAGCGTACAGGGAGGAATCCCCGCCGGAATGTTGAGCCAGTACATGCCCCGCCAGTACCGCCGTGTAAGGGACGGGAAACTCAGCATGAAGGCCGCCGCCCTTGCCAAGGACTGCGTTGTGGAACTGTGCGAGGATTATAACTATGCTGTCAGCACGAGGCTCTACGAATAAGGGGGAAGAAGGTTGCTCGTAACAACACGTGAAATTTTAGCGGACGCTCAGAGGAACAAATACGCCGTCGGAGCGTTCAACGTCGAGAACATGGAGATGGTTCTTGCCGTCCTCAATGCCGCCGAGGAGACCCAGTCCCCAGTGATAATGCAGACGACTCCCGGGACGGTCAAATACGCCGGGGCTGATATGTACTTCGCGCAGGTCAGAGCCGCCGCAAGACGCACGAAGATTCCCGTTGCCTGCCATCTGGATCACGGAAGCTCATTCGCGATTGCCGTGCAGGCGTTCCGGGCAGGGTACACGTCAATCATGATAGACGGAAGCAAGCTGCCATTCGAGGAGAATATAGCCCTCACGAAATCGGTCGTAGAAATCTGCCACGCCGCGAATATCCCGGTTGAGGCGGAACTCGGCAGGGTTGGAGGGAAGGAAGACGGCCTCGACAACTCAGGCGATAACCCCTACACAGACCCGGACGAAGCCGCGCTTTTTGTCGAACGTTCGGGGTGCGACTCACTGGCTGTTGCTGTCGGGACTGCTCACGGTGTCTACAAGGGAACGCCCCAGATAAATTTTGACGTTCTCGCAAGAATCCGGGAGAAGGTGGACATTCCGCTTGTGCTTCACGGAACATCAGGAGTCCCGGACGACCAGGTCATACGCTGTGTGAGCATGGGAATGTGCAAGGTGAATTACGCGACCGATCTTCGGATTGCGTACACATACGGCGTGAAGAGATACATGAAGGAGAATCCCGGAGTGTTTGACCCCAAGAAGTATGGCTCATACGGAATGGAGGAAGTCAAACGCTACGTAACAGGAAGAATGCAGGTCATAGGCAGCTGCGGAAGAGTGTAAAAGCTGGCGGCTGGTGAACAAAGCAAAGTGTAACAGAAAAAGGAGGCATCATAATGGCATTACCCAACATCCACAAATTCCCCGGAGAAAAATTGTCGCCCGAAGAAATTTCCGCCCTCGAAACGTCAGCAAAGAGAGCCAGAATCACCGCCCTCACGATGATTTCAGCGGCCAAGTCCGGCCACCCCGGCGGAGCGTTCTCAAGCATGGAAATGTTCATGACCGTCTACGGAGTCGCGGACATCACCCCTGAGAATTGCAGTGATACGAAGCGTGATTATGTCGTAGTCTCGCACGGCCACACGTCAGCGGGAGTCTATGCGGCTCTGTGCGAGTGGGGGTTTGCTGACAGGGACGAGGCTATGGCGCATTTCAGGCAGACAGGCTCAGTGTTCCAGGGGCATGTTGAGCGCGAGATACCCGGCGTTGACTTGGGCACGGGCAACTTGGGGCAGGGACTCTCGGCGGGAGTCGGCTACGCTCTGGCGCAAAGGGCAACAGGCCATGAAGGGCGCGTGTATGTCCTCATGGGGGATGGCGGCCAGACAAAAGGACAGCTCGCGGAAGCCCGGAGAATGGCGGTGTCTCAGAATCTCACCGGGCTTGTGGCACTCATCGACTGGAATGACATCCAGCTATCCGGGAAACGCCTCGACATCATGCCGTGCAACATCCGCGGAATCTGGGAGGCTGACGGCTGGGAAGTTGTCGAGGTTGACGGACATTCATTCGGCGCAATCTATGAGGCTCTCAGGAACGCCGGGACTCACGGCAAGCCCACAGTCCTAATGTGCAGGACAATCATGGGCAAGGACGGCCTAATCATGGAAGGCATACCCGACTATCACGGGAAGCCCGTATCGAATGACGACTACGCGAAAATCGTAGCCCATCTTGGCGGAGACCCTGACACCCTCGCGAAGGCTCTCGAACGCCGCAAGAATCCCCCAACGTTCGCAGGCCGCAAAATCGATTACCCGTCAGCACCCAGCATTGACACCGGGACTCCCTTCGATTACGAGGGCGAAAAAGTCTCGGACAACCGCGGGGCATTCGGTAAGGCTCTTGCTGATGTCGGCGCGAAGAACTACAAGAAAGATGGCCGGACTCCGATTCTCGTTTTCGACTGCGACCTTGCCCCCTCAGTCATGACCGGGAAATTCCGCGATGCCTGCCCGGAGTGCTACGTTCAGAGCGGCATTCAGGAACACTCAGTTGCGGCGGCTTCAGGAGCGGCGAGTCTTGCGGGAGTCGTCTCACTGTGGGCTGAGTTCGGCGTTTTCGGAATCGATGAGGTCTACAACCAGCAGAGGCTCAACGACATTAACCGCGCCGGGAACAAGACAGTGCTGACTCACGTGGGACTTGACGTTGGCGAGGACGGAAAAACTCACCAGTGCATAGACTACGTAGGACTCATGCGCAACATGTTCGGCTGGAAGCTCGTTGTACCAGTCGACCCCAACCAGACAGACAGGGCGACTCGCTGGATGCTCAAGACACCGGGCGACATCTGCATGGCCGTGGGACGCTCAAAGATTGACGGGCTGAAATATTACACAGGCAGCTACGAGTTCAAGTACGGCAAGGCGGACAAGCTCCGTGAAGGCAGGGACGGCGCAATCTTCGCACTCGGCTACATGGCGCAAATCGCGCTCAAGTCAGCAGAAATTCTCAGCGGCAAGGGCGTTGAAGTTTCCGTTTACGGCGTGTCATGCCCGCTCGTCCCGGATATGCCAGCACTCACAGAGGCCGCGAAGACCGGGCAGATCATGACGGTTGAGGATCACAACGTGAACACGGGAATGGGAGCGATAATGATTCTTGAGGCGGTCAGGAACGGTATAGCACTGCCCAAGATTCAGACGCTCGGCGTGAGTCATTACGGGGAGTCGGGGACTTCTGACTCTGTCCGCGCGGAAATGGGACTGTCGGCAGAAAAGATAGCTGACTCATTCTTGAAGTTCTGAAATCACCCTTTCGCCATGAATGCCTCTCTTCCCCTTCTCAGGGGGCGTGTAATTCATTGCTTTTGCCGCCCCTGCGCAAGGGGAGGTGCTGAACGAAGAGAAGCGGAGGGGTCTTCTTTTACAGCGGAAGAGGTCGCAAATTATAACACTAAGGAGGTAAACTATGGACGCAAAAACAGCAATAACTCAGGGCAAAACGGCTCTCGGCATTGAGTTCGGCTCGACAAGAATCAAGGGCGTGCTTGTCGACTATGACGGCCATGTTCTCGCGCTTGGTGTCCACGACTGGGAGAACAAGCTCGTTGACGGAGTGTGGACGTATGACCTTGCTGACGCTGAGGCGGGCTTGCGTTCGTGCTACGGCTCACTCAGGCGGGACGTTGAGGCGAAATACGGCGTAACACCCTCGACGTTCGGGGCAATAGGAGTCAGCGCGATGATGCACGGATATATCGCCCTCGACAAGAACAACAAGCAGGTTGCCCGTTTCCAGACCTGGCGCAACACGAACACCACTCAGGCCGCAGACGAGCTCACTGAGCTTTTCGACTTCAACATTCCCCTCCGCTGGTCATGCGCTCACCTCTACCAGAGGACTCTTGACGGGGAAGCACACGTTAAGGATGTCGCTTCGGTCTTCACTCTGGCTGCCTACATTCACTACCGTCTGACCGGGAAGAAGGTCATCGGAATCGGGGACGCTGCCGGAATGTTCCCGATTGACTCCGAGACCCACGACTACGACGCTGGCATGGCCGAGAAATTTGACGCTCTCATGAAGAAGCACGACCACTCGCAGAAACTCTTTGACGTTTTCCCGGAAGTCCTCGTTGCCGGTGATGACGCGGGGAATTTGACGGCAGAAGGCGCGGCGTTGATGGACGAAACCGGGACGCTCAAGGCCGGAATCCCAATGTGTCCTCCAGAGGGCGACGCAGGGACGGGAATGGTCGCCACAAACTCAGTAGCACCCAGAACAGGCAACCTTTCAGCCGGGACAAGCACGTTCGCGATGATAGTCCTCGAACGCAAGCTCAAGAAGTTACACCGCGAAATCGACATGGTAACGACACCTTCGGGCTTCCCCTGCGCGATGTCCCACGCCAACAACGGAACATCCGACCTCAACGCTTGGGTCTCAATCTTCAGCGAGTTCTGCGGACTGATGGGAGTCAGTGCTGACATGGGGGAGCTTTACGGCAAGCTGTACACCCACGCTCTCACAGGCGACAAGGACTGCGGCGGACTGCTGGCTTACGGCTACTATTCGGGCGAAAACGTAACCTTCATCAACGAGGGCCGTCCTGTATTCGCACGTATGCCCGGCAGCAAGTTCAACCTCGCCAACTTCATGCGCGTCAACCTCTATACATCGCTCGGCGCGGTCAAGCTGGGAATGGACATCCTGCTTAAGGACGAGGGCGTGAGGCTCGATATGATGATGGGGCACGGCGGACTCTTCAAGACACCCCTCGTGATGCAGAAGATTCTTGCGGCGGCGGTCAACTCACCCGTAACCGTAATGTCGACAGCAAGCGAGGGCGGAGCTTGGGGAATAGCACTGCTTGCGGCGTATCTTGCTGACGGGAAGAAGGACGGCAAACTTGAGGACTACCTTAACGGGCGTGTGTTCGTGAATCTTTCGGGCGAGGCTGTGAACCCTGACCCGGAGGACGTGAAGGGCTTTGAGGAGTTCACGCGGCGTTATGTTGCGGGACTCGACATTGAGCGGGCGGCAATATCGGCCATGAAATGGTGAGGAGGAAATCACACGATGACAGCGATACATCAGGCGTTCAACATGGGTCAGTCAATATGGCTCGACTACATCAACCGGGAGCTAGTAGCTTCAGGCGGGCTTCAGGAATGGATAAATCTCGGAGTAACGGGCGTAACAACCAACCCCTCAATCTTCGAGAACGCGATAGCAAAGACAGCGGACTATGACGGGGCGATAAAATCCATGTCAGCAGAAGGAAAGTCAACCGCAGAAATCTACGAGGCACTCACGGTTCAGGAAGTAGGGGCGGCGGCGGACATTATGCGTCAGGTTTACGACAGGACGAACGGCAAGGATGGCTACGTTTCTCTTGAGGTCAACCCTCTCTTAGCGTCTGACCGTGATACGACCATCAGCGAGGCCAAAAGATTATTCGCTCTCCTCAACCGTCCCAACGTGATGATAAAGATTCCGGCGACCCCTGAAGGCATCGAAGCTCTCACCGAATGCATAGCCTCAAACGTGAACGTCAACTCAACGCTGATATTCTCGCATTCACAGTATGTTGACGTTGCGAAAGCGTACCTTGAAGGCGTGAAGCGCGGGGGCAAAGCAGCAAGTGTAGCGTCAGTATTCGTGAGCAGGGTTGACGGAGCTGTGGACAAACTTCTTGCGGAGAAGGGCGAGTCCTCACTTTGCGGGCGGATTGCTGTCGACGGAATCAAGCTCATGTACCAGGAGTTCCGGCGGCTTTTCGCGGGTGCATCGCAGGTTCAGCGTCCTTTGTGGGCAAGCACAGGCACCAAGAACAAGGCGTATTCCGACGTGAAGTATGTCGAGGAGCTTATCGGACCTGACACGGTCAACACAGTACCACCCGCGACGCTTGAGGCATTCGTGAATCACGGCAAGGCGGCTCTGACTCTTGAGACGGGACTCGCTGAGGCTGAAGCGGACATGAGGAGGCTTGCGGAAATCGGGGTTGACCTGAACGCGGTATGCTCACAGCTTCTTGCGGACGGGCTGAAGTCGTTCAACGCGGCGTTCGAGTCGCTGATGTCGGCAATCGGGAGCAAGGCAAGGTAACCGTTAAGCGCAGTGAACATTGAGAGACCCTCTGTCTTAGGGCAGGGGGTTTTTGTGGTGAAGGAGGCGTGCAAGTGTGGACAGCGTGATTGAGTGGCTGAGGGAAGCAAGAGGGGAAATAATCGCCGGGCTTGTGCTTGCG
>JAFSRQ010000085.1 GCA_017446055.1 Synergistaceae bacterium | reverse complement strand
GTTGTTCCACTCGATTTCCTGGAACTCAACTTTGACACCGAGACTCTCAGCGAACGCCCGCGCAAGGTCAGCGTCGAAGCCGATCCATTCGCCCTTCTCGTTCTTGTAGTCCATCGGCTTGAAGTCTGTGATTCCGACGACGAGAACGCCCTTTGCCTTGACGTATTCGGAGTCGGTCTCTGCGAACGCGCACGAGCATACGGCCATGATGACCGCGAGGACAAGTAACAATTTCTTCATTGGGATAACGCATCTCCTGTGAAAGATTCTCCAGCTCACATTTCCGCTGAAGTGTAAACGATTCTACATTGCCGCCCACAAAATGCAAAACGCTATTCCACTTCCGCCCCCCGGAATATCACAAGCCCGGTCGGGAACTGGTATATCCCCCTCACGCGCCCGCTCCGCATCACAGCGTCCGAGCCGAAATACAGCGGGATTATCGGCATGTCGTCAACAAGAATCCTCTCGGCTCCATGAAGATAGTCCGTCCTCCTCACGCGGTCAAGCTCAGTCCCGGCCTTCCTCATGAGAGCGTCAAAGCTGGGATTGCTGTAGCCCACATCGTTGCCGGGCGAGCCTGCGGTGTAGTTCTCAAGCAAGCCCGCCGCGTCCGGGAAATCCATAACCCACGCAGAAATCGCCGCGTCAAAGTCCCCCTTCCTCTTCGTCGAGAGAAACACCTTCCACTCCTCGCCCGCAAGGCTGACCTTGATTCCGAGCGCGGTCTTCCACATGCCTTGAAGAACCTCCGGGAAAGTTTTGCCCCTGTTGCCGGAAGAAGCATACTTCAGCGTGATTTCCGGGAAACCCTCGCCGCCCGGATACCCAGCCTCCGCAAGAAGCCTCCGAGCCTCCTCAATGTTTGCCCTAGGGGAAATCAATTCGCCGCCCTCAGTCCTGAAATCCTCCGGGTCAGTCCGTCCGGGGATGCCGTCCATGATTGCGCCCGTCGCTGGTTTGTGTCCTCCGAGAATTATCTTGTCGGTGATGACTTTTCGGTCGACAGCAAGCGACAAAGCCCGCCTCACCCTCGCGTCGTCAAAAGGCTTCCTCGCAACATTCAGCTCGCAGAAGGCAACGAAATACTGAGGGACTGAGACAGCCTCGCCACGTTTCAGCAGAAGAGGCCTCATGAGGGAGGGTACAGTCGTCATGAAGTCCACGCGCCCCGCCCTGAACGCCGCGAGAGCTGTGTTAGCGTCCCCGATGAATACGAGCCTCACGCGGTCAACCTTCACGTTCTCTGCGTCCCAGTAGTTGGGGTTGCGGGCTATGACAATTTCGCCGCCTGAGCCGTGCTTCCAGCTTTCAAGGGTGAACGGGCCGTTGGAGACGAGAGTCTCAGGTTTTGCTGACCATGTGCGGGGATTCTTGCTGACTATGTCCATCCTCGCCGGGTAGAACGAGTTGAAGGCCATGTACCACAGCATGAGAGGGTTGACGTGTTCGAGCGTTATGATCAGCGTCCTGTCATCGGGGGCGGTGAGTCCAACGTCAGAGCTGGCGCATTTCCCGACGTAAAATGACTCTGCGTTCCTGATGAAGAAGCCGAGGCTGGCGTAAGGAGCTCCCGTTCCCGCGTCGACAAGCCGCAGGAATCCGTCCCTGAAGTGAGAGGCTGTGAGGGGCATTCCGTCCGACCACCTGAGATTTTCGCGCAGATGGAACGTCCACGTGAGTCCGTCGGGTGAAACGTCCCAAGACTCGGCGCAGGCAGGCTCAGGATTACCGTCCAGCCCGTAGCGAACAAGGCCGTCAAAGATGTTCACGTCAACAATAGCACCGTCAAGCGCGTGGTTCATGGCCGGGTCTATCGTCTGGGGGTCAACGCCCAAGTTGTACACAATCTCCCTCACTCCCGCTTCTGAGACTGACACAGCAGCAAGCAGAGTAACAACCGCAAAAAGTTTCCTCATGATTTCCTCCTTATACGAACGGGCAGGCGCAGAAATGTCCGTTGCCTTTGTCGGAAAGTTCCGGCCTGAGCTGTGAGCATTCGGGCTTCGCTTTCGGGCATCGAGTGTGGAACTTGCACCCTGAAGGCGGGTTTATCGCGCTGGGAATCTCGCCTTTGAGGGGGATGATGTGCCTCTGCGCTGTAGGGTCCGGGACTGGGACGGCTGACAGAAGCGAGACTGTGTAGGGGTGAAGGGGGCGTGTGTACAGCTCATCACTCCCGGCAACCTCAACGATACTTCCGAGATACATAACGGCGACCCGTGTGCTTATGTGCCTGACCATCGACAAATCATGAGCAATGAACAGGTAGGTTAGTCCTAATGACTCCTGCAAGTCCTCAAGCATGTTGACAATTTGAGCCTGAATAGAGACATCGAGGGCAGAAATCGGCTCGTCGCATAT
>JAFSRQ010000084.1 GCA_017446055.1 Synergistaceae bacterium | reverse complement strand
GTTACAGTGGAAAGTGTAGCGTTCTAGAACCACGTAACTTACAGCAGTTCTTCCATAGTTCCCCAGTCTGCACTTGTTACAGTGGGAAGTGTAGCGTTCTAGAACCACGTAACTTACAGCAGTTCTTCCAGAGTTCCCCAGTCCGCGCTTGTTACAGTGGGAAGTGTAGCGTTCTAGAACCACGTAACTTACAGCAGTTCTTTCAGCGTTACCCAGTCCGCGTTTGTTACAGTGGAAAGTGTAGCGTTCTAGAACCACGTAACTTATAGCAGCTCTTCCAGCGTCCCCCAGTCCGCGCTTGTTACACACTCCTTCACCTTCTCGAATTTTTCCCGTTCTGACTCTGGAATGCGGTAATGCTTCGTTTCCTCCATGAGCCTGTCTATGTTGTCGAGGTCGAAATCTGCCGCGAACCCCTTAATCAGCGAGTACATCTCGTGCAGGTCATCCGGCGACATCTCCGGCAATGACATATCCGGCTCATCTTTTGCTCCGAAGACTTTCGCGAGTTCAGGCTTGTAGCTCCTGTACAGTGAGAGCAGCGCGGGAGTCTTGGACTCAATCTCGCCGACATCGTTCTTGTCCCCGCAGGCCTCAAGATATTTCGCGTCCTCTGAAAGTTTCAGCGCACCAACCAGACGGGCGGCACTCTTCAGGGCGTGTACCTTGATGGTGTAGTTCTTGATGTCCTTATCGCGCTCGAAGCCCTCTATTTCGTCAGCCTTCTTGTCCAGAGAGTTGTAGAAAATCTCCAGTGCCTGAATGAACGTGTCCTCCGTTCCGCAGTTCGTTACAGCCGCGTTGTAGTCGATGCCCGGAATGTTCTTGTACTTCGCTGACTCATCTTCAGGTTCGGCGGACTCTTCTGTCTTTGCGGGACTCGCTTCCGGCACGTCATCAGTCATATCATCACCGCGCACGACCAGATCAGGCGGCAGATATTCCAGCAATACCTGTTCCAGCCTCACAGTGTCAACCGGCTTGCTGATGTAGTCGCTGAAGCCCTCATCGATATACAGCTGTCTTGCGCCAAGAACGGCGTTTGCTGTCAGAGCCACAACGGGAGTGTTGAAGTTCAGTCCGTCAGTCATCTTCTTCATGTTGTGGAACGCTTCAATACCGTCCATTCCGGGCATACGGTGGTCAAGGAATATCATGTTGTAGTGGTTCATTCTCACCATCTGGAGCATTTCCAGACCGCTTGAGGCAGTGTCAATCTTTATCTTTGTCTTCTTGAGGAGGTTGGCGAAAACGAGAAGGTTCACATCAGCGTCATCAACTACGAGTACTCTTGCGTTAGGTGCCTGGAATGACTGGGTGAACGCCTTGCCCTGATGCGCCGCTGACTGGGAGAACGCCCGCTCATAGTCCCCGATAGGCTCCCACTTTATGACCGCCTGCTTAACGTCAAACGAGAATGTTGAACCCTTGTGGAAAACGCTCTCTACTTTGAGTTCAGATCCCATAAGCTGAAGGAGCTTCTGCACAATCGGAAGCCCTAACCCGGAGCCGTCCGCGCTGAATTTCCGCGAAGCCTCTATGTGTTCAAACGGCTGGAAGATGTCTTCTATGTCCTCAGACTTGATGCCGATTCCTGTGTCTGTTACGGCGCATTTCAGGAGGATGTTGTAGCTGTCGATGGTCTCGTAGCCGATTGTTACTGTAACTCCGCCGCGCTCGGTGTACTTTATGGCGTTGTTCAGGATGTTCATCATGACCTGCCGTATGTGGTACTCGTCGCCGTCAAGTATGCGGGGAATCTTCTTGTCCACGTTCACAGTGAAGGTGAGAGATTTCTTCTTCGCCTGTTCTGCGGCCATGTTCACGAGGTCATTCACCAGCGAGCTCAAGTCATAGCGCACAGGCATAATCTCCATCTTCTTGTCCTGCAATTTCGAGAAGTCCAGAACGTCATTGATTATCCCCAGCAAGGCACGCCCGCTTCTCTGAATCACGAGGGCATATTCGCGGATTTCGGGCCTCTCTTCCTCGCGGAGAATCATCTCGTTCATGCCGAGTATTGAGTTCATCGGGGTGCGAATCTCGTGGCTCATGTTGTTGAGGAATGAGCTTTTCGCCTCGTTCGCTGACTTCGCTTCTGCTATCGCCGTGTCAAGCCTGGACTGCTGATGACGGTATGAATACGTGTATATTACGCAGAACAGAGCGAGGACTCCCGTAACAATCAGAATAGGGAGGAATGTGTTTCCCGGCGCGGCTAATTCGGGTGTGATTGAGGCGGGGTAGTAATGCGCGAACAATGCGTTTGCTACGTATGCTGAGATCTCAAGGCACACCATCACTACCGCTTCAGACGTGGGCAGGAAGCAGGGAGTCGCAACTACAGCGAGTATGAAGAATATCGGCACTCCTCCTAGAATCCCGCCGTCAAGGAAGAACAACGCCGTCAAGCCGAATATGAATCCTCCCGCCGTCAACGGGTATGACAGCCTGCGCAGTCTTTCAGGCTTCCCGGCCCTGAGGCAGTAAAGAGAGCAGGCCAGCATCGCCAATGACAGCAGAGACAGCACGAAATATGCTCCGGCCTGTGCGTAATGCCCCCCGCAAATACGTATCACACCGATACCCCCCATAGCAAGCGAAGAGACCAAGCCGAACGCGCAGAAACACAAAGCCGTAACATTATTGCCCGAAGCATCAGGCTCAAGGATAAAATTTCTGATTGTGTGAGTATTCATGCGGTGAATAATATCACAATTACTTCACGGGTGCTACAGCCCTGTTTTTGCGCAATCAGGTTATATAATACACTCATTCACAACAATATTGCCGAAGGAGTTTTTATCACTTGGAAGCCCGTTACATTATCGAATCGGAAATTGCCATTATATTTCTGAGCGTTACATTATGCGTCTACCTTCAGATTATTTACTTGGGAACTTCTGCGGAAAAGAAAGGCCTTCTCCGTTACGCCTACATGGTTACGGCAAGCAGCTTCGTTGATGTTGCCGCGTCTGTGATACTCTCAGGGAGCTTCGGATTTTCTCCCGGCGCAAAGTACTTCTGCACCGTTCTCGTTCAGGCTGTGTACTGCGGTGTGTTCTTCATGTTCATGCGCTACATGTCATATTTCGGCGCGGACAGTCCCGGGCGGAGGCGTATGCATTACGTGCAGAATATATTTCTCGGAATATTCTTCTACCTTCAGCTTGCCGGGCATTTCACCGGGGCGAATTACGCCATCTCTCCCGACGGAAGAGTCATCGAGGGGGCATTGTGCCGGGTAATCTCGGACGGCTTCATAGCATTGTGGGCGGTCTGGGCACTGGCTGAGATATTCATGTACCGCAAAGCCTTCACCAAGGGGCAGCTCTGGGCATTGTCGGGAAATATCGCGTTCTGCTGGACACTCATATTCATTCAGTCCCAGTTCTTCCCGGAAATCCCGGTGATGTTCATCATTCTGTCGGTCAACCTGTACTACTTCTTCTTCCTTCTTGAGACACCCGCATACAGGGATCTTGAGCGCACACTTGACCGCCTCCGCAAGGCAAAAGCAATCGCCGAAGACGCAAACCAGGCCGCTATAGCCGCAGACAAGGCAAAAGGTGAGTTCCTCGCTAACATGTCCCACGAAATACGCACGCCACTCACAACAATCATGGGGATGGATGAGATTATCCTCCGCAAGTATGAGTCCGGCCCGGTCTACGAGTACGCAAGGGACATTCAGAGCGCGGGCAATTCCCTTCTCCACATCATCAATGACATTCTCGACTTCAGCAAGATTGAGTCAGGACAGCTCGAATTATCGTCAAGAAATTACGACTTGGGCAGGGTGCTTCGTGATGTCGACAACATGGTCAAGATTCGCGCCGAGCAGAAAGGCTTGCAGTACACAGCACAGGTTGACGACTCTCTTCCTGATGAGCTTTTCGGCGACAGAATCCGGGTGCAGCAGATCATGGTCAACATACTCAACAACGCAGTCAAGTACACCAAGAAGGGCAGCGTCAAGTTCACGTTGACCGGGGTGAAAGGCGATGACCCGTCGCTGATTGTCCTTCATGTTACCGTTGCTGACACCGGGATAGGCATTCACGCCGAGGACATACCCAAGCTCTTTAAGTCGTTCAGCAGGATTGACGCTAAGGAGACACACAACATAGAGGGCACCGGGCTGGGGCTGGCCATCACCGGCAGGCTCATTGAGCTTATGGGCGGCAATGTAGAAGTTACGTCGACATACGGAATCGGCTCAACGTTCCATGTTGTGATACCGCAGAAAATAGTCGGCGAGAAAACTCTCAGGGAGTACGAATTAGAGTCAGGTCAGAAGAAGAAGGAAGTCCGCAAAGTACTCAAGGCTCCGGGGGCAAGGGTGCTTGTTGTTGACGATAACGACATGAACAGGATAGTCCTGCGCTAGCTCATGAAGGAGAATGAGGTTGCTGTTGACGAAGCTGAATCGGGCGAGGAATGCTTGAAGCTGTGCAAAGAGAATGCCTATGACGTTATCCTGATGGACTACATGATGCCCCGCATGGACGGCAAAGAGACCCTGCAGAACCTCAAGGCCATGAAGGACGCGCCAGGTGCGACAGCGAAGGTGAGAGGCTGCACGGCAAACGCCCTTGTAGGTGTGAGGGCAGAATTGTTGTCCGCAGGTTTTGACGACTTCCTCAGCAAGCCCGTGAACGGCAAAGAGCTTGAGGAGATGCTCGCAAAATATATCCCGCCGGAGAAAATCACACAGGGTCTGGAGGGATGATACTGTATGCTGACTTACGGCTATAACATCTGGATTGAGGCTACTGTTCTTCCGTTTCTGGGAGTACTGGCTGTGTTCCTGTTCATACGCTACAGAACCAACGCGGTAATCAACACACGCTTCCGTCTTCTTGCGCTTTTCACGTTCCTGTCAGCACTGCTTGAAGTCCTGTCTACCCTGCTCATTGACGGCTGGGGACACCGCCACAACGTGAACCAGGCTATACGCACGATGTATTACGCCTCGACAAACGTCAACGCATATTTCCTGATGCGCTACGTTGAAGCGTATGTGAACGTCAGCAACCCTAAGTTCGCCCGCTTCAACAGGATGCTTCTTGCCTCAAGTTTCGTTGTCCTTGCCCTGAATCTTGTGCCGGGCATAGGGGGCTTCTTCTTCATGATCGTGAATGACGGAGGACTATACCTGGGCGCGTACAATACTTTATGGCGGAGCGTCTACGTGATATATTTCGCGGCTATGGCATTGTGGCTTCAGATTACTCACAGGGAATATTACACGGCAAAATCACAGTTCATCGTGCTGAATACTCTTGTCGGCCTCCTTATTGCGGCCAATGTCGTGCAGTATCTTTTTGTGCGCACCGTTCTGTTCACGTATGCTGCTGCTGCTGTCATGCTGTTCGTGATATTCTTCTACTACGAGGCACCAAGCTACAGGAGTATGCTTACGGTAGAGAAAGACCTTGAGGAGTCCCGGCGCAAGGCTGAACACTCAACGAGACTCAGCAATGCCGCCAACCGTGCCAAAAGTGATTTCCTCGCCAACACATCACACGAAATCCGCACGCCTATGAACGCTATCATGGGGATGAACGAGATGATCCTCAAGGAGAGCCGTGACCCTGAAATACACCAGGCCGCTCTGGACATACGCAGGGCAGGCAATCACCTTCTTTCAATCATCAACAATATACTCGACATCTCGAAGATAGAGTCCGGGAAAATGGAGCTGTACAAGGCTGATTATCACTTATGGCAGATGCTGAAGGACATTGAGGAGGGTAACTTCGAGGCCATTCACGAAAAGGGTCTGAAGTTCATTCTTGAGGTCGACAAAAACCTTCACGAGCATCTTTACGGTGATGAAGACCATATCAAGCAGGTAATAATGAACCTGATCGACAACTCTGTGAAGTACACCAGAGAAGGAGCAATAACACTCAGCGTCAAAGGCACTCCCCTTGAGCATGGCCGTGTGAAGCTGAAAATATCTGTGAGGGATACGGGAATCGGAATCCGAAGCGAGGACATCGGGAAGCTCTTTCACTCTTTCGAGCGCGTGAACCTGGGCGAAACTCAAAGCATACAGGGCGCGGGGCTTGGTCTGACTCTTGTGCGCTACCTGATTGAGCTTATGGGTGGAACGGTGAAGGCTGAGAGCGAATACGGAAAGGGCAGCAAGTTCACCGTCGAGCTTACACAGCAGCTTGCGCATGAGGGCTTCCTGGGGACGATAGCGGAGTACGAGTCTCTTCTTGCTGACGAGGGTATGAGGTCTCAGGGAGTCTCGCGGGATGACACACGCCCCTTCACGTGTCCTGACGCAAGGCTTCTTGTCGTTGACGATACCCCGGTGAATCTCGTTGTGGCGCGGGGAATGCTGAAGGAGTCGCAGGCTCATGTTGACACGGCAGAATCCGGCGAGGACGCATTAGAGCTTATCGCGAAGAATCACTACGACATAGTATTTCTCGACCACAAGATGCCCGGCATGGACGGAGTCGAGACTCTCAGCAAAGCTCACGAGATTGACGGCCCTTCAAGGCTGGCGAAATACATTGCCCTCACCGCGAACGCAGGAACAGGACTCAGGGATGAATACATCAGTCTGGGCTTCAACGACTACCTTCCGAAGCCGATGAAGTCTGACGCTCTGAGGAAGATTCTCGCCTCGTGCCTTCCCGAAAATCTCAAGGTCAGGGAATAACTTTGCACAGCCGATAATCCCTAGGTAATCCCGCAAAAATTTTCACACACGGAGGAACTTATATGTACAATGAGAATGACTGCATGACTTTAGGCAAGATTTCCTCATTCATGCCCGGAGCCTTCATTGTTTACAGGAACAACGAAGCAGAAGAGATAGTATTTGCCAGCGAGGAGATAGCCAGAATATTTGAGTGCGACTCTGCGGCTGACTTCATGAAATTCACGGGCGGGAGTTTCGCGACAATCGTTTACCCGGAGGACATAGAAGAAGTAGAGAGCATAATACGCAAGCAGATAGCCTCGACAGGGGGATATGACTACGTAACCTACCGCATAATCACAAAGAACGGGAACATCAAGAAGATTGAGGACTGGGGACATTTCGTGCATGACCCGGAATTAGGCGATATATTTTACGTCTACCTTCACGACATGGACATACGCGAGAAGCTCACGGACTTATCCGGGCAGACCAGCCTTCCCGAACCCAAAGCGGCAGTGATTGACGAGCTCACCGGGCTTGCGAACATGAGGGGCTTCCGTCTCAACGCTCCCAACATGATACGGGATTTCTTCAAGCGCGGAGGGAGTCCCAGCTGTGTCTACATAAACATCCGCAACTTCCACACCTACAACGAGACATACGGCTTCGCTGGCGGCGACAGGATGCTGAAATCGATTGCGAGAATATTGCAGGAGACATTCCCGCGTGGGTTATGCGCAAGATTCGGCGAGGATCATTTTGTGGTTCTCACCGCACAGGAAGACCTCAAGGAGAAGATCAACCGTCTGGGAATCAGAGTGAACAATCTGCGGCGGGGCGTTGTTGTCGAAATGAAAGCCGGGATATACGAAATCAAGTCGCCAGATATGGAGGTCAGCGTGATATGCGACTGCGCGAAAATTGCCTGCGACTCGATAAAGCACGAGTACGGGACAAACTCACAGGTCTACGACGGCAAGATGGACGAGAAGGTTCAGCTTCAGGAACACATAATTACGTCATTCGACTCGGCCATGAGGGAAGGTCAGATACAGATATACTTCCAGCCAGTTGTTGACGTGAAGACCGGGAAGACGGCCTCAGTTGAGGCACTGACGCGCTGGGAAGATCCGAAGTACGGGAGATTGTCCCCGGCGAATTTCCTGTATGTCCTTGAGGAACAGAGGCTGATACACAAGCTCGACTCGTTCGTGATAGGGAAGGTCTGCGAGGAACTGAAGCGGAGAAAAGACAGCGGCGAGGACATGGTGCCGGTGTCGCTGAACTTGTCGCGGCTGGACTTTGAGCTGACTGATGTTGTGAGGGTGATTGAGGACTCGGTCGCAAAGAATAATATCCCGGAGGACATGCTGAGGTTTGAGCTGACGGAGAGTTTGATTGCTGTTGACATGGACGCGATGAAGCGGGAGTCAGAACGTTTGCGGCGGCACGGCTTCAAGGTATGGATGGACGCTTTCGGGTCGGGGTATTCGTCGTTGAAGGTGCTGAAGGATTTTGCGCTTGACGGCCTGAAGATCGATATGGACATGATACGGTCGGTTGACGATGAGAGGGCGCACATCATAATTTCGGCGGTCATAGACATGGCCCGGAAGCTGGGAATCCCGGCGTTGTCGAAAGGTGTCGAGACTCAGGAGCAGTTAGAGTTCCTCAAGAGCGCGGGGTGTGATCTGGCGCAAGGGTATTTGTTCGGACGGCCGGCACCCGCAAGAGGCGTGAAGTAAGTGAAATTTTCTCCCTTGTCGCAATGATGAGGGAGAATTTTTTTGCGCGTTAGGAATTTTTCCCCTTTCCAGATTTCCACTTCCTGATGTTTTCCAGGCGTTTGCGGTAATGAATCTCTCCTCCCATTTCTGACGGATGATAATACTCATGCCCCCTCAGATTTTCCGGCAGGCACTCCATTTCCGTAATATGACCCTCGTAATCATGAGCATACTTGTAGCCCTTCCCGTACTCTAACTCACGCATTAGCTTTGTGGGAGCGTTCCTGAGATGAAGCGGTACGGGTTCGGCCATTGTGTGGAGAGCGTCATCACGTGCGGAATTGTACGCGGCCTCGACTGCGTTGCTCTTCGGGACAACAGCCATGTGTATCACCGCCTGAGCGAGGTTCACGGAACATTCCGGCATTCCGACAAAGTGGCAGGCATGATACGCCGCAACGGCCATACCCAGCGCGCCCGGTTCAGCCAGCCCGACATCCTCAGAGGCAAAACGGACGACTCTCCGCGCAATGTACAGGGGATCTTCTCCGGCCTCAAGCATTCGTGCCAGCCAGTAGACCGCCGCGTCAGGGTCAGAGTTCCGCATGGACTTGTGCAGGGCGGATATGAGGTTGTAGTGTTCCTCGCCGTTCTTGTCGTAAAGGAGTGATTTTCGGGACGTGCATTGTTCGATGATGTCAGCAGAAATTTTCCCGCCGTCAGAATTTATCGCGGCCATCTCAAGAAGTGAGAGTGCGGATCTTGCGTCCCCGTTCGAGAACTCGGCAATGACCCGGAGAATGTCATCATCAGCCTCAACATTGAGGACTCCGAGTCCCCTCCGCAGAAGTTTCACGATGTCGTCAGCACCAAGAGCCTTGAGAACGAAGACCTTGCACCGGGACAACAGCGCGCCGTTAATCTCGAAGGACGGATTTTCGGTTGTCGCTCCGATGAGGATGATGCTTCCTTTTTCGACAAAGGGTAGGAATGCGTCCTGCTGCGCTTTGTTGAAGCGGTGAATTTCGTCTACGAAGAGAATTGTGCGCGTCCTGAAGTTGCGGTTGATGTCAGCCTGCTTCATGACCTCACGGATTTCCTTGATGCCTCCTGTTACTGCTGAGAATGTGATGAAGTCGGCGTGAGTTTTGCGGGCGATGATTCCTGCGAGGGTAGTTTTGCCGGAACCGGGAGGCCCCCAGAATATCATTGAGGGGATTTTGTCGCTGTCGATGATTCTGCGGAGGATTTTTCCGGGAGCTATGAGGTGTTCCTGCCCGGCGAAATCGTCGAGGGTCTGGGGTCTCATTCTTGCGGCTAAGGGTTCGCTGTCTTGCAACGGGGTGAAGCCTCCTGTTTTTGCGGGAGATTCTAGCACTGTTGAAGGGGAAAAATTTTGCGTGGACACATAACAAAAAGACAAAGATTTATGCTATAATTTTCTTGTTCAAGGAAATGCACATAATCGTGCATAGCATTTTCTTTGTCCTGTAGGGAATTATACCACAAGACGAGTAAAGCGTGAATTGGTTATGTGCAAAATTTCCTCATTTTCCTCGAAACTTGGCGTTGAAAGTGTGCAGTAATCATTTCTGCATAAGGAAGTTGTCTGTAATAGGCACGGATAACACAGCAAAATGACTAGGAGGAAAGATTCACATGAAGAGGACACGTAAGGGATTCACGCTCGTAGAACTGTTAATCGTAATCGGAATCATCGGTATTCTGTCAGCAATGGGAATAATCGCGGGGTCAGAAGCTACAGACGCGGCAAAAGCATCAACAATAATTGACGGCTTTCAGAAAATATCAGCTGCAATGATGACGTACTACTCTGACAATTACGCCGCCGCAGATGCCGGGACAACAACAGCTGCCGACATTTTAGAGGGAGTACAAGCATACATAAAGACAGAAGATGCCAGCTTGGTCGCCGCCGATGACACTGCCGCCGCAAGGACATACAACATATCAATCGTCGGTGAGGCAAACCCTAAAACATGGTGGCTGACGTACACGCTTGATGGGGCTGATACGAAAATCGGAGCAATCCTAGAGACGAAGGCGACAAAATACGGCCTCAAGAAAGCTACAAGCAGTACTACAAATGACTACGATGGCAAAGCAACAGTCTGCATGAAAGTCCGCTAATCCCACACGACAAACGCAATCAACAAAACCTATGCGCAAAGAGAGTCCCTAACGCCTATTAACGGGGACTCTCTTTCTTTCCCCCCGCAATCCCTCACGCATACCCCAGCCGCCTCAATGCCGCAGGATTCCTTCTCCACCCCGGAACAACCTTCACCCACAAATCCAGATATACCCCCTGCCCGGTAACCTCCTCGATTGCCCTCCGTGAAAGCTCGCCGATCTTCCGCACCATCTCGCCGCCCGAACCTATCACGATCTTCTTCTGGCCTTCCGTCTCAGTCACAAGAGTCGCGCGGATGTACAGCTTCTTGCGGTCAGGATATTCTTCCGGGCTCTTGTACTCGTCAACAACAACCGCCACACAGTGAGGCACCTCATCCCGTAACAGCATCAAGACTTTCTCCCGGATAATCTCTGAGGCCATGAACTTTTCGGTCGTGTCCATGAGAATATCAGGGTCATAGACAGGCTCGCCCTCCGGGATGTGGGGCATTATAGCGGCAATCAGGGCATCGAGTCCACGGCGTGCCTTCGCTGAGATGGCGACTCTTTCCGCAGACGGTAGAAGCTCCCCGTAAAGTTTGAGGGCAGGCACAGGGTCAGCCTTGTCGGACTTGTTCGCGGCGATTATGACGGGAGTCTTGCGGGGAATTGCGCGGGCTGTCTCGTAGTCGTCAGGCTTGAGCTTGCGTGTCCCAGCGTCAACAAGCCACAGTACACAGTCAGAATCTTCCAGCGCGTCAAGAATCGAGTCGTTCAGGAAAATTCCGAGCTTGTCATGTGAGTCCGGCGTGTAGAGTCCGGGTGTGTCGGTGAATATTATCTGCGCGTCATCGTCATTGTAGATACAGCGCACGGCGTTGCGGGTTGTCTGGGGCTTGGGGGAAACTATCATTGCGTTCGTCCTCAGAAGGGCGTTGATGAGGGACGATTTTCCCGCGTTGGGACGGCCTGTTATGGTTACGACTCCGCACTTCATAGCGTGAACGTCAGCGGCAGTAACTCATTGAGGCTGTAGACTTCCGCGCCATTCTCTGACGCAAGAACGACCAGCATATCCGGGCCGAACTCCGCTAATGTCTGGCGGCACGCTCCGCAGGGGGGGCAGGGTACGGTCATGTAGTCGTCACGGTCAGCGTGAGAGCCGACAACAGCAATCGCCAAGGGTGAACGTTTCCCACGCGAGACCATAGCGGCAACCCCGGAACGTTCCGCGCAAATCGTCAGGCCGTATGAGGCATTCTCCACGTTGCAGGACTGTATGACTTCGTCCCCCGCGAAAAGCAATGCCGCCCCCACACGGTAATGTGAGTACGGCGAGTATGACATTGAGGCAGCCTCACGCGCAAGTTCAAGGAGTCTTTCGGGTGACACTGATGATGACGGCCAGCTGTGTGATGACATTTTACCCCGCCTTTGTGTGTGGAATTATGCGGGATATTGTACACTATCTGCGGAGCAATGCCTTGACGAGTCTCTTCACGGAACGGGGAATGAATTTCCTGACGACTCTCTTCACGCGCCTGGCATAATATTTCGTCATCCCGATATGATTAACGACAGCACAGTGAAGCCCCTTCGTGTTCAGGTTAGCGCAGAACTTCTCGTAACCGCCCGGCTTTTCACGGGTCATGAAGTACATCGGGTTGTGCTTGACCGCGAACCTAACATCAGCAGGAGACAGCGCAAATTCCCCCGCGTCAATCTTCCGTAGCAGCTCCCCGCCTTTTTCCGTCCTCACGAGAAGTACAGACACACCGTCAGGATTCCACCCGGCCATGTCAGGCTTCAGCCCCCAGTAATCACCAATCGTAACATCCGCCTGATGACCCGCGCCCTTGAACTTGCAGTGATAGCAGCCCTCGCGAGTCGCAATCCCGAACGACTGCCCGTAATCAGTGCCGTAAAAGTCAGAGCAGAACGTCCTTCCGTCAGCAAACCCCGCGAGAATGTACGGGGGAGTCCAGCCTTTGAGCTTGTGCCTCACGGTGAAGCTGGTGACTCGTGAATGATACCTGCGTTCGAGCGCGTCAATGTACTTCGCGTGAACTTCGGGCAGTGCCGGGCCGTAGCAGATGAGATCCGCCGTGTATAGCCTGAATGTGTCGACATTGCTGGCGGCCATGTATGACTTCACTGCGGCGACATCACAGCCGAGTCCCGTGAAGAGAACCGTCCTGCCCTGCTGTAACTTTTCGGCGACGCACGGCCACAGCGGGATATATTCTCCGTCACGGAAGATGCGTTTTTGCGCGGGAATGTATTTCGAGCCTTTGAGCCGGGCAAGGTCTGAGAGTGTTTCAGCGCAGGCAAATTCCGCCGACCTGAAATCCTGCGAGTAGCACGCCCCGAACACCGCGCCGCCCTCACGGATTACCGCCTTCGAGAGTGCCATTGCCGCCCCTCCCGATGATGACTGTAGCAATTCCGCACGGTCAGTGAAGTACCCGGAGTATGCCGTCAGCTGTGAAGAGTCAAATAGCGAGTCGAGTCCTGAGTCCTGAGTCCTGAGTCCTGAGTC
>JAFSRQ010000083.1 GCA_017446055.1 Synergistaceae bacterium | reverse complement strand
CGGAAATTTCGAGACCGCCCGAAGGAATTTCACCCGCAGGAATACGAATGGTGAAAGATTTTCCCTTCTCAGCGTCCGTTAAAGCCTCGCCCGTTATTATGCCTAATTCGCGTTTCATGGCCTCGCTGAATTTCCGCAATTCATCAGCCTGACTCATTACAGCCCCTTCCATCATTGCCCGCGCTATGTCAGGACGATTCCTCAAACGCAATTCAATCTGTGAGTCAAGCGGTGAAAATTTCTTCTCTTGTTCGTCCTCAAAGGCTTTCACTTTCGCGTGTACTGTCTCCGCTTTTTCGGCGTAAAGAATATCGCAGGCCGCTTTGAGTTCCATTGCCCTGAACCACGCATTGTCGCAACAATCCATATCGCCCGGCTTTGTCGCAAAGTGTTCCGCTAATGACGTATCGGAGTCTCTGTCCTCGTAGCCTTCGGGGATTGACGGTATCCCGAAATACCACGCTATATACGGTGAGTAACACGGGCTTCCCAATGATTTCCGTATGATTATGCGGTCGGGGTTGTGGCGAATCTGGAAGATTGACGACTCTAACGTATCAGCATTGCACACAGTCAGAGGCTTGCTGAAATGCGGAGTATTTTCACCGGCTGTATATGATGACGAACCCTCAAAGTGAGTCCGAAGAATTTTCTTGAGAGTTTCAACTGTTACGGGCTTTGCGGGTTTTATTGAGAAGGGGAGCGGCTCCCATTCCTTAACGAGAAGCGGCGACAAATCAATATCAAGCAAAATCTGCAACGCTCTAACGTGCCTGTGAGTGTTCTTGTCCTCAGCGTAAGACTCTTCAGCCTGATACGCCTTCTTGAAGTCAAAAGCTCCGTCCTGCGGATTGTACCAGCCACGTTTTATCGCATACTCTACAAGCTCATTATATCCGTGTGCTTTCCTGTCGGGCTCATGGATTGTGTAGTGATTCGGAATTACGGCGACTTCATCATCGGGGACTCTCTGAATAGCGTAGTGTTTTCCGTGAACGATCTGCATGACATAAATTTCTTCCTTGTCGGCAAATGAATAGCTCCTTCCGCTTGAGGCGTAACCGTACTTATCGATAAGGTGAGACGCTATCTCTACGGCTTCTCTTGCGGTGTGTGCTGACTCTGCGACGATTCGGCGGAGTCCCCAGCCTATACCGCCGTCAGTGAGTTCGGTAAATCCATTCCATCACCTTCACGAAAGGCCACATAAGAACCAGAAGGACGCTTATGCAACTGCCTGTGAAACCCATCAGGCGCCTCCAGTAATGCGCGCCTATTGACTTGGGAATGATCTCGGCGAAAATGAGGATCAGGATTGTCATTATGGCGCTCACCACGCCGAACCAGGAGCTGCCGAAGAGCAGCGTGGCCTGCCTTCCCACGCCGGCCGCGCCAATTGTATTGGCTATGGTGTTGAGGCTCAGGATGGCGGCGATGGGGCGGTTGGAGTCCTGCTTGTATTCCTTGAACCTGGAGGCACCCTTGTAACCCTCCTCCTCCCTCATCGTTATGAACGACAGGGGAGTGGAGAGAAGGGAAGCTTCAAGTATGGAGCAGAGGGCCGATATGGCGAGAGCTCCAAGGATGAACAGTAGCAGCAGGCCCATCAGCTTTCAGTTGCGGCTTCCAGTTTCTTGAGGAATGCGAACAT
>JAFSRQ010000082.1 GCA_017446055.1 Synergistaceae bacterium | reverse complement strand
GCGTCGCGCCCGGTCGGCAACGTCCAGAAGAACCCCGACGGCTCATACAACCCCGACACCTACGACCTCGACAACACGATAATGACAATCCGCCTCATGGCACCCAGCACTCACCACACTATGGGCGGCATTCTGGTTGACGAGGGAAGGCACGTCCTCACGTCAGCAGGAAGAATCGTTCCGGGACTTTACGCGGCTGGCGAGGTTACGGGAGGCATTCACGGCGGAAACAGGCTCGGAGGAAACGCGATAACCGAAATCTTTGTGTCAGGAAGAATCGCGGCTCAGACTCTCAACGCTGAGAACAAGTAAACTACAAGGCTAAAATTTTTGAGGCAGTAACAGCTATAATGACGGTCAGGTTCAATTCAGAGCTTGACCGTTTTTGATAAATCCATAACACAAAGGAGAAATCCCACAATGCCGGACGAGAGAAAGCCCCGCTTCAAGCGCACCACACGCGAGGAAATACGCGCCATGTTCACGCCGGAAGACTTCATCACGGACGCAAGCCAGCCGCAAGACGACGAGGCCGATGATTTCCCCCTAAGCGAAGAGGAAATGATGAGGCTGTCGATGATGTTTTCGCCGGGAGATTTTGTTACGGGGGCAAAAGAGGATGAATGATTACCGCGAGCAAGTAACCGAGCTTTTCAGCAGCGAGAATTTCTACGAGAATGAACTTCTGCCGTGCATAAAGGAGAAGCGTCCCTTCACGTTGGAGGCGACAAGGGGAGGGCATGTGTTCTTCTGGCGACAGCGGGGAATCTCAGCGGAGGTTTCACGGTATCTTCTGGGGAGGTCTGAGCTGTCCTTTGACGAGCTGGCTATGATGCTCTGCGTTTACACCGGGAGTAATGAGAGGCTTGCGGGACTTTTTGCGGCCAATCCCGGAATCAACGTTGACGCTAAGAATTCAGACCGCGAATCTGCCCTCGAAATATCGTCCTACAGGTACAACCTTGAGGGCATGAGACTCCTCCTTGAGCATGGCGCGGACCCCAAACACAGAGGACTCACGGGGCGGGACTGTGCTGTATGAGACTGTATCACTGCTTTCTGCCTGCCTGAACCCGGACGAGATCGAGTATGAATTTGTGCGTCTCCTCCTAGAACACGGAGCTGACCCCAACATCAAGGACAGCCGCGGCGATAACTGCATGGCCTGTGTCTGCGGGGGCGACATCTTCAGCATCTCGCACGTTGATTTGCGGCTCATGAAGATGCTCGTTGAACACGGCGCGGAGGTCAACAGTATCAATTCTTACGGAAGGACTCCCCTCACATCGTGCATAGAGTCAGCGGGTTTCGACTACGAAGACTCTAACCTTGAGGCGTTGAAGTTCCTCGTTGAGTCTGGTGCTGACGTGAACATGAAGGACGGACGCGGAATTTCCCCGCTGATGTGCGACATAAGGCCGCAGTGTGATTACGGGGACGAAATGACGAAGTACCTTGTCGCGCACGGAGCGAAGGAGTGAGTGATATGGTTGACTTGGACAGCCTTGCGGACGAAGAACTGTCAGCGGTTGAGGCGAAATATTACAGCTTCCTTGAGGGTATATGCGGCGCGGAAAACGTCAATGATTACTGCGAGTTTCATTGCGGCTGGGACTTCTGCCGGGAGATTGTCAGGTACATTGAGGGAGAGTCCCATCTGTCAGAAGATGAGCTGCGTATGATGATATATGCATACGTCTGGGACAACGACAGCCTGATGGAACTCCTAGACTCGAAGCCGGGCATCAACATCAACTTCCAGACCGAAGACGGATATACGGCACTAATTAGCGCGCTGGAGAGCGACAATTTCGGGGGCATGGATATTCTCCTCGAACACGGCGCGAACCCGGATATTCTCATCAACGGCGAGACTCTGCTTCTGGGAATGACACGCAAACAGGCAAAAGGTTCTATCGTGCCATTCTACGCTGAAATCGACCTGTTACTGCATTACGGCGCAGACCCCGACATCCCCAACAGACGCGGGGAAACATGCGCTGATTTCGTCAGCAAAGATCCGAAGCTGGCCCGGATATTCGCCAGGCACGGACTATACACACAAGATAATGTGTACGATGACTGCGGAATGACTCCTCTGATGAACCGCGTGATTGAGGCCGTGAACCAGTCAGAGCTTCCCCTAAGTTATGACGGCTGGCGCGACATAAGGAGGCTGGTCGAAGACGGCGCGAACGTCAACGCTGTATCACATGACGGCGAAGGAAAGACGGCGTTAATGTACACGTTCGGCGATGATGACAGGTTCAGCCCGGAGATAGCCTCGTACCTGCTTGAGCACGGAGCTGACCCCAATATCCGCGACGCTGAGGGAATGCGCTTCATTGATGACTTGTGCATGGGAACGTTTGACGATGCCCGGCTTGATGTCCTGAAGCTCGCTGTGAGTCACGGAGCGGACATAAATTCTCCCGGTCCTGACGGAATGACTCCCCTCATGCACTGTATAGTCGCAGCAAAAAGCAGGGAGGATGACAGGAATCTTGAGGCCGTGAAGTTCCTCGTAGAGTCTGGCGCGGATGTCAACGCAAGAAGGGACAACGAGAACAGATTCACCGTCCTCATGTATGCGGCAATGTGCAGGTGCGAATACGCCGGGGACATCATCGAGTACCTGGTAGAACACGGAGCTGACACCCAGATTGCCCTCAAGAACGGCTGGAGGGCTGTCAACTTCCTCAAGATTCACCCCAGCCCGTCAAAGGAACGTGTGCGCTCACTTTTACAGCAGGAGGAATGAGCGTGAAGGACAGCGACGACGCAAGAAGCAGACTCTACAGCCTTTGCGAGGGGGAAATAGACGGCGGTGCTTTGCGGGAACTGGGACTCATATTGCGCGGTCATAGTTACCTCCTCAACATGTTGGACGATGACGCGACTCCCCTTGAAGTGTGCGTTGACGGCTTCGGGTGGGACGAGAGCGAAGCGAGGTTAGAAGCCGTGAAGATGATTGTTGACGCGGGCGCGGGGCTTGATGAATGGGACGACATGAATCCTTTATGTGATTGGCATCCTACAGATGATGACCTCACATATACCCCCCTCATCAGGCCGGAGAAGATACCCGTCATCGGTGAGAATGCCTACAGCGGCGTGTACGCTCCCAGAATCGCGGGCTATATCGTCAGGAATTACGCGGCGACTCACCCTCATACACGCGAACTTTGCGCCGGGATACTTTGTGCCAGAAGCATGAACTCCGAGGAACTCGCATTGTTGAAGGCACTTTTCCCGAATGGCAAGGGCATTGATGACTATGATGACGAGGGAATGACACCGTTAATGTCGTGCATAAGGTCAGCAGGCATAAACAGGAACGACCGCAACCTTGATGCCGTGAAATTCCTGATTGAGTCCGGGGCTGATGTCAACAAACGCAAGAACCACGACAACAGATTTACCCCGCTGATATACGCGGCCATGAGCAGGTGCAGTTACGCCGGGGAAATCATAGAGTGCCTCGTAGAACATGGAGCGGACATAAACGCCACATTCGACGCTAAAGGCACGAGGGCAGTCGACATTCTCCGGCAGAACATAACACGTGAGAAAGAGCGCGTGATTTCACTTCTACAGTAACAGGAGGCAGGATTATGGATCAGTATCAGGATGAGATTATCCAGTTCGTAAGCGGGGATGCCTACAGCAGCATTCTTTACCCGGATTATATCAGTCGAGGGCGGCTCTTCAGCTTCAGGATTGCGGACGGCCATGTGAGATTTCACGGAAGCCCGCTGTTTATGATGGAAACAATGCGGTATCTCAATGGTGAGTCCCGTCTGACGCGGCAAGAGTTCTCCGTGATGATCTGCGCTGTCAGGGGAGATTCTGACGGTCTCGCGGAGATTCTCGCTCATTGTTCCCCGAACCTTGACGCAAGAACACTTGAAGGTCAGACTGCTATAATGCTTGCGCTGGATGACTGGACTCCTCGCAACCCCAATCTCAGCGGCGCGGAGGAGTGCGTGAAAATTCTGCTTGAACACGGAGCAAGTCCCAACATCACAGATGAGGAAGGCGATAACGTTCTGGCGAGGCTGGTATATGATTTTACGGCTGGATGCGGCACTGAAGATTTCGACCGGGCATCGCTCGACACAATAGCAATGCTTCTTGAACACGGAGCAGACCCCAACATGCCCGGCAAAAACGGCATTACCCCGCTGGATGACTGCTGTGACTCCGCGGATAACGAAAGCAGGAACACGGCGGTATACGAAGCTATAGACCTGCTGAAGAAATTCGGCGCAAAACTAGAGGAGGAAAATTATCATGACTGACAGAGAAGCGTTAGAGATGTTCCTAGATTGCGAGCTTGGCTACCCTGATGAAGTTTTCGACAAGTTCATCAAGCTGGAGGATGCCCGGTACTATATGCATTATGACGTACCCGACGCTGTTTATGTCCCCGGAAAACGCAAGGACCGGGTTCTTCTTGTGGCACATGCTGATACTGTCTTCCGTGTTCCGGGAAAGCACAAGGTGATTCTTGACGGTGATACCTACAAGAGCGGCAGTCCTGATTACGGGATCGGGGCGGATGACCGGGCCGGGTGCGCTATATTGTGGCTGCTGAGGGAGTCGGGGCATTCCCTGCTTGTTACGAATGACGAGGAAATCGGCTCACTTGGCGCGCAGGACATCAGGGACGTTCACACGGATTTGTTCAGGGAGCTTAACGGCCACCAGTATATGATTGAGTTTGACAGGAGGCACGCTGAAGAGTACAAGACGTACAATATCCCCGTCAGCAAAAACTTCACGGACTTCATCGAGTCATCGACCGGGTATCATGACGCAGGCAAAGACTCATCGACCGACATCGTACACTTATGCGGGGAAATCTGCGGGGTGAATCTCAGTGTCGGCTACTACAAGGAGCATGAGCCGGAAGAGTATCTTGTGTTCGCTGAATGGATGAATACCCTTGAGGTTGCCCGGAGAATGCTGGAGGGTGAGCAGGAGAGATTTCCGCTGAAGAAATAGTATTTGCGGTGAAGCGGTCAGTCCCGGAAAATGAGGCTGGCCGTTAATTTTTCTGTGATACAATCTCAGCATACCCCACGCAGGAGGATGAGAGACAATGAGAAAGTTCATGCTGGCTTTGACGCTTGTGCTTGTTCTGTTTACTGTGAGTTACGGAGCAGAGACAGCCGACTCAGAGATTTACGTACGCAAAGAAGTCTTCAACGCATATATGGACAGTCTCAGCAGTAAGATTGACATTATGCTTGGTGAAATCAGACAGATGCACGAGGAAATCAAAGAGGTAAAAGAAGAAATGAAGACGGAAATCAAACAGGTAAAGGGAGAAATACAACAGGTGAGGAGCGAAGTACAACAGGTAAGGGAAGAAATGAAAACGGAAATACAACAGGTGAGGGAGGAAATGGCAAAAGAAATAAAATCTCTCAGGCAGGACATAAGTAACATAGCTGCTTCTATTGCTGTAATGTCTCAGAGAATAGACAACCTTGAAGCGCGTATGTCAGACTTGCATCAATATATGGATTCTAGGACTAGTGATCTGCGCAACAACATATATCTTTGGCTTGTGGTACTTGGTGTAGTGTTTGCCATGCCGTCAGTACAGAGATTGCTTGAGTGGCACGCTTCCCGCAGGCCGTCAATAACTATCGAGGATGTGAAGCGTCTCATAGCAGAAAGCAAGTCAGAAATCCGCGGCGCATGAGGCTATTATTCCCCGCACGCCGCACATTTTCCTTCATGAACGCATACTTGCCCGGACAAATGGAGACGATGAACACCGGGTATTATCACCTGTAGCAATACCACCGGCGCGGCTGTCCCGGCTATGCTTAGTGTGAGTCAGTCATTCGTCATTAGCCCTTCCTCCCTGCGCAGCATATGCCTGCGTTTTTCACCAAGACACATAGCCCATGAACCTGTGAGCCGTCCTTCCGTAAGTCGTCAAACCATATCGTTAGGTCTGTGTTCCGTTCGGCTGAAAGTTTCTTCACCGTCATGCATGAAAATTTACGCTTGAACACGTGATATAATTGCGTGAAATTTGAAGGAAAGGTGATGTACCGAGATGGCAGAAAGAATGTGTCCGTCATGCCACAAAGAACTCAAGCTCAGGGAGAAAGGCTATCCTATGGGGAGTGCGTTCCTGAAGGCTGACAGAGTCCACGTTGACATCTACGAGTGCCCCGAGTGCCACGGAATAAGGCTCTACGCCACCGAAGGCGACATGGTGAAGTGCCCGAAGTGCGGAAACCTCCACAGCGCGAAGGAAGCCTGCGCAATCTGTGCGATGAATGACGCGCTCGACAAAGAAGGAAAGTAGCACACGAACATTCCCCCAGTCAGAAACATGGCCGGGGGAATTTCTTTACCCTTTCACGAACTCGAACAGTCCCACAACACCCCCGGAGTAATCCGTTCCCTTATCCATCGCGTGAAAATCGTCAAAGCTCACATGCTCCGTGTAATTGTCATCGTCAGCAACCGAGAAATCCGACAAGCTCAGTCCTCCGAGAGTCTCAGCGACAATCTCAGGCGTGAATATCCTGTGAGCGTTGAAGGCTACACCGCATTCATCACCGACAGGAACAGCGATATACAGATGCCCGCCCGGAGAAAGTACCCTCTGCATTGATTCCAGAGCCGCAAAACACGCTTCAGGGTCTACAGGATCACCGTAACGTCCCAGACCGAAATGTTCAGGTGCGCACAATGACGACAGCGAGATCACTGACCCGTCAGCAATCCCTTCGAGATTCGTCGCGTCAGCCTGAATGAACCTGAGACCGTCAACTTTCTGCGGCAATGGGCGTATGTCTATCATTGTTACTGTCATGAAGGGCAGAACGTGAGCGATAAATCCGTCAACCCTTGACCCTATATCGTAATGCTGTGATGGCCTGTGCTGAAATATTTTCCTTGCGCACCACAAATCCTGCCAGAAATATATACCGAGTGAGCCTGCGTTAGAGTCCCAGTCTCTGAGGCAGGGATATATTCCCGTGAGTAAGGCGTGAAATTCGGGGCGTGTGTTCATTCGGTTGTAGCGGCGCATATCACGGAACATACGCGCTAGCCTGAAGGGGTGAAGAAAGTCTTTCGCTGATATGTTACGGAATAAGGGTGATGACATTTCCGGCCTCCTGGTGATTACAGTAAGGGGGACTGAAGATATATTGCCTCCCGTCCCCCTTGAGTGAGTGATTACTCGTCCTTCACGACAGAAATAGCAAGCTCGTCAAGCCTCTCCTGCTCGACAGCGTCAGGAGCTCCCGACATGAGACACTGCGCCTTCTGCGTCTTCGGGAACGCCATAACATCACGTATCGAGTTCCCCCCGCAGAGCAACATAACCAGCCTGTCAACACCAAGAGCAAGCCCCCCGTGAGGAGGAGTGCCGTAGCTCAATGCGTCAAGGAAGAAGCCGAACCTCCTCTTTGCTTCCTCCGGGGTAATGCCGAGACACTTGAAGAGTCTTGCCTGAACATCGGGGTCATGAATCCTGATTGAGCCGCCGCCTACCTCGTTGCCGTTCAGAACACAGTCATACGCCCGGGCTAACGCGTTGGCGGGGTCTTCGTCGAACGGTGTATCGTTGTCCAGAGCAGGAGACGTGAAGGGGTGATGCATGGCCTCCCAGCGTTTCTCGTCAGCGTTCCACTCAAACAGCGGGAATTTCGTCACCCACAGGAACTTCCAATTGTCGGGGGAATCATCGAACAGGTCAGCGCGTTTCCTGCCAAGCTCAAGGCGTAACGTTCCGAGAATCTCGCAGGCTTTAGCGCGTGATGCATGTGCTACGATGAACAGGGCATCATCAGGCTGCATTGCTCCGAGTTCGCGTACCTTGTCGACATCCTCAGGCTTCAGGAATTTTACCAGGGGGCCTTTGAGTCCGCCGTCCTTGTAGAGGAAGTTGGCGAGTCCTGACGTGCCGAGCTTTATCGCCCGCGCTTCAAGGTCAAGTATCTCCTTGCGGGACAATGACGCACCGCCCGGAAGCCTGAGTCCCCTCACGACTCCGCCCTCAGCGAGTATGCGCTTGAACGGCTCAAACCCGGAATCCCTGAAAGCGTCGGCCAGGTCGCACAGTTCCAGCTTCACACGCAGATCGGGCTTGTCGCTGCCGTACTTGTCCATAGCGTCCCAGTATGACATCCTCATGAACGGTGCCGGTATGTCAACGCCCCGTATCTCCTTGAACAGCCCCTGCATGTAGCCTTCGATGAGCGACATAATATCGTCCTCAACAATGTAGCTCATCTCAATATCCACCTGCGTGAACTCCGGCTGACGGTCAGCGCGCAAATCCTCGTCCCTGAAGCACCGCGCAATCTGATAGTAGCGGTCAAACCCGGAAATCATCAGTATCTGCTTGAAGAGCTGGGGCGACTGGGGCAATGCGTAGAAGCAGCCCTGATTGACACGTGAAGGAACAAGATAGTCCCTCGCGCCCTCTGGGGTTGCCTTCGTCAGCATCGGTGTCTCAAGCTCAACAAATGCACGTTCCTCAAGGTAGCGGCGTGTGAATGAGTTGATCTTCGCACGAGTCCTCATGTTGTACTGCATCTTCTCCCGGCGCATGTCGAGGTAGCGGTACTTCAGGCGTATGTTCTCGTCAACGCTCTCTGTCTCGTCGCCAACCTCGAACGGTAACGGTTTTGCTTTCGACAGCACGAGCATATCCGACGCTACTATCTCGATGTTGCCGGTCTTGAGGTCCGGGTTGTCGGTGCCTTCAGGACGGATGCGCATTCTTCCTTTGACGGCTATGCAGAACTCGTTGCGGAGCTTCCCGGCCATGTCGTGAATCTCTCCTGCCTCCGGGTTGAAGACGACCTGAATCGGCCCGGTCCAGTCCCACACCTCAATGAAGATTATTCCGCCGAGATCCCTTCTTGCGCGTACCCAGCCGTTAGCCCTCACTTCATGGCCAGCGTCATCTTCTTCCGTGAATGTCCCGCAAAGTTTCGTCCTCTGCCACTCATTGCTGAATATCCTTGCCATAAAATTTTTGCACGTTCCCTTCGTCTGATTGTTGGGGTAAACTCGCATATTATACACGCGACAATATACCCCATAACTCTTCGTGCGTACTGAGCGATAATTTCTCCACGTCAGCAAACCTTCCCGCAATCCCCGACTCTATTCCCGCCTCAGCGAGTCTTGCCTGAGCTTCTCTTACAGTCTCAGGAGGAATCACGGCAAGGAGCATTCCCGATGATATGAGATTGTACGGGTCAAAGCCGAGTCTCTCTGACGCTCTGAGAGTGAGGGGTGAGACCGGGATATTACTGCGCTCAATTTCGAGGGACAAGCCGCTTCCTTCCTGCATCTCGTACAAAGCTCCGTTGATGCCGCCTTCTGTGGGATCGTGCATGTAGCGGGCGAAATCACGGAGGATTCTTGCTGGTTTGACGACCGAGAAATCATTTCCCCACGAGCGCACCGTCTCCGTTTCTTCCGGCGTGAGAATCCCGGCGAGCAAGTCCGGCCTGTCGTTGGCGATAATGCTCATGCCTTCGAGTCCGGCGTGTCCCGTAACAAGAATCACATCGCCCGGCTGTATCTTCTTTGCGCTGAGTTCGTGGCGGGTAATCCCCAGCATAGTGGCGGAAAGCACCGGCTGTGTGTAGCGGTCAGTGAGCTCCGTGTGTCCTCCGGCGACCGCGATTCCCATTTCCGCGCAGGCCTCGTGAATCTCGAGCATTATCCCGCGAATGTAAGGCGCTCCCATTGAGTCCGGGACTATCAGCGTAACTATCAGCCAAGAAGGATCAGCACCCTTGCAGGCTACATCGTTGGCGTTGATGTGGACGAGGAGTTTCCCGGCGTTCTTGCCCGCTCCTGTTACCGGGTCTGAGGCCGCGACAAGTATACCGTCAGGCACCCGGATTAACGCGGCATCCTCGCCGATTCCACCGCCCACGAGCAAATCATCCCTCACTGCCCCCGCAAAATCTAGCACACTCTCACGCAGTACTTCAGGCTGTAACTTGCCGGGCATGAGTCATTCCTCCCCTCTGAATATACGGGTGAGAATTTCCCCGCCCTTTTCGAGTCCCAAGAGTGAAGGACGGCTGATGTAGCGTTCGGGAATCTCGACGACTCTCACGTGAGACAGCACCCCCGCCCATTCACGCGCACGGAAGCTGTCGACAGTTGACGGGTTCATAGTGCCGTTCTGGATGATGTACACGTCGAGACTGTCAGCATCCCTCAGCACCCTTTCAGCACCCCACGAGGCAACCGCGCTCCCTTCACGCAGAGGCACGGCATCACCCGCAACGTTCACGCCCCCGCAAAGCGCAATCAGCCTTGCCGCCCACGAATCCGGCGAGCATGTGTGAACCTCACGCGAAGTAGCCTCAAGGAACACGCGGGGGAAATATGAGTCTCTTGCTGACGAAGATATTTCCGTGATTGCTGAGGCAAAACGCGATACTCCGGCTGCGGGGTCGAGATTGAGACTCTCAGCGAGCTTCAGCAGGTATTGCGGGAAATCATCCCATGAAGGCGGGTCAATGCTCACGACTCTTACTCCCGAACGCCTCAGTGTCTCGTACACATTGGGGCTGGCCTTCTCGGCGAATGAGCGGGTAACCACAACGTCAGGCCGCAACGCAAGCAGCCTCTCAGCCCCGGAACGCGCAGGGACTCTCGGCAAGTCTGGCAGAAGGTCAGCATCGTCATTCTCAGACAGTGCGACAAGAAGCTCACTTCCTCCCATCGCAACAATGTTGTCCGAATGCCCCGGATAAAGCGAGATTACCCGGAGAGTCCCGCCCCAAGCCGGGCAGATCATCATCACCGTCATCAATATTATTCCGGCAAAACGCGCCACATTACACAGCTCCTTTCTTGGTTGAAACAGGGGACGAACTCCGCGCCGTAAAGCTCACGCAGGATGCCCCCCGAAATTTCGCGGCCATGTGAGATTATACGGCCTCCCTTCAAGGCAATGTAACCGTCAGAATAGGGCAGTGAGGCGTTGATGTCGTGAACAGCGGCGATAATGCTGCGCTCCCCGTCAGCAAGAGTCCTCATGAGGGCGAAAACTTTTGCTGACTTGTCCGGGTCTAATGCGCTCGTAGGCTCGTCGAGGAGGATTGTTGACGTGTCTTGTGCCAGCGCGCAGGCGAGGAAGGCCAGCTGTCTCTCACCGTCCGACAGTGTCATGATGTCCCGTCCCAGAAGGTGAGTGATGCCGAGTGTTTCTGCTGACCGCTCAATTATCCCGGTGTCATTGCGTGTAAGCCCGGCGAAAATCCCCCTGTAAGGGAGCCTCCCCATCGCTACAATCTCACGCGCAGTGAAGGGGTAAGATGGCCTGAGATTCTTTGCGCTCATGACGAAGCTGACAGTCCGGGAAAATTCGCGCCTCCCTATCGAGTTTACCTCCCGGCCATGAAGCATGACATGACCCGAATACCTCATCAGCCCCGCAAGCACCCGTAACAGCGTGGACTTGCCTGAACCGTTAGGCCCGATGAGCGATATGAAGCCGCCGGGAATGTCGAGGCTAATATCCCGGAGGACGGTGTTATTCCCCCAGCCCGCGCGAAGATTCCTGAGACTGTACACAGTGCTTCCTGAGTTCATCCCGCAGGTACTCGTAGCGTTCACGTTTCTCCGTCCGCATGAAGTGAGTCGCCCGCGACTGCTCCGGGTTTCCCGTGTAACACAGAGACTCGCCGCTGAACTGCTCGCTCGTCAGGTCGAAAGTGTAGCCGTCAACCACGTTGTAGCAGTGGACGTTCCCGGCCTCAAGGGGGACTCCGTAGACTTTTCCGCCGAAGATGTCCTGTGCGAGGAAGGCAGTTATTGCGCACTGTCCTAACGTGGGGTTGTCTGCTGACCACTGATGACGAAGCCGGGGAGTGCATGTGTATTCGCACCAGACGTGAAGGAGGGCGGTGTACATGTCGCATGGGGTGATGATGCCGGGGAAATCGTGTGAGACTGCGCGGACATGGCCGGAGTCTTCCCAGCCGTAAAAGTTGTAACTCAAAGGGTAAAGCCTTCTTTCGGGGTAAAATGTATGAGGGTGATTATATGATGAAAAAATTTTTTGTGATGATGATTCTTTTGCTGACGGTGAATGCTGCTTACGGTCTTCCGTCAAGATATGACCTCCGTGATTACGGGCGTATGACCAGCGTGAAGAGCCAGGGAATCCCAGGGCCATGCTGGGCGTTCGCGGCATTGGGTGCGATGGAGTCGAACTGGCTGACTCAGAAGCTCGGAAAAGTCCCTGACCTGTCGGAGATGCAGATTGCGTTCTACTGTTACAGAGACCCGGTAACGAGCCGCAACTTCACTTCGCGCATAAAGTCCGGGACACTCAGCCTTGAGGGTAACGTGTTCATGCCAGTAGCGTTGATGTCGAGACTCTCCGGGCCGACCGATGAACGTAGCCTGCCATATTCGACAACAGTCACAGACTCCCAGAAGAAGACGTTATCCCGCAAAGCCCCCGAAAGTTTCCGGCGTTCAATGAGATTACGCGAGGCATATTTCCTGTCAGGCAAAAGCACGATTGATGACACGGTCAAGAAGACGCTCATCATGAATCACGGTGCAATAGTCGTGAGCATATACAACGACCTGACGAGTTACCGCCTGCGCAATGGGAGCTGGACGTACTTCAACACTGAGCACGGCAAGACCACAAATCATGATGTGCTTCTTGCTGGCTGGGACGACAATTTTCCGCGTGAGAGATTTTCCCCGGAGCCGTCAAGAAATGGGGCGTGGCTGGTGAAGAACTCGCTCGGTCCTGCGGGGTATTTCTGGATGCCGTATGAGCAGTACATGACTGGCGGGGCGGCGTTCATCGTGGAGCGGAACAATAACAGGCTGAGGCATTACGGCTATGATGACCTGGGATTCTGCCGGACGGTCAAATACTCGTGGGGTGCAAGCACATTCAGGGTAGCCGGGAAATCAGAGAGCCTTCGTGAGGTCGCCTTCTACACGCCCGCTAACGGCACAGAGTATGAGGTGAGGGTGTATCTTCACGGTCAGCAAAAACCTTCGAGTCCTGCTGACGGTGAGCTTGCCGCGAGTGTTACGGGAGTGCAGGAATACGCCGGGTATCACACTGTAAGGCTGCCTGAGAATGTGAGGCTGAACGAGGGGGAATATTTCAGCGTGGTGGTGAGGCTGTCGGGCGGGAATTTCCCGGCGGAACTGAAGCACAAAGGGTATTCGGAGAACGCAGAAGTGAATGCGGGGGAAAGCTGGTTTTCGGCTGACGGGGTGAAGTGGCTTGACGGTGTGAGTGTGGGAGGGAATGCTTGCGTTAAGGGGTTCAGTGTGGCGAGATGATGTGAGTCCCCCGGCCATGTTCACCGGGGGGATTTTCCTGCTTACTGCTGGAGAGCCTGAAGCAGCATTAACAGTTTCTTGCCTGAGAAGCCCGCCGCAAAGTTTGAGCCGTTGATTGACACTGACATTGTCCCGCCAGTTATCGCAGCGTCCTCGTAGTCGTCCCAGTCAAGATGTTCTGCGCCCTCGAAATCCCCGCTGTAGTACACCCCGCTTGAACACACCGCGAACCCATGCTCACAGCTACCGAAAACTGTCGAGTCGTAGATGAAGTACACATCATCGCTGTCCGGGATGCGGAAATGAGCTTTTGCCTTGGCGAGCTTCTTTGAGTTCTTCGGAGTGAGTACAGGGTCTCCAACCTCGCAGCTTGTCCCCGATCCGAACTGCACACAGTGGCAGGCGCGTATGATTTTGTCCGTGTCTCCGCTGTTGCCCCCGTCAGATTCTTGTTCTAATGTGCCGTTGAAGAAATTGTAGAACTTGTTGACCCTCCTGACAAACTCACGGAATGTTGACGCAAAGCCCATCTCATCGCCCGCTGTCGTCAGAAATATCTTGTCCGACTTCACACCGTCAACCGTATGAAGATACATCACGTTCGCGAGCAACGCCTTTCCGACCTCTACGTCTTCCAGCTCACGAAGCTCGAACTCCTGCTGACCCCTTCCGCCAAAGTTGAACACGAAGCGGCTGTTTGTTATCACGAAGCCTTCCTTCAGCGAGCCTTTCCCGGTGTAATCGAACACTAACAGCGGCACTTCTTCCGGGTCATCGGTCATGTAGTAGTCGCCGATATTGTCTTTCATCTCGCGGGTGATTGAGTCCTTGCCGATTATGTATATGTTAGTGCCGTAATGGTCAAACTGTTTCCGCTTGTTGAACAGATCCGAAAATGTACCCTCAATGACAATTTTCCACATCAAGTCCTGAGTCCGTCTGTCTACGTTGTTATAGTCAGCGAGCAAATCACCGGGGTTACTGTACCTCCCGGCAACCTCAGCGCGTGTGAGTGAGGCCGAATTACCCCTGCCGGATGAACGCCCGCCTCCCTGGCTCGCCCCGCACTTAGAGCAGAAGCGTGAGCCGTCAGCAATATTAGCACCGCAATTGCTACAGAACATATCCGCTGCTATCTCCTTTCGTTGATTTTCCTGGCCGCGTAAGGATGCCCGTAATGCGCAGCAAGCTCAAGCCATTTCCGCGCAGCACGCTCGTCCTTAGCGACCCCGTTCCCGTTATGGTACATATCACTTAGCCACGCCATAGCCGTTGGGTGATTCTTTTCCGCCGCAAACGTAAGGTACTTCAACGCCCCGCCGTAATCCCGCCTGAAGTAGCCTTGTCCGTCGAGACAGTAGAAGCCGACCATAGCGCACGCTGAGACCTGCCCCCTGTCAGCAAGCCGGAGAAGTTTCTCGTCAATACGTATCACCCTGTCCTTGTCGCCGGCTCTCATGTAGACCTTCCGCCGTATATAGTTCACCAGAAACTCGGCGAAAGGATTCCCGCTGTCAGCCTGCTCGTAGACGTAGCTCATTCTCCGCTCGATGTTCCTGAAGTCGCGGCGTTCGACAAAATCCTTCACCAGATTATCGTAGTACTCCATGAGCTTATACTCTGTGAGGCCGTTACCGCCGTCAAGCATCGCCCATACTCTGGGAATATCTCCTGCTTCAATGAGGCTGTCAGCTTTCGACTCTTCCTGTGAGTTTGCGCTTATTGCTGATGTGATTTCGTCCTCTGACTCTTTCCGGGACTTAAGCGCGCGCTCTATGCCGTCAAGCTCTTCCTCCTGCGAGGGCGTGAAGCTGTACATGTCCCTTGACTTGCGGAGGAGTTTCAGCATTGTGGCGGTGTCATACTCATACTGTTTCAGCCCGGCCAATATTGACTCTCCGGCAAACTCCTTGTAGGCTTCGAGTTCCTGATCATAGCCAAGAAGGGAGCATAATTTTGTGAGGGCGGCTTCCTTGTCCCCGGCCAGAAGATAAAGCTCCTTGTAGTATTGCGACGAGAATGGATTCTGAGTCACCCAGCCGATAATTTCTGAGACCAGACTGTTCACGCGGCTTTCGTCCTTTGCGGCCTGAAGTTTCACGTTACTGAGTCGGCGTGAAAGCAGGCTCTCATCGACAAGGCCGACAGCCCCCGCAATTTTCCCCTCCTCAGCGAGCGCAACGCAGGTGCAGTAGCCAGTCAGCACATCGCTCCGATATATTGCGTCAAGAAGCACGTCCCTGAAGCTGCCTTCCCTGAGTGCCTGAATGCCGCGGGCTCTCTGCTGGTTTCCGCTAAGGCTGCTGATTTCCGCCTGTACGCTGATTATCGGGTCAATGCCTTCCGTGAAAGCGTGAATTATCCCGAAGCGTTCCGAGAAAGAAGACCTGTCGTAATCGTACACGCCGTTATCCGCGAGGACTGACACGGCATCATTGAGGGAGGCTATTATGCACTCTACACATTTCGGGGCGGCTGCCTCCAGAATGTCATTGAAGGCTGAAACGTTCCCGTCATAAAACCGGGCGATTATCCCTGCGTGGGAGAATGCCAGCGAGTTGAAGTGCCTGCGTATCTCTATGTTCTGGAGAATTTCGCGGCTGAACATGGACGCAATATCCTGCAAAGATTTCACCTTCTCTCATTATTTCTTGGGATTGTATTATTGTAGCGGACATTTTTTTTTTCAAGGACGGAGGGACTCGCGCAAAAAAATTCCCCCTCACTTGCTGCGAAGAGGATTTGTATTTTACCTGCTCAAGCTGTCAATCTGCTCTTTGTCATCAGCGACTTTCCCGCGTTCTTTCTTCACCGCATTGGCCGTAACCGTAGCTCCTGACAGCCCGTCAATGTCCCCGCCCTGAAGGTTCATGAGCTGCTATGCGATTCGGGTCGTACAGCTTCACAGCGCAGTTATCCTCAGCGGCCACGCTTCCCCGTCAAGCTCACTCATCATTTCACGGATGCTCTTTCCGTTCACGGGGTGTTGCCAGTTCTCCGGGATAATCTCACTTAGAGGCACTAACACGAACAGCCTCTCCGGGATTCTCGCGTGGGGAATGACCAAGTCAGGCGAGTCCAGAATCACACCGTCAACCAGCAGAATATCGATGTCAATCTTCCTTGCGCCCCAGCGGACAGACTCAACCCTCCCGATTTCGCGCTCATACTGCTTGACCCTAGCGAGGATTTCAGACGGGGCTATGTCATGCTCACACGAGATTTTCACGCAGGCGTTGAGGTAGTCGGGCTGCGGGACTCCGCCCCAAGGTTCTGTGCTGAAGACGTCGCTTTTTGCTGAGACATGGCCGAATGTGGCGAGCCTTCTCACTGCGTCCCGGAGATTCTGAAGCCTGCTGCCGAGATTTGAGCCGAGACCAAAGTATATGTTCACGGAAAATTTCCACTCCTTACGCTATAATTTGCTCATCCCAAAAATTTTATTACGGAGGCGGTATCATGGGCAAATTCGCTCAAGACGCAAAGGAACTCCTCGCGGCAATCGGCGGCAAGGACAACATCACAGCCGTATCACACTGCATAACACGTATGCGCTTCGTCCTCACTGACCCCAAGGACGCGGACATAAAACGCATCGAGGCCATCAAGTCCGTAAAAGGCACGTTCACTCAGGCCGGACAGTTCCAGGTCATAATAGGGAATGAGGTTGCTGACTTCTACAGGGACTTCACGGAGATAGCGGGCGTTTCGGGCGTGTCGAAGTCTGAAGTAAAAGCCATGTCCAAGCAGAACCAGAATATTCTCCAGCGGCTAATGACATCAATAGCTGAGATATTCGCGCCACTTATCCCTGCTATAGTCGTGGGCGGTCTCATTCTCGGCTTCAGGAACGTGATTGACAGCATGGAGATTTTCGGCGGGGCTACGCTCGTCAGTCAGTCGCAGTTCTGGGCGGGCGTGGATCATTTCCTTTGGCTGCTTGGCGAGGCGGTCTTCCACGTGGGTATCCCTGTCGGAATCTGCTGGACAATCATGAAGAAGATGGGCGGGACTGAGATGCTCGGACTCATTCTGGGACTGACGCTCGTATCATCACAGCTCACGAACGCCTACGGAGTCGCACAGGCTCTTGCGAACGGGACAATCAACCAGTGGAATTTCGGCTTCATCAAGGTCAACATGATAGGCTATCAGGCTCAGGTTCTCCCGGCAATGCTGGCGGCCTTCACTCTGGCTTACCTTGAGCGTTTCTTCAAGCGCATAGTTCCGCAGGTCGTCCAGATGATTCTTGTGCCGTTCTTCAGCCTTCTCTTTGCGGTGATGGCGGCTCATTTCGTGCTTGGGCCTATAGGCTGGCGGATTGGCTCGTGGATTTCTGCGGCGGTCTACGCGGGGATTTCAGGGTCATACCGTGTTGTGTTCGGGGCGGTGTTCGGGTTCTTCTACGCTCCTCTGGTCATCACGGGACTCCACCACATGAGCAACGCAATCGACATTCAGCTTATCGCGGATTTCGGCGGCACTATGCTGTGGCCGATGATTGCACTCTCGAATATCGCACAGGGAAGCGCGGTTCTCGGAATGATTTTCCTCCAGCGTAGAAGCGCGAAGGCAAAAGAGCTTAACATCCCCTCGTGCATCTCGTGCTATCTCGGAGTAACTGAGCCCGCTATGTTCGGTGTCAACCTCAAGTACGTTTTCCCGTTCATATGCGGAATGGCCGGGTCATGTGTGGCGGGAATCATCAGCACTGCTTCCAGCGTTACGGCGAGCGCAATCGGTGTAGGAGGACTGCCGGGAATCTTGTCCATTCAGCCGGGGTCAATCGCAATGTTCGCGCTGTGCATGGCGGTTGCGGTTGTCGTTCCGTTCGTTCTGACTTACGGAATGGGCAAGCGCAAGGGCATCGACAAGGAAGCTGAGGACGAGGCACTCAAAGAGGAACTCGCCGAGAAAGCAAAGGCCGAGCATAAGCCTGTTGACTTTGTTGCGTTCCTCACGGGAAAAACAGTAGCAATCACGGACGTACCTGACGCGACATTTGCGGAGAAAGTTTTGGGCGACGGCATAGCGATTGAGCCGACTGACAATATCCTTGTCTCACCTGTTGACGCTGTAGTTGAGCAGACAATGGAGGGCAGCAATCACGCAATCGGTCTCGTCATGGCCAACGGTCTGGAGTTGCTACTGCACATCGGGCTTGATACTGTTGCGATGAACGGCGAGGGCTTCACGATTCATGTTGCTGAGGGCGACAGGGTCAAGGCAGGCCAGGAGCTAATCACGTTTGACCCGGAGAAAATCCGTGCGGCAGGCCACACGGTAACAACAATCATGGTCATCACGAACGGTGAGGGCTACGAGTCATTCAGGTTTGACGCTGGCCTCGAAGTCAAAGCCGCCGAGAACGTCATAGCACACGCGGAGTAACGGCCATGCAGGACAAATACAAGTCATCAACGGTCTACCAGATCTACGTCAAATCCTTCTGCGACTCCAACGGCGACGGTATAGGCGACCTCAACGGAATACGCTCAAAGCTCCCCTACCTTCACTCGCTCGGTGTCAAATACATCTGGATAACCCCCTTCTTCTGCTCACCTATGGCGGATAACGGCTACGATGTCTCGGACTATCGCAACGTCAACCCCATGTTCGGCACAATGGAGGACTGTGAGGCCATGATTCGGGAGGCTGACGCGCTGGGTATCGGCTTCATGTTCGATATGGTGTTCAACCACACGTCGGACGAGCACGAGTGGTTCAGGAAGGCTCTTGCGGGCGATCCCAAGTACATGGACTACTACATTTTCCGCGACAATCCCCCGGAATGGTCATCAGTATTCGGCGGCCCGGCGTGGAAGTATGTACCCTCGCTCGGCAAGTACTACCTTCACCTGTTCGACCCCAAGCAGCCCGATCTGAACTGGGACAATCCCAAAGTCCGCGAGGAGCTGAAAGACGTTGTGCGCTTCTGGAAGGGAAAAGGCGTGAAGGGATTCAGGTTTGACGTTCTCAACCTCATATCGAAGCCCGCGAATCTGGACTCACTTCCTGCGGGGGCGGGAGCTTCCTTCTGCAAGGACGGCCCGCACATCCACGAGTACATTCAGGAGCTTGTGCGCGACGCGGGAATAGGCGACATGATTACGGTCGGCGAAATGTCGTCAACAACCCTCGAACAGTGCAAGCAGTACGCGAACCCGGCAGGCTCGGAGCTGTCAATGTGCTTCAACTTCCATCACCTGAAGGTCGACTACAAGGACGGCGGGAAATGGACTCTCATGCCCCCTGACCTTCACGAGCTGAGGCGGATATTCTCGACGTGGCAGGAAGGAATGAGTCGGGCGGGAAGCTGGCAGGCTCTCTTCTGGTGCAACCATGACCAGCCGCGCATAGTCTCACGTTTCGGGGATGAGGGGCAGTACTGGAAGGAGTCGGCGAAAATGCTGGCTACGTTTGTCCATCTCATGCGGGGGACACCGTACATCTATCAGGGCGAGGAGCTCGGGATGACCAACGCGCACTTCACGGACATATCGCAGTATCAGGATGTCGAGTCGACCAACTACTACAGGATTATGCGCGAGGGCGGAGTTTCTGAGGCTGACGCGCTGGCTATACTTGGGGCGAAATCGCGGGACAACGCGCGTACTCCCATGCAGTGGACAGCAGGACATGAGGCGGGCTTCACGTCCGGGGAATCGTGGCTCTCAGTCAACCCCAACTACACGACAATCAACGCTGAGTCCGAAGAGTCAGACACGGACTCAATCCTCAGCTATTACCGTCAGTTAGTCCAGCTCAGGAAGGATTACCCGGTGATTTCGGAGGGTGATGTGAGATTCATCGACACGGGGAATGACAAGGTTATCGGCTATGAGCGCAGGCTCGGTGATACTAGGCTTGTGGTTCTCTGCAACTTCAGCGGGAATGATGAGGCTGTTACAGGTGTCGACGTGAAAGGGAAGGTGCTTGTCGGGAATTATTCCGGGTCTCACAAGATGATGAAGCCGTATGAGGTGCTCGCGATTCTTGAGGGGTAAAGCAAGCAGGAAAGCTGCCGGGGGACTCGGAAGGGTCTCCCGGTTTTTTGCGGACTAATACAGACTGATTCCTGTTGTCGGTACAGGCTGCCTTGGTGTTGTAGTGTCGCTCGTTTGGATTACGTCCTCACAGTCGAAGCTCACAATCTCGATTTCGGGAGGGCAATATTCTTCCTTTGTCATGATTATTCACCTCCTCCGTAGATTTCCGGCCTGTTGTCCCTGTATGTCATGGTCGCTGTGTAGTACCTGTACAGTGAGGTTACAGCGCGTTTCATGGCCGGGCTGTTGTCATGTATTGCGGACTGGACATAAGAGAGTGCCGAGAGTTTCACGTCAAAGCTGACTTCCCCCATGCTGTCATACTGAGTTGTTATGCTGACGGTGTGAGGCATTCCGAGCTTGTGGGCGGAAATATTCCCGATTGTTACGACATACTCACTGCCCTTCCTCACAGCCATGTTCTCAGTCCCCCCATCAACATGCGCGACGACATTCCCGGTGTATCCGTCCTTAGTGGCAAGGTAAAGCTCAATGGCGGTCTCAGAGTCCAAGACAAGGGCGAAGCTGACATCCTTAATCCCGGAGCCGTCAGGAATGCTACAGGTTATCGCGTAATCCTTCGTGGAATTGTCCGCGCTCGTGAAGTCTGACTCATCGTAGATATACGCGGAGTCCATAGCGGCGTGTTTCTTCCCGATTTCCCAGCCGTTATAGTCCGCAAGTATCGGCTGGACATAGCTCCCGTAATCCTTGATTGCCCTCCCAAGCTCGGCGACATCTTCAGGCTGTGAGCTGTCTGCTATGAGAGCGTCCAGATACCTTTTCGCCGTGTAAGTCTCAGTGATGCTCCCGCCGCTGTAGCTGAGTGTCGCGTGAATCTCATCGGCCATCTGCACGGAGTTGATGTAGCACTTGAAGCCGTAAAGTTTCGTGCCGCCCTCGTCAATGACCTCAAAATATTTCTGGCCCGGATTGTTCTGGCTTATGTCCCCGCTCACGTCAAAATCCATCGTGCAGTCAGAAGGCGACAAATCATCAGGTATATACACGTGGAAGATGACTCCAATCTGCCCGCTCAGAATCAGCGAGTGGTACGCGAACTGAGGCTTGCTGTCGTCAGAAGGGGAGAAGTTCCATTTTGCCGTAAGCGTTAAGTCGCCCGTAAGAACCGTGTCGAAGTCATAGGCCGAACCGTCCAGAAGCCAGCCCCCGAATGTATAGCCCTCACGTGTCGGAGCGGTCGGTTCTGTAGCTTTGACCTCATCGCCCCTGTTCAGCTTTAGAGTCTGGGGGGCAACATAGCTTCCGCCGTTGGAGTCGAACCACACCATGACGCTGAAAAGCCCGAACGTCGCCTCACCGTGATATTCCGTGCCGTTGTACAGGACATGAACGGTCTCCTGCTCGCTCGTGGTGTCCAGCGTGTACCCTTCCGGCAGATACGGCGATAACTGCTCACCGACTCTCGCGGGGCTGTAGGTTGATATTGTCGCGTCGTAAAGTTCCATTGTCGATGTTGTGTCAATCGTCATGGTGAAGGAAGCTCCGGCGAAATAAACGTTGCCTATCACATACATCTTGCTGTTGTTGCGCAGGACGATATTATCCGCCATCCACTGAATCCCGTAGTTCATCTCATTCTCGCGGCATACCAGCTCCGCATTGTCGAGCGTCAGCGTGTGATCATTGCCGCTGTTGCTGTTGTTGACGTAGCACGTAAGAGTCCCGTTCTTCACCGTCAGGCTGTACTCCGCGTTGAGACTCTTCAGCGTTACATCATGGCCGTTGAGGTCGAGGGTGATATTCTTGTAGCCAGTATCGCAGGCCGTATCAGGCTCGTAAACGTCAACACTAAGCACAATCACATCATCGGTCTTTGCCGCTTCAAGTGCCGCCCCCAGCGAGGGATACCACGTTTCGCCAATCCGCGCTATTTTCGTCGTCTTGGGGATTGGCTCGGTGTGAGTCCCGGTGTATGTTGCGTCTTGCTCTATGTTGTACGAATCAGCATCAACCGTAACCGTCGCCGTGTACGTCATCACTCCTTCATCGTCATCTGTCGGCTCTGTCGTTACCTCGCTCGTAACTTCACCCTCAGATGTATTTATGCTGACGCTTGTATGACATGTCGGGCAGGTAAGCGTC
>JAFSRQ010000081.1 GCA_017446055.1 Synergistaceae bacterium | reverse complement strand
TTTTTATCCGCTGGCAGAGTTTCGGCAATGTATTGAAGCTCATCCTGCAACTTGTTACAGCAGACCAAAGCACGATCCATTTCGAGTCGTCTTTCCTCGAACTCACTCATGTTGGTCGGCCATATGGTATTGGCGGCTCTCAGGTGTTCCGCTATGCCCTGGCAGAAATCGGCTACCCTGTCTCTTTCCCGCATTACGAACCACGAAGCAAAATCCTCCTGTACCTCGCGTATTGTCTTGCTCATTTTCTCGCGTTCTTCGGGGTCTTGTACGTATGATGTCATCTTCTGGATAAGAGCTTCAAGTTTCTTCTGGCTGTACCCGAAAGTTGCCATGATTTCAGCGGTGATTTTCCGCCTCAATTCATAGGCGCGATGCAAGGCTTCCAGCTTAGACTCTGACCGTTTGCTCTTCGGAATGTTTGACACAACATACACCCCCAAAATGCTCATGTAGTGCGACCGCCGCAAGCGGCGGGAACGGGGAAAAGACTAAAAGCGCGTCCGTGTCTAGTCAACCGTAAATCTGCGGGGACAAGCCCCGCTAGATTTACTGATTTTAGTAGATAAGGGCAGCAGGACGCACACCGCCGCCAGAATTGGACGCATAATGGCAGTTGCAATAACCATGGTTGGTGACACTAGCGAAACAACCAGCAGACACGACATTTCTCAGCCAGTACCACTGTCTGTTGCTAATCAGGTCAGGGCGATGACGGAACAGATTCAACTGCTTGCACGACACGCTGTAGCGGTTGAACAATGACGAAATACTCGTGCCACCGCTTCCGTCCGGGCTGGAACTGTCGAATACGAGGCTTCCGTACGCCATACGCTCATCAAGTAGCTCAACGTAGCTGTCGCACCATGCTCCGCCTGTCGATCTGCCGTCCGTTACCGCATTCACCAGATACTCGCGGTGCTTCAGTACGTGGCTCTCTCCGAAACATGCCTTGAAGATTGCTTCCGCCCTCCTCAAGTACACTGTCTTCATCTTGCTTCCCACGTAGCCGCCCTCTGTGCTGTTTTCGGCGTTCATAGGCGCGGTAAACATGTTCGCGTCTGGAAGTACCGCGACATGGTGTGCTTCAAGTCCGTTGCCCTGATCTCCAGCCTTCAGGCAGTAATCACAGTCTGCTACTCTTATCGTTCCGCTGAATGTACTCGACTGCTCATCGTCATTTGCATTAATGTATGTGTATGGGATATTGCTGAATGCCCAGTAATCGCCAGGATACACATCTGCATAGACTCCTCCATATGTCCCACCAAATGTCCCCGCACGTATTGCCGTGCTCTGTGCGTCTGAGAACACTCCGAGATTCTTACCGCGATATATGCTGTTGTGCGCTCCGGCATTGTGATACATGTGCGGCTCTATTGCATTCAGCAAGGACGTGTAGTCTCCTGCTCCCTTCAGCGACTCTAACCACTGCGCTAACGTCCCGGTGTATCCGTTCTCTACCGCAAGCTCATACGCAGACTTCCCGTTGATCGTCTGCATATCAAGGTCATAACGCGCTTCCCAGTTCCCCATCGCCTTCGAAAGCCGCGCCGATAAATCCGCAGGAAGGGTTGACTGGTGATTGCGGTCGATTGAGTACGCCTGATTGCTCACTGACTGACCCACATACGGCTTCACTAACTGGATTTCGGTGTCGCTCACTACGCGGTCTACTTCCAGCGCGTAATCTCCCCTCGCGTCTATCCTCAGTGCCGCGCCTGCATTGATGCCCGCTGTCAGAAACTTCGTACCGTTCCCTGACACTTTCGTACTGCCATTCGTTAGGGACACCAATCCCTGACGATACCAAGCTGTACTTGATACTTCCGCCATTATTCTGTTCCTCCTGTCTGTCTTTCCCGGTTCTCCGAGATTATCGCTAACACTTCTAGCACCGCCTCTGACAGCGTATTCAACTGCCTCTGCAATGAATCGTCCGTCAAAATCCGGCACTCTTCCTCACGCGCAACCACACGCCGCCTAACTTCCGCCTCGTCCGCTATATTCAGTGTGCTGTCCATCCGGGACTCGGACAATGCATCTACTTCACCCTGCAACAGCGTCTGTGCTTGGCTCAAGGCTTCCATCAGCCGACTCTGGCCGCCGCGTATATTCCCTCCCAGACTTCCCCATACATTTCCCCATGTATCCGCACGGGCATCCGCTACTTCCGCCGCGTAATCTGCATCTGCGTCAGTCGAAGCTGTTACTTGTGCGTCCATTCGGGTATTCAGTACAGTGATTGCTAGGATTAGTTTCTGGGCTAACTTCTCGATTTGTTTTACGGTGGGCAAAATGTCCTCATATTGAACCACAAAGCCACCTCCTGATAGGCAACAGACGGGGCTGTTACACCCCGCCTGCTGTATTCGCGATTAATGCCGCTGGCTATTCTCCGTACAGTTCAGAGAGCATTTCGTCAAATTCCGCGTCTGTGGCTATCTTCAGCCCGCTGTCGATTACCTGACCATGCTCATTGAGTATGGCTATGCTGTTGGCCGCCGCCGGAACTGCTAGCGTCTGGACGTTCGACAGGTCGCCCGCGTGAACATCGAACTTGTAGACCGCAGGAGTCGTCAGCTCATACCAGCCTTCGGTCGCTGGGTCTTCGTTGCCAGCAGGCGTTACTGCGCTGTACCCACCGTTCTGGTTCACGTAGTACGTCTTCTCCGCGTCTACCGTGTTATCCGATGACTCAGTGAACACCGCAGTTGTTGTCTCAACCACTACAACGTTTGACCCGGCTGTGTGCTTCTTGCCTGCTCCCTCGACAAAATCCGCTGTGGTCGTGAATGCGTCCGTGATGTTGTACACGTTGCCCTCGTTCGCCTTCACTAGCAATGCGCTGGTCAGGGACGCAAACGCTAACGAGCCTTTCACCTTGTACACGCTGGACAGCTTGTTGTCGATCGACTCTCTCAGGTTTGCCATGTCCGTGAGGGTCTGCTGATGCCCCTTCTTGTACTGCCTCATGGTTATTGCCGTATCAAGACTGTATGCCAAAATATTTTCCTCCTGATTGTTCCTGTATTTATGTCAAAACGGTTGCGCACCCCGTATTAACATCATGGGTTATAGAGTTCGTCCAGCATTTCATCAAATTCATCATCTGTTGCTGCACGTTCGGGTATTGATGCTGCTTCGAGTTCTATCGCTTTCACTTTCCGGCGCGTCTCATGCTCGCGAACCGCAAGCCACATATTCGCTATGGCAAGCTGATTCATCTGCCCTTGAAGCCCATCGTCCTGTTCAACCCGTGTATAACGTTCCTGCGCTTCTTCATGCCTGCGCTCGGCGTTCATCGCGGCTGTATCCAGTACGTGTTGTGTGTTCGCTAGGGCTAGTGATTTTACCTGAGACAAGATTCCCGCGTCATGTTCCGTGCGGGTCATTGCCTCCTGCTTGAGGGCTTCTCTGTGCCGTGAAAGTGTTTCGCTCAGTGTTAATATGTTACGCAAGATGCCCTGCACCGCTGTGTTTACTTGGCTCTGCAAGGCTGTATCTTCATTGAAGCGGCTTTGACGCTCCTCGTTCTCTGAGACTTTGCGCCGGATTACCTCGTCATGAAGATTCAATGCGTCTTCAATGATTGCGTGGATTATGTCGTCAATCTGCAACTGTTGGTACTCAATGACGGCGTTTAGCGTGTCGCTTGCCCCGCGCCTGCGTTCGGCCTCATCACGGAGATTCAGCGCGTTACGCATTCCGGCTTCGGCGTTCCTGTCGGCCTGTTCCTGCAATCCCGTAAGCTGTGCGTCAAGTCCGGGCAAGGGTATCTCGTAGAGTTCCCCAATCTCTGCACGAATATCTTGTATCTGATGCTCCCTGTCGTGTTTCTCCTCCATCAGGCTGGATAATAGCTGTCTGCGTTTGTCGGCTTCCTCCTGAATGTTCAGGGCGTTGCGCATGATGGCTTCGGCGTTGGTGTTTGTCTGTGCCAGAAGCCCGGAGTCTTCCTCGAAGCGGGATTGCTCCTCACGATGCAGAGCCTTCCTACCCCGTGAAAGTGCCTCGCTAAGGGTCAGAATATTTTGCAGGATTGAGAGTATTGCGCTGTCAATTTGTCGCTGGTGGTAATCATCGATTTCTTGCTGACGTTCTGACTCTTCCTTGAGGGCTTCTATGCGTTCGTCCGACCTGCGCCGCTGTTCTGCCTCCTGATGAATGTTAAGGGCGTTATTGATGCCAGCTTCCGCCGACATGTCGATTTGTGCCTGCAAGTCTTCATCGCGGGAGAATCTGCTTTGTTCCTCGCGGGTTATTTCGGCTCTGAGGCGTTTATTGCTCTCGCTAAGGTTCAGCGCATTCTGAATATTGGCCTCAGCGTTGGTGTCGGATTGACCCTGCAAGTCATCATCTCGCTGGATACGCGCCTGTTCTTCACGGGCTAATTCAGTCCGGCGGGTCTCGTTGGCTTCCGCAAGGTTAAGGGCATTCGTTATCCCAGCTTGCGAGGCTTGGTCGGCCTGTCTCTGTAAATCCTCATCACGGGCTGTGCGGGCTTGTTCCTCGCGAGTCAGGTCTGCTTTTCGCCGGGCGTTGACATCTTGAAGATTGAGCGCGTTCTGAATATTGGCATCTGCGTTCGAGTCAGCTTGACGGGCTAAACCTAAATCACCGTCAGCACGGGTTTGTGTCTCGAAGTCATCTGCTTGTTTCCTGTCCCGTATTTCCGCAAGGCTTAAATCCTCTTCCTGTTGAATCTTCCGGGCGTTTTCGGTGACTTGGGACTGTAATTCCGCATCCTTTGCCGTTCTCGCTTCCGTCTCCTGCTTCAGGGCTGATTTCCAGCGTTCTATCGCATCATAGAGATTCAGCGTGTCCCGCAGGCATGATTCCGCAAGTGCATTAATTTCCGCCTGTAGATGACCGTCCTCTGATAATCTCTCCAACTCCTCACGCTTTGAGGCTTGTCGGCGTTTCTCGGAGAAATCCTGAAGCATTAGCGCAAGCCGTATAATTCCATCAGAGGCCGCATTCATCTGTTTCTGAATACCGTCATCCTGTTGCGTCCGCGTCAAGGCTTCCTGCTGAATTTCACGCTTCCTGCGCTCGTGGGCTTCTTGTGCGTTCAGCTCTTCCTGTATCTGTGCTTCTGCTACTGAACCGAATTGTTGCAACAGTCCACGAAACTCTGATGACTCATAGTTCAGCGATTCTTTAAGCTCAAGAATGAGCCTGTGAAGATTCCTGATATTATGGCCTAAGTTCGGGTGTACCGTATCTTCAGCATCAATACGGGCATCAAGAATTTCTGCGTCCTCAGTCGCTCCCTCAAGGATTGTGTCCAAGCGGAGTCCTAAAGAACCCTGTTTGCCCTCAATCGCCGTGATAATCGCATCAATTAGGTTCAGAGCATCCCGTAAACGTTCAACGTCATCGTAGAGCCTGTTGCCCTGGTTGGGGAGCGGCCAGCCTCTTGCGGTTCTGTCGTCATACTTAGCCGCCATCTATTCGTCCCTCCAATTCATGAAGTTTCCGTGCAAGCTCGCTTATCTGTTCCTGAATGCTTCTCACCGAGTTATCGACACTGGGAGGACTAACCCACGTCTGCGATACCACTGCGAGTCTGATTGCCCCTGAAGGCGTGTCAGGCACAACGGGATTCTCAGTGTCAGCCACGCCCCGGATGAGTTCAACCGAGCTGTCCTCGCGCATAACTACAATGTCCTTGCGGGGCATTCTGTAGGCGTAAGTAACATCAATCGGCTCATCGCTCAGGAAGTCATCATCTGAGACGGTTACGCTCGTTGTGTCGAACGTGAAGCCTGCATTGACGCGGTACTGATACGTTACGTCATACTTTGAGCCTGCTGTGGGTTCATCACCTGAGAGAGACCAGTCGAGGCCGTCAGTCTCGGACACGAAAGCAAAGTCCGCACCTTCCGTGTAGAATTTCGCGCCCTGCTTAACCTCGATAATTTCCGTAACGGAGTCGTCCGGGAGTTCGTCAGTACAGCCTGCCGCGCCGTGCGTCAAGTTTGTAACCGTCTTCTGCTTCGTAACCCTGACAACGGAAATGCGTTCGACTGGCACATGAGCCAGCACAATCTTCCTAGTGTCGCCTGTTAGAGTCTCTGACTGTGTAACTTCCTTCGTGATTTCCTCGCCGTCAATGACTTCATCCGCGCTGAAGGCCGTATTCTGAAATATCTCTGTCTCGTAGCCGTCTATGTGCGCGAGGCCTTTCGTTACTGTGAAATTCTGCCTGTCTGACGCGGAGTCCACGAAGCTGACCGTCAGACCCTCAACGGCATAATTCCCGTGAGCGTGTCTGTCGTAGCGGGCAATGTCGGGCTTGGCTTTGACCTGCCGCGTGATTTTCCCGCCGTCTATTTTGTAGACCCCGCAGAACGTAGCATCCTCGTGTGTCTCAGTGCTTAAGCCCCACTGTGTTTTTGTGATTATGCGGTAAGCTCCGGGACTCCTGTATTCGGGGTAACCCAGCGCGGGATTCCTCAATGAGGAGTCCTCATCCTGTGTCAGCACAGTAGAAATCTTCCAGACTCCTATTGTCGCCGTGCCTGTTACGGTCAGCACCCTAGCCGCAACCTCGTGAACAAGCCCGTCAAGGAATATCAGCCCTGCTGCAAGTGTCGCGTTCGGTGAGCTGTACGAGATGCCACAGCCGTCAATAATCATGCCTTCCTCGTAGAGAGATGACCCGACCGCCTTCGTTTTGGCCTCAAGGATATTCTGAAGCTCGTTGATTTCCGCCGCCTGCGTCGCCCTCCCGACTAGGACAGCGACATAATCCCAGCCCTTGCTCTTGTCGTAGCGGTTGTAGTATTCAGGGACACCGATTAACTCTTTGATTTCTTCTCCCGTCAAAATTCCCGCCTCCTAAATCGTCAGGACTGTCCGATACATGCCCTTCCTGTTGGGCGTGAAAGAGTCGGGCTTGTCGAGATGCTCAAGCGTAATCAGCGTTCCCTTCTTGGTGATCTGGGAAGGCGTGAAGTAGGTTTGTGTTGACGGGAGTCCGCCAACCGTTACAGTGTCAGCGAAAATTCCGACTTCCCGAATATCAACTTCAGCGGCCTCGCCATACTTGAACTGAAATTCTAAGCAGGTGTGTCTTGTCGGTGTCTCTGAGGCTGAGTAAAACCTCCCGCCCGGTAAATCAATTTCGCCGTTATCGTCCTCGTTCACAAAGAATGAGCGCGTCAGCTTCTTGTACCCGATAACGCTCACTAAATCTGTATCCTCATACTCTGGGGCTTCAAGTTCTGTATCCCATGATGTTTTGCCCTTGCCGATCGCCAGATACAGCGGGTGTGTGAGCAAATATTTAGCCAAAAGCGTCCGTGCCGAATAAGTCAGTATTGCCATTAAGATGCCTCCTCCAAATCAATCCATGAGCCTGTTTCCCAAGTTCCAGCGTTTGTCGGTGCTTTGTCCCATGTAGCATTGCCCCAAGTCCTGAGCTTGCTCCATTTCGCATAAGGAGCTTCAGACGCGCTCCACTGAACTGATGCATTGTTGCCATGCTCGAAACCCGGCGCGAAACGAGGAACGCCGAAAATCTCGCCCCAGTTGCCATGCTGAGTCCACGTGTAGGAGTCCCAGTAAGGTTGCAGAGTCGCGAACATACCTATAACGCAGGATGTCCCGAAAGGCTGAGGCTTTATGTTGGCGTTAATGTCCATCCCCCTCTGGAAGGGAAACCCAAAATCGCGGGAATACTTCTCTGAATCCTTCCATGAGAATTTTTCCCAGCTGTAGGGGATGAACCATGTTGCTGTGTTTTCACGTTCAAGGTCGGCGATAATTCCACGCTCGAAGTGTTCAGCCAACAAAAGCTCTACATTAGGAGTCCCGCCCCAGTTACCATGTTGCGCCCAAGTGTAGAAGTCCCAATACGGCTGAAGGCTCGCAATCATGCCAACAACATAGAACATTCCGAAAGGGTGAGGCTTTATGTCAGCGTCAACACTGCTAGCGTCCCGCTGGAAATCAAGCTCAAAGTCGCGGGAATATCTCTCGGACTCTCCCCACGTGAATTTTCCCCAGTTGTAGGGGATGTACCACGTGGCTGTGCTTTCGCGCTGTAGGTCTGCGAATATGCCGCGCTCGAAATTTTTGCCGTACACAAGCTCCCTGTAAGGAGTGCCGCCCCATATGGACATGTCCCAGAGCTGGGTGTCGCTGATGACGTTGAAGCAACGAACGAAATCGATTCCTGCCACAGGTTCATTCTCGAACACGGGCAAGGGCAACA
>JAFSRQ010000080.1 GCA_017446055.1 Synergistaceae bacterium | reverse complement strand
GGGAGGGAAATTTTTCTGCTGACTGTCTCAATGCGCCTCAAGAAATTTGTCGATTAACTTCCGTGCAATGCTGGCCTTGTCGGGAATGTTCATCTTCCTTATCTCGTCCGCCGAAAAGAACCCCGCCCTCAATATCTCGCTGCCGTCAGGCATTACTTCACCAGCGTCATATTCAGCCGTAAACCCAAGCATGAGCGAGTGCGGGAATGGCCACGTCTGACTACCGAAATACTTTATCCCCCTCACAGAGATATTCACTTCCTCGCGTATCTCCCTCCTCACAGCCTCCTCCAGTCTCTCGCCAGGCTCAACGAAACCGGCAATCACACTGTATCTGTCTTCACTCCACGCCGCATTATGTGCCAGCAGCAATTTACCGTCCCGTTCAACCGCAGTAATCACAGCAGGCGCAATCGGAGCATAGTACACCGCACCGCATGACTCGCACTCCCTCCCGAAATCGTTTGCACGAGGAATGATTTTCCCCCCGCACCGTGAACAGTAACACGCCTCCCTGAACCACACGCAGAACTGCATTGCCCCGGATGCCTCAGTGAACGCCTTATCCCCGGCCATGTGCCACAAATCCCGAAGCCCGATCAGCCTCTCACCGTCAGCAAAACTCGCAGGCTCTCCCACTTCAAGCCACGCCGGGAGCGTCTGCCACACTTCAGTAAGCTCACGCGATGAACGAATCACATCAAGCCCGGAGATTTCACCGTCAGAGAAATCATACCTGCCATCACGAACCAGTATCTTGCCGCCGGAAAATATCATCATCATCAATCACTCCTTCGCTATAATATACAGCAAAAAGTCCCAGGTGATTATATTGCTCACTATAACTACAGCGGGAAAATCTGCCAATGACGCTGTTATTCTCGTGAAGAATGCTGTTACTACAGGCGAGGCAGTCAAAGTTCTTGTTGACGGCCCGGCACAGGCTGACGCTCTGAAGAAGTTTCTTGAGACACAGGGATATTCCGTTGTCCTTGAGGATGATGAAGGCACTCTCTACTTGACGGCCATGAAAGAGGCACAGCAGGCAGTCCCCGCGAAAATTCCCCAGACAGTCCCAATCATACAAAAAGCCGCTAAAGTCTCATCCCCCGGCACTGTCGGCGTAATCATCTCGTGCCGCAACAAGGAGTACAATTCAGCATTCATGAAGAAGTTCCTGCTCTCACTCCTCAAGACTGAAATCAAGCCGGATGTCGTTGCACTTCTGGACGCTGCCGTGAAGATTGCCGCGTACAACTCGCCCCTGTGCGTAACTCTCAGGAAACTTGAGGATGACGGCGTGCAGGTGCTTATCTCTGAGTCTTGCGCTGTAAGGCTGGGGATTAATGACGCTGTAGGTGCAGGGGTTATTGTGGACATGGCAGAAATTCTTGACGAAATATTTTCATGCAGTAAGATTGTCAGCATCTAGCTTGAAGGGGGATTTACAGTGTCATACAAACTTGGTGAGGTCATAATCTCACGTGATACCATCGCGAAAAGGGTTAAGGCTCTTGCTGACGACATAGCCGCAAATGCCGAGAGGGACAAGCCGCTTGTGATAGTTGGGATTTTGACGGGGGCGGCGTTCTTCCTGACTGACCTTGTGCGCGAGCTGCCGGAGGATCTGGACGTCAGGGTTGACTTCATGTCGGTAGCATCTTACGGGGACAGCACGAAATCCAGCGGGGTGGTGCGCATATTCCACGACCTGAAGACCAACATCGAGGGCAAGAATGTTGTTGTCGTTGAGGACATAATAGACTCTGGCCTCACTTTGTCGCACCTTCTCGGACTATTGCAGGGGAGAAATCCCAACAGCCTCAAGGTATGCGTTCTGCTCGACAAGAAGGAACGCCGAAAGACTGAAGTCAACGTAGACTACTGCGGCTTCAGCATCCCGGATAAATTCGTGGTGGGCTACGGTCTTGACTGCGCGGGAATGTGGCGGCACTTGAAGGACATCAAGTATGTAGTCGAGGAATAATCTCACCCAGAAGAAACGAGAAAGTCTCCCCCGGTTGAAACATGGCCGGGGGATTTCTTTTATGCGCTCATTCATTGCCCGGCAAACTGATATAATCATTCGCAACTTTCACATTGGAGGTAATATTTCATGTCGGAAAAACCGCGTGAAACTTTCGCAAGCAGGCTCGGCTTCATCTTCCTGTCTGCCGGCTGCGCTATAGGCTTGGGCAATGTGTGGCGTTTCCCGTTCATCACAGGACAGTACGGAGGGGCTGCTTTCGTCCTCATGTACATAATATTCCTGCTGATATTCGCCATGCCCATTATGGTTATGGAGTTCGCTGTAGGCAGGGCTTCAGGACAGAGTGTCGCGCAGTCATTCGCCGTATTGAGGCCGGAGCATAAAGTCTGGTCGCTGTGGGGCTATATCGGCTGGGCCGGGAACTACATCCTCATGATGTTCTACACTGTCGTAAACGGCTGGATGATTGCCTACACCTACTACTCGTTCACAGGCAAACTTGACGGCCTCAACCCTGACGCTGTAGGAGCATACTTCGGTGGACTTCTGGCCAACCCCTACGAGCTTACGTTCTGGATGACTGTCGTTATAGTATTCGGCGCGCTGGTGTGCTGGGCGGGATTGCAGAGCGGCGTTGAGAGCATCACCAAAATCATGATGTGCGGTCTTCTCCTGCTCATGGTAGTACTTGCGGGGCGTTCTGTTACTCTTGACGGGGCGGAGAAAGGTCTGGAGTTCTACCTCAAGCCTGATTTCGGCAAGCTCTTCTTCAACGAGGCCGGGGAGTTCTCTCTGTCTCAACTTGGCACTACACTATATGCGGCATTAGGTCAGGCATTCTTCACGCTCAGTATCGGCATCGGCTCAATGGCTATCTTCGGCAGCTACATTAAGCGCGACCGTTCCCTTCTCGGTGAGAGCCTGATTATCACGGGGCTTGATACTTTCGTTGCGCTCATGGCCGGGCTGATTATATTCCCGGCGTGTTTTGCTTACGGAGTGAACCCAGGCGCAGGGCCAGGACTGATATTCGTTACGCTTCCCAACATGTTTAACCAGATGCCCGAAGGCCGGATTTGGGGCGCATTGTTCTTCCTCTTCATGAGTTTCGCGGCACTGTCGACAGTTATAGCCGTCTTCGAGAACATAGTTGCGTGCTTCATGGACAGGCTTGGATGGTCGAGACACCGCGCGGTGTGTGTGATGACAGTAACAATAATCCTGCTGTCTATACCGTGTGCATTGGGCTTCAATGTGTGGGCTGACATTCAGCCTTTGGGGGCGGAGTCCGGCATTCTTGACCTTGAGGACTTCGTTCTGAGCAACAACCTTCTTCCGATTGGGTCGCTGGTCTACCTGACGTTCTGCGTTACACGTTACGGCTGGGGCTGGGACAAATTCATTGCCGAGGCTGACCAGGGGACAGGGGCTAAGTTCCCCAAGAAATTACGCGCCTACTTCACGTATGCAGTGCCGGCAGTCATAATACTCATTCTCTGTGTGGGATATTATCAGACGTTCTACAAGTAACGGGAATATGCCGGGGGTTCGGGGTCGTCCCGTATCTCCGGCGTAACACAGTATACCGTCGACACACAAAAGCAAATCCCCAGTCTGCATAATTATAGTTCAGCAGAAGGATGATTGCGAAATGTGTCAAATATATGCTTACGGCTTCGACATGGGGAGTTCACCAGTATGCTATAATTACCGCAAAATCCATAGAGGGAGGAAAACATGATGACAAAGTATGTCTGCACCGTATGCGGATATGTGTACGACCCTGCGGCAGGAGACCCGGACAACGGTGTTGCGCCAGGCACAAAGTGGGAGGATGTCCCAGAGGATTGGGTATGCCCCCTTTGCGCCGTAGGAAAGGACATGTTCGAGGCTCAGTAGGCTTCACGCGCGGAAATCAGGTGATACCCTCGGTGTAACAAGTTTGCACTGAGGGTATTTTTGCGCCATGATATATAATGTCAGTCATTATCCATTCAATAAACTTAACAGGGGGGCGTATATATTATGGGAATGTTATTCGCTTTCATCGGTGCTACTGTATTCCTTCTCGGACTGTATCAGTGGGCATTGGGCGGTGCCAGCCTGTGGCAGATATTCAGGATAAGGCGCGGCGAAAAAGGGATGTCCCGTGATGAGAAGGCTGAAGCTGAACGTGAGGTCAAGCAGCTCGAGCAGTCAGCAGACAGAACTATATCGGCCTCGCTCAGGATTATTGCTATTCTGGCTGTACTGGTCTGGATATTCCTCGGGGTAACCATGATACTTGACATGTTCGGCATTAACTGGGTCAGCTCTATGTATTCACGCGCCAAGTCTTACTGGTCGGCTCCGGGCATGCAGTCCCAGCAGTCTACCCAGACACGCAACGATACTCTAAGGAACATGGGCAACAGTTTCAGGAGGTAACACGGTGATTAGGCTCGCAGTTTTCGACCATGATATGACTATCGTAGACAGCAGTTATGCCATCATGGCCGGCTTCAACTATGTCGCTGAACATGAAGGTCTGCCGCTGGTGTCCCATGAGCTTACCATGAAGTATATTGCTACTCCTATTCCTACGTTCTGTGAGGGATTGCTGGGTGATTACAGGCCGGAATGGATAAGGCTCTACAGGTCGCAAAGTGAGAGGCTTGAACGTGAGCTTATACGGCCATATCCTGACACTGTAGAGACGCTTACACGGCTTCATGATATGGGGGTGAAGCTGGCTGTCCTGTCCAACCGTGAGCATCCCGCAAGTGTCCTCAGGCATACAGGGCTTGATGTGTACTTTGACGCTATTGTGGGGGCTGAAGAGCCTTACGGGAAGTTAGCGTACAAGCCTGACCCGGCCATGATGAACGCCCTCATGAACCACATGAATATTCCTCCGTCTGAGACCGTCTATGTTGGCGACGCTGACATTGATATTGTTACGGCTATTAGCGCGCACGTCAGGGGTATAGGTATCACTAAGGGCAATTTCACTCACGAGGACTTCAGGATGCTGGGCGCGTGGAAGAGCATTGACACTCTAAGCGAGATTGTCGGAATAGTTCAGAAGGATGCCGTATCCTAATTCGCTGATTAATGCGTCAGGGCCTCTTGCCGCTTATGGTGAGTACACGGAAGACGCTCCGCAATACTCAAGGCCGGGTTTGCAGTCCCAGAAGAAGACTTTTGTCCCGGCAAACCATCTCGCAGATGAGCCAAGCACTTACCTCAAGCGTTACGCTCAAAGTCCCGTAGGCTGGTTTCCGTGGGGGAATGAGGCTTTCTCCGTAGCAAGAAGTGAGGACAGGCCAATATTCTTGTCCATCGGTTACAGCTCGAACCATTGGTGCAGTGTCATGGGGCGGGACTGCTGGAGTGATACTGAAGTCGCCGGGATGATTAATGATGTCTGCATTCCCGTTATCGTAGACAGAGAAGAACGTCCCGATATTGACGCTCTCATGATGGAGATTTGCAGGGTTCAGAACGGAAGCGCAGGTTATCCCCTCAATATATTCATGACACCTGAAGGACTGCCGTTTGTGTGTGTTACGTGGCTTCCCAAAAGGACAATGGGACAGATGTTAGGCATCACCGAAATCATGCCGCGCATCAAATGGCTGTGGACTGTCCAGCGCAATGATGTAGACAGAGCCGCAAATGAGCTGGCCGGGATTGTACGTGAAAGGTTAAGCGTTCTGTCTGGGGAAAAATACAAGTCCTCCGGGAGAATTGGCAAGTTCACAGCGTATCAGGCACTCGATGATATTCGATCAATATTCGACATAAGATGGGGCGGCTTCGGTCATTCACCCAAATTCCCGGAACATGACAAGCTATTATTCCTGCTTCACCAGTCAACACAAGAAAGTACTGCGTCCCAGCGCGACAAGTCAGACGCTTCAACTATGACAGACATAACATTACGGCGTATGTGGCGCGGAGGCATTCATGACCACTTGGGCGGAGGCTTCTCGCTGTATTCGGCTGATGAGCAGTGGCTAGTTCCCCACTTCGAGAAGTTACTGTGCGATAATGCTATGCTGCTTCTTGCGGCTTCAATGTCCCGGAGGAATAATGACAACTCTTTTGCGAGGCTTCTTGCGGAGGATATTATATTCTGCCTGACGAAATATTTTGCTGACAACGGCGCGTATTCTCAGGGCTTCAGGTCAGCTATTGACGGTGATACTCCTGACGGTGAAGGACGATATTACCTGTGGAACGAGAACGAAATCAAGCAGATATTGCCGGAAGGGGACGCGGGACTGTTCTGCGCGGCTTATGCGGTGCTTCCGTCGGGGAATTTCGGCTCTGAACTGGCCGGGTCTCAAATGAGCTGGAATATACTCTATGAGGCTTCCACTGTTACGGAGCTGGCCCGGCGTTACGGCATCAAGGGCAATGAAGTTGCGTCAAGACTGTATGAGGCAAGGAAGATACTTCTCGATTACCGGGACAAACGTTATCCCCTGTCAGCAGACAACAAGATACTCATGAACTGGAACGGCCTGGCTGTTGCCGCGCTGTCTCATGCTTCGGTGTCGTTTGACGTGCCGGAATGGAAGGATATTGCCGAACGCACCGCGCTGTTCATCACAAAGAATTTCCCGGACAAGTCTGGCAGCTGGTCAAGAGTATGGATTGACGGCAAAACGTATATTCCCGCTACTGCTGAGGATTACGCATATTTACTGTGGGGAGTTGTCGAGCTGTACAAGGCCGCAAAACACTTCAAAGCCGGGGAAAAACAGTTAGGCGACTGGTTAGACGTAGCAAGAACTTTAGCGGATATACTCATGGAGAAATTCGGTGATGAGAAGAACGGCGGATTGTTCCTCACTGAGGCCGGGAGAAATGGCTTGAGGTTGAAGCCCGCTGAGGATACTAACTCGTTGCCGTCAATGAATGCTGTTGCGGCTATGGTGCTTGATGAGCTGGCGTTCATGCTTGAGGACAGGAAATATTCTGACTTCGCACGGAGGATTATCGGGTGTTTCTCGCGTTACACGAGGGAAAATCCTACACGGTGCTTGTCGATGATTACGGCGGATTTGGCGTTCAGGCAGTTCAAGCCCAAGAAGAAGCCTGAGCCGGAAGTCAAGCCCGTGCCTACTGATGAGGAATTGAACCATGAGGAACAAGAGGTAACACAAGAGCCGTCTGCTGATGATAAGAAGTCAGCAAGAGCTTCAAGACGTTCACAGAGGCAGGAGGCTTCGCAGGCCGGGAGGACTGAGCGGACATCAAGAAGGGGCGCAAGGTCTCACAGGACACGTGAGAGGTAATCATAGGCTGGGAGGCACAAAGGCAGGATTAAGCAGTAGGTCAACAGGAATATCACACGGAGGATTGAGCATGAAGTCGGCAACATTACACGGAGGATTAGCGGCAAGTCAGGAATATCACACGGAGGCTTAAGCGGTAAGTCGGCAACATTACACGGAGGATTAGCGGCAAGTCAGGAATATCACACGGAGGATTGAGCAGGAAGTCAGGAATATCACACGGAGGGATTAAGCATGAAGTCAGCAACATAACACGGAAGGGTAAGCAGGAAGCTAGGAACATCTAGGCGTTCACAAAGGCAGGGAAGCACAACAGAATATGTACAGGGCTGGCGGCTTGATCAGTAAACATCATCGCAGGCTGGAAAGATACAAAGGCAGAGGACTTCACACAAGGTACATAGAAGCGTGAGGCAGTACATACAGGGAGGATTGAGCAGTAGGTCAACAGAAACGTAACACGGAGGCTAGAGCATGAAGTCAGCAACATCACACGGAGGATTAGCGGCAAGTCAGGAATATCACACGGAGGATTGAGCAGTAAGTCAGGAATATCACACGGAGGATTGAGCAGGAAGTCAGCAATATCACACGGAGGCTAGAGCATGAAGTCAGCAATATCTAGGCGTTCACAAAGGCATGGAGGCACAACAGAGTATGTACAGGGCTGGCGGCTTGAGCGGTAAATATCATCGCAGGCTGGAAGGATACAAAGGCAGAGGACTTCACACAGGATACATAGAGGCGTGAGGCAATACATACAGGGAGGATTGAGCAGTGAGTCAGCAGGAACATCACACGGAGGGATTGAGCATGAGGTCAGAAACATCACAGGAGGGGTAAGCATGAAATCAGCAATATCACAGGGATGGTTAAGCATGAAGTCAACAAGAACATTACACGGAGGCTAGAGCAGGAAGTCAGCAATATCACACGGAGGCTTCACGCTGGCAGTACATCAAAACATGAGGCTTCACATATTAGGGAGGATTGAGCGCACTTCTACACATCTTCACTGAAATCATATTTACAGGAGGGATTACACTTTGTTCTCTTTTCGCAATTACACTCTCATCTTCGCGGTTATCGTCTTGTCCGCTGGTATCTCTTTCGCCGATTACCAGTTCGATGACCTTCAAGGACCCAGCGGCATTAGTAGTCAATGGATGGTCATCAATGATACTGATGATACATTCGGCGCGTCTTATTCCGAAACCGTCAGAATTTCGGCGGACTTGCTCTCGTCAGGTACGGCTGTCCTCGATGTCGTAAGCGGCAACTCTGCCAACACCGTACAGGACAGAAACCTTCAGACTTTCTTCCTCGTCCTCTCTAGCGGTGCAGGCCAGTTCAACATGTCCATGCGGTCGCAGGCTCTTGCGTTTGACGTAAGCACACCCAACTTAGGCGTGAACACCATCGTCAACGAAAACATGACACCCTATATCGACACGAAAACCGCTGACCAGTCTGACAATAATTCTTCAGAGTGGAAAACTTACCGCTTCAACATCGCCAGGCAGAATGACCGCAACAAGTATGATACCGTCATACAGTCCTTCATGTTCCAGCAAAACCCGGACCGTTCGCCGTCCCAAGCTATTACCCGGCCTATGGTCATCTCCAACGTTTACCCGGGCACCGCCGCTGACAGTCAGGCTCCCCTCATCGTCAGAATGTCCTTGCGAGACAGTTCAGGGGCGGACGGAAATATCATAGCCTATGACAGAGCTTCGTGGACTATGACCAACAGCATCACTACCGGCGGAAATCAGTGGGTATTCATCCCAGTTGACGACCTCAACACCGACAACACACGCATTGAGTACTACCTCACCACTGAGATAGCTAACAATACTGCTTACCGTTACGCCGTTCGTTACCCCGACAGCACAGGGGGGACTGTTCCGCCAGCCTCGTGGAAGTTCGACATATTCAGGCCGCAGGGGACTACCAATATTCCGCGCTCTTTCCTGCTTGCCGCTGAGAGCAATATCGCGCCGGGTCTGGTTACTGTCTACAACAGACGCTACAACGTCAACGAGTACAACAAGACACCCATTCACGTATTCCCCGTAGACACACCTGACTATGGAGACTACGATTTGAGCCTCAATCACCGTATCATCTTCGGCAAAAGGCTCGGTGAGACGTATAAATATCCCGCTCAGGAAGGACGCTTCAACCTGTTCGAGGTTACTGCGTTCCAGCCCAGACTGGCAAGCACTACATTCTATGATGACGTGGCAAGAGTAACAAACAGCACCGGGACTGTCAGCACTCCTACAGCGTCTATATTCTCTGCCAGCTCCGTCAAACGTGATGTTATCGCTGATGATGTGTTGCAATACTTCACCGTAGACCAGAATATCCCCTCATCCGTCAGAAGCTCATCCTCTGAAGGCATGCTGCCGCTACACATAACCTTCAACATTCCCGTAACTCTCGTAAACGATAATGTATGGTGGAACGAGATGCTCAAAGTCTGGCGCAACACTGGCAGGATTGAGGACATGTTCGCCAACAAGTATGACCTCTACCTCAGAGCTGGCAATAATAACGTCTGGAACTTGACACAGGAATTACGCGATAAAGGCTACTACAACGAGCTGGTCAAAGTATTCCTTGACGAGAACAGAGGCAGATTGACACAGGATAATTACAGCGGCGTTCTCACAGTCAGCTTCATCGTCATGCTCATGGACGGCACAAGAGACGGAAAGAGGCCGGAACTCTCCATCGTCCCGGATAACTCCGTATCTCAGCAGAACAACTATATCGTAGTCAGGGACGGTAGCCACGACAATAACTGGAACATGACGTTCTTCATCGCTCCGTCAGGGTGGCAGGATAACCCTAACCGCAGTACTCAGGGCAACACTAATGCTGAGACTGCTACAGGCGCAGGCAGTTCGGGCGGCGGGTGCTTGGCTGTTCCGTCAGCAATAATTCTCGCGGCCATGTTCATATTCAGGAGGAGGGGCTAACCTTGAGGAAATTTCTTGCGCTTGCGTTCGTTCTGATTTTCCCGGCTCTGTGCTGGGCGGCGGATACTTCCATTACTCTCCACGTTACAGGCACTGACTTTCTCGCCTCGGTTGATGTCGTCAAGGAATATAAGCCTGCCGTAATGAGCGGGGATGAAGTGTTAGAGCCTGAAGAACCCGGCGAGGTGAAATTCCCGGCATTGTCGGGGACTAATTACACTTTCTCCACCGTCCAGAACTCGCTGGAATTTGCCGAAAGTCCCAAAGAGTATATTGATACTCATTACAGGGGGATATATTACGAAACCGCCAGCTATGACATCACTTATGATGAACAGTTACAGGCCGAGCCCATCGCTGAGACTGTCGCAATATCCATCGGGATTAACACCATAGACAGCCCGGTGAAACTGTCGGATTACCCATCGCTGACAGATCTGACCTTCACAGCCACCAGAACCGTAACAGCTTCAGGAAGGCACTTCAACGCAGACAACTCATCAGCCACAGTAACATTCAGCAATATCACCTTCAGCGGCAGGAATGGCGGCGGCGTTATCGTTGAGGACGGCACTGTAACATTCACCCGATGCACCTTCAACAACTGCGAGGCTTCCACTAATGGAGGGGCTTTGTCGGTTACTGGCGGGACGGTTACCATGACTTCACCACGCTTCTCCAACTGTTACGCTTCGGCCAGGGGCGGCGCGGTCTCTGTCTCTGGAGGAACAGCGACTATCACGGGTGCTGAGTTCACCAGCTGTTCGGCGGCGGATTACGGCGGGGGATTGTCCGTTACGGGAGGAAGTGCTACGGTCGCAGGGTCAACAGTATTCACCCTCAACTCGTCCTATAACGGCGGGGCGGTGTCGGTTACTGGCGGTACTTTGTCGCTGGCTTATACTTCGTTCAAAGGCAACGAGGCTACTGGCAACGGTGGCGCGGTATACTCATCTTCCGGTCTCACCATTAGGGCAGGCGTTACCTTCAACACAGTAGAAGACTCGTCCCCAAACAAAGCCGTGAACGGGGGCGCAGTCTACATATCTTCCGGGACTACTACAGTGGCAGGATCGCAGGTTGAGTTCACAGAGAATGTTGCTGACGAATGCGGCGGGGCTGTCTACATCGCTTCAGGGACGCTCAATCTTGAGGGTGATGCTCTGGTCTTCAGCGGCAACACCGTATCTGATGACGGCGGCGCGGTCTATGCTGGTTCGGGGGCTACGGTCAACCTTACCGGCGATAACCTGTCCTTCACCACAAACAGGGCTTTGTCGGGGGACGGGGGCGCGTTCTACATTGGCGGTCGGTCTACAGTCAACGTTAGAGGAGCTTCTCCTGACATCACATCAAACTCGGCTGAAAGCGGCAGAGGCGGAGCTTTCTTCATGGCCGGAGGAAGTACACTCAACCTTGCGACTGAAATCAGGCTGTCAGCAAACATCGCTAACTTCGGCGGCTGTGTCTACATGGCCAACGCTAGAAGTGCAACTAACCTCAACATTACTGGCTCATCACCCGCTACTTTCACCAACAATGACGCTATCATGTCTGGGGGGGCTGTCTACGCTGAGGCTAACTGTAACATCACAATTGAGCCGGAAATATATTTCACGTCAAACCAGGCAAGGAACGGTAACGGAGGGGCGATATGGATTGCCGACGCATTACAGCTTCCGGGCGGTACGGTATACTTCGACAGCAATTCGGCAGGCTTGGTACTCCCGGTAACACCTTCACCCGCTGTTGAGTGGCCTACTTACGGCAACGGCGGGGCGATATATGCGGCTCAGTCGTCTAACGCTGTCATAGGCTCCACTCGTGATTACCGCTTCACAGGCACTAACACCGCACGCTATCATGGCGGGGCTTTGGTCAACTATTCTGGCGACATCACCATTCAGGGCTACGTTCTCTCACGCAGTATCACCGTCCAAAACACTGCCGGGCTTGGCGGAGGACTGGCGGCTTCATGCACTGGGTCTGTTACCGTCAACAACTCTTCCATCATGAACCAGTCGGCCACTAACGGCTCAGGCGGAGCGATATGGTCGAAGAATGTCTACGTCAACAGCGCGGATTTTGGCGCGGAAGGTATGCCCAACGAAAGCAGAGGCTCATCAAACACTGGCGGAGGAGCTATCTACATCGCCTCAAACGGTACGGCCATACTCAGCAACGCTACCTTCTCCTACAACATAGCGTATCAGGGGGGCGGAGCTGTCTACGGGAATGCGGCCAACGTTACGGTACGCAACTCATACTTCCACGACAACACCGCACAGAACGGCAACGGCGGGGGAATATTGCTCCGTAACAACTGTACTACCTCCATCATCAGCAGCACCTTCAACAGTAACAAGAGTGATTATCTTGACGGGGGTGCAATCTTCGCTCAGGGTACTATCAGTATCAGCCTCAGCGCGTTTACGGGCAACAGGTCATTCATGGACGGCGGCGCGATATATTACGACCAGGCGCAGAACGAGAACGCTTCCATCACAGTAGCAAGCTCTATGTTCACCGAGAACGGCACATTAGGCGGCGACAGCGGCGGTTCAGGCGGGGCTATGTACATTGCGGCGGTCAGGGCTACAATCACGGCCTGTACATTCGCACGCAACCGCATCGAGCTATCCGGCAATGAGGGCCAGGGCGGCGCGGTCTACCTTGACACTTCATCGTACCAGACTGCTCCCAACCGTATCGAGAACTGTACCTTTTACGCCAACGTCTTGCAGGACGGCGCATCACCTGATGACGACACAGGGCGCATGAAGTCAGGCGGGGGGGCTTTGTCGGTTCACTGCGAGGGACTTACGCGCGTTGTGTCATGCACTTTCACCGAGAATGCTTCACGTTACGGCGGGGGCGCGCTTTACGTGGCGGAAGGCAGCGTGAATTTGTCGGGGACTATCACGGTCGGCAACGCCAGCGGTATCTATGACATCTGGTCGGACGGCAATATAGCTTCAGGCGGCTACAACAGGATTGGTGTCTACGGCACAGGGTCAGGGGTTACGAACTTCTACGCCGAGGCCCGCAATGACACTGACCGTACATCATACCCCTCAAAGGGCTGGAGCAGGTCAACATTCTTCAGCGACAACGTTCTTGCGGTCAATGAACGTTCTGACTTGGGCGACAATGTCCCGCCATACCTGGGCAGTTCACGCGCGGGGGAAGAGCGGTTGCTGACACTCATGCTTAACGAGCAGGAGGACTTGCCGTTAGAGGACAGGGCTACGAACGCTATACCGTACTCACGCCGTCAGAGTTTCCCCAACACGGACGAGCGCGGGGTAAGCAGGACATCAGACAGCGGTGAAATCAACATAGACATCGGAGCATGTTTCTTTGACGGTACGAGGCCGGGACCGGGACCTCAGCCTCAGGCGGCTTACACTATATCCCGTGTCGAAATCAGCGGCATTCCCAACAACCTGCGCAGGGTTGGACAGACGGCCAGCTTGGTGGCAAAAGTCTACTACACTAACGGCCGTACAGTCTTAGGCGGACAGGGCGCGGATGAAGAGCCGGTAATCTGGACGAGCGACAAGCCCAACATCATACGCATAGACCAGAACACCGGGGATATTACGGTCTTGAGCTTCACGCCGGGAAACACTTACGTTACCATCACCGTTAAGACCGAACGCTCCAACCTGTCAGGCCAGCAGCTTACGGACAGCAAGCCGATACGTGTTACCGAATACACAGCAAGTTACCTCAACACAAGCTCGGCAATCATGGACTACTTGCAGGGCTATGTTGAGGAGCTTACAGAGTACGACATACTGCTACAGTTCGCACAGGTCAGCACAAGCGCGGTTAATGCTTCGGCGTTCCAGTCAAGTTTTGCGGACATATGGGGCGGGGTCAAAGCCTCACAGGTTACGGACATTGCCGACAACACTCTTACTCTGGGCAAATCGTCAGGCTACACTGCTTCTGACGGCTACAATCTGGCGCGGGGCAAGACGGGGGTCGATGTTACTGTTACGGGGCGCAAGGAAGGCGAGCTGTTACCGTTAGTGTTCACGTGGACATTTGACGGCTCGGAGCTTCGTGAAATCCTCGGCTATGATATGTCGGGTCTCACTCTTGATGCGGCGGGGGCTGACGCTATATTTTCTGCGCTGAGGATTGACTTCATGGCAGGTAATGCTTCATGGCCGGTTATCGGTACTGGCGGTGTGAAGGCTTCGGACGCTATGAAGTCGGGCGTGCTTAAGCTGTCCAAGACTACAGACGGGCAGGGGCTTGTTGCTGAACTCACAGCCTACCTCGCAAACGTAACAGCAACGGGCGGCAACGGTCTCACAGCGTCATCAACTGGCACAGGGCCTCAGCTTGTGGGCAATATTCTGGTTGTGCCGGACGGTAACGGTGCTGACGGCAAGATTTCGGGTACTATGATTATGGCGGACAAGGCTCAATCGTCATCATCACCTGACATCACACCATCACCTGAGCCTGATACCAAGCCTGAGACCAGCACACCAACTACAGCGCAAAGTTCCGGGGGCGGCGGTGGCGGCTGTGAGGCATTAAGCCTTGTGCCAATTCTCGCGGCATTGATATTCATACGAAAGCGTTAAATCACAGGAGGGCTTCTCAGAAATGGGAGGCTCTCTTTTTTTGCTGGCTGTTGCAATTTATCCCGCAAAGGTTAAAATTAGTCAGCAAAAATTAGGGGAGGGATTTCTCATGCAGTATAAAGATTATTACGAGATACTTGGTGTTGCTAGGGATGCGAAAACTGATGACATACGCAAAGCCTACCGCAAGTTAGCGAAGCAGTACCACCCCGACATAAACAAGTCAGCCGGGGCAGAAGAGAAGTACAAGGAAATCAACGAGGCATATGAAGTGCTGAAGGACAAAGACAAGCGTGCGAAATATGATGCTCTCGGAATGAACTGGCAGCAGGGACAGGATTTCACCCCTCCTCCGGGCTGGGGGTCATCAGGTGGTGGCTACCAGCACGTAGACTTTGGCGGAGCTTCTGGGGACTTCAGCGACTTCTTCCAGACGTTATTCGGCGGCGGGGGCTTCGGCGGATTTGGCGACATATTCGGGCATTCATCCGGGCAGGGGCGGCCAGTGAAGCGTGATACTCAGGCGGAGCTTACCCTGAAACTTTCTGATGTGATACGCGGAGGAACGTACAGCCTCAAGCTCGGTAACCGTACACTTAGCGTAAATCTTCCCAGAGGCATAACCGAGGGTACGAAGCTGACATTGCGGGGCAAGTCTGAGACCGGGGGAGATCTGTACCTGACTATACATGTTGACGCAGAACCGGGCTGTGAGATTACCGGGTATGACCTTACGCGTGAAGTTCATGTGCCTGTGTATGACGCGGTGCTGGGAAAAGATTTGTCGGTTGAGACGCTCTCAGGTGAAGTAACCGTGAAGATGCCTCCCGGAATACAGGACGGGCAGAAACTGCGTCTTCGCGGCAAGGGTCTTCCCAACAGGGACGGCACCAACGGAGATATGTACGTCAGGGTGAGGATAGATATTCCCCGTCATCTTAACGAACGACAGCGTGAATTGTGGCAGAAGATAGCGAATGAGGGCTAAACGGTCTATAATTCGTGGCAAAATCCGGGGGTGATAAAAGTGAAGTCAAATATCTTCAACGTGCCAAATACCTTGAGCCTAGTGCGTGTATTTCTTGCGCCTCTTGTACTTCTGTTCCTGTCATTGCGTATTGATGAGCCTGTGCCCTGCCTTGACGGTGTAAGCTGGGGCGATGCTATAGCGGCGGCGGTCTTCATCATAGCGTCAATCACGGATGCTTTTGACGGTTACATAGCGCGGCGTTACAAGCTGGTTACTACACTGGGGAAGTTTATAGACCCTCTTGCTGACAAAGTGCTTGTTATCGCGGCCATGTTAGCATTAATCGAGCTGGGAAGATTGCCTGCGTGGATAGTTATGGTGATTATCACACGTGAGTTTATTGTTACCGGTTTGCGACTAGTAGCGGCGGCTGAAGGAGTGGTTATAGCAGCGTCAAAGGGAGGAAAGCTGAAGACGGTATGCCAGATAATTGCGCTGGTTATGCTGATACTGAACATACCCGGAGGAATGGTATTGATGTGGGCGGCAATGATACTGACGGTGTGGTCAGGGATGGACTATCTCATCAAGGGAAGCGCGATAATCACAGGGTAATGAAGATACAGCCGTCCGTGAGAAAATTGCGGGCGGTTTTTTTGTGTGCTAAAGTATGCTGAACAATCCCATCGAAAACGGAGGCACCACCCATGAAGCTACTCACAGCACTTGCGCTAACACTTATCACAGTTGCTACAGCCCACGCAGACATCAATCCGTCAGCAATCCTACAGTCCATGACGCTCCGTGAGAAGGTCGGACAGCTCTTCGTGATACGTCCTGACCAGCTCGAAACGTCCCTGACCCCTGAGCAGATCCACAGTCCCGGCAAATACGGCGTGAAGTCATTATCCCCGTTAATGCGCAAGACCCTCAAGGATTACCCGGCAGGAGGCTTCGTGATTTTCGCCAAGAACATAGACAGCCCCGTCCAGCTCATGAGGTACACCGACTCTCTCATCAAGGCCAGCAAGTATTACCCGGTGATGGCAATCGATGAGGAGGGCGGAAGAATATCACGCCTGGCCAATCACAAGGCGTTCACGGTGCGGAAATATCCCAGTGTCGAGGCAATCGGCAGGAGCGGCAAAGTTCGTGAGACAGCCTCCTACATAGCCAGTTACCTCAAGCGGTACGGCTTCAACTTGGACTTTGCCCCAGTAGCAGACATCAACACCAATCCTGAGAATATCGTCATAGGCGACCGTTCATTTGGCTCTGACCCGGAGTATGTCTCACGGTTGGCGGGTGAATTTCTTGACGGCCTCCACGAACAAGGAATAGCCGGGTGTCTGAAGCATTTTCCCGGACACGGAGACACTAAGGGCGACACTCACGAAGATTATGTGTCAGTGTCAAAGACGTGGGACGAGCTTTTACGCGCGGAGATAGTGCCATACGTCAACAACCTGAAGAAGGCTGATACGGTGATGACGGCGCATATAACGATGAAGAATGTTACGGATGACGGGCTTCCAGCGAGCTTATCACACGAGATAGTTACGGGCAAACTGCGCAACGAGCTAGGTTACGATGGAGTGATAATCACGGACGCTTTCAACATGGGAGCAATCCAGAAGAATTATTCCTCCTCTGAGGCGGCAATACTGGCATTTGAGGCAGGCAATGATATTATCCTTATGCCTTATGATTACCGGGAGGCTTTTGACGGAATACTTCAGGCGGTCAGAAGCGGGCGTATCTCTGAGGCAAGACTTGACGAAAGCGTGATGAGGATACTCATGTTGAAGCGAAAAATGCAGGGTTCTTCTCTCGAATGGTGGAAGACTGGAGCGGTGTATCAGGTATACCCTAAGAGTTTTCTTGACACTACAGGAACGGGTACGGGCGACCTTCAGGGGATAGTCTCAAAGCTGGATTATCTTGCGGACTTGGGGATAAATGCAGTCTGGCTTACCCCGATATACCCTTCCCCAATGGTCGATAACGGCTACGACATCTCAGACTACACATCAATCGGTGAGCAGTTCGGCACAATGTCAGACTTTGACGCACTAATCCGTGAGGGCAGGAAGCGCAATATCCGTATCGTTATGGATTTGGTGTTCAACCATTGTTCCGACCAGCACGCCTGGTTTCAGGAGAGCCGGAAATCCCGCGACAATCCTAAATCGGACTGGTTCATCTGGCGGGACAGTCCAACAAACTGGCGCAGTATATTCGGCGGTTCTGCGTGGGAATATTGCCCGGAACGTCAGCAGTATTACCTTCACACGTTTGCGAAGGAACAGCCCGACCTCAATTGGGAAAATTCCGAAGTGAGACATGCATTATATGATGCGGCGCGTTTCTGGCTGGAAAAGGGAGTAGGAGGTTTCCGGATTGACGCTATAACCTACATCAAGAAGCCTGCTGTTTTTGCTGACGGCAAGCCTGATGCTGCGGACGGAACTGTGAACGTTCACACTATGACGGCCAATCAGCCCGGAATACTGGACTTCCTGCGCGAGTTCAAGAGTGAGGTTCGGGACGGCACAGACATATTCACGGTGGGCGAGGCAAACGGTGTATCTGCGGACGAACTGCCTTTGTGGGTCGGGGATAACGGGGTGTTCGATATGCTGTTCGAGTTTTCGCACGTAACATTACCTTTGGGGGATGCTGAAATCTGGTGTCATCCAGTGGAGTGGAAATTGACGGACTTGAAGCGGGCAATCCGCAACAGTCAGCAGGCAACATCAACAAACGGCTGGTATCCCGCGTTCTTCGAGAACCACGACCAGCCCCGCAGTGTCAATCACTTTTTCCCGGAAGGCGCAGACCCGGTGAAGGCGGCGAAATGTCTGGGAGCGATATTGCTTACGATGAGGGGTACGCCGTTCATATATCAGGGTGAGGAGCTGGGGATGACTAATTACCCGTGGCGGAGTATTGATGAGATAGACGACATACAGACGCGTGGGCAGTATGAGCTGGCATTGACGGAGGGGTTTTCTGCTGACGAGGCGATGAAGTTTGTGCGCTACTTCACGAGGGACAACGCGCGTACACCGATGCAGTGGACAGCAGGAAACAACGCGGGCTTCACGACTGGTGTACCCTGGCTTGCGGTCAACCCGAACTATATCACGGTGAACGCACAAAGCAGTCCTGTCTTGTTGTGGTACAAGGAGCTGCTGAGACTGAGACGTGAGAATCCTGCTTTGACGGCTGGGACGTGGAGAGAGCTTCTTGCTGACGATGAGAATATATTTGCGTTTGTGAGGGAGTACGGCGGCCATGAAGTGATTACGGTCGTGAATTTCTCGCTTGAGAGTGTGAGACTGCCTGAAGAAATCGCCGGGAGGAAGGTCATCCTCAGCAGTGAAAATGATGTTGAGCCGTCCGAGTTGAGGCCATTGGAGGCAAGAATATACGAGTGAATGTTGACCCTGAGACGTGAGCTTTTTGCTGACAGTGAGAATATATTTGCGTTTGTTCGTGAATTTCTCGCTTGAGACTGTGAGACTGCCTGAAGAAATCGCCGGGAGGAAGGTCATCCTCAGCAGTGAAAATGATGTTGACCCGTCCGTGTTGAAACCGCTGGAGGCCAGGCTATATTGAGTGATAGAAAGGCTTCATCCCCTCGAACGTGCAGAACGTCCTGAAGCCTATATCACGCAGAATATCTCTTGCCTCGTCCATGTGGGCATAAATATATTCCGGGCTGTGGGCATCACTTCCAAGCGTCAGAATTTCTCCGCCCAAGTCCCGGTAAAGCCTCAGAATTTCCCGGCTTGGCTGTGTGTCAGTCAGTCCGTAACGCCATGAAGACGTGTTCATCTCAATCCCTTTGCCGCTGCTGATGACTGTAGTCAGTATCTCGGCTATGATGTCCTTCACCTTGCTGAACGGATAAGTCCCGGCCAAGTCATAACGCACAATCAAATCCAGATGAGCCAGCACAGAATAATCACGATACTCACCTACAACATGCAGTAATTCCTCGTAATATCCCCTGTTGTATTCGCCCTGAGTTTTTCCCGATTGATATTCCTGAGACCAGAAGCACATATCATTCACCTGATGTATGCTCAGAAGCACGAAGTCTAATTCTCCGCTGTAAGTGTCATAGAGAGCTTCATATTGCGGTATTGTGTGAACCTGCACCCCGCATTCAAGCCCGGAACGCACAGCAATTCTCCCTGAATATTTCTGCCTCAGTCCGTCAATCTCCGCAAAGTATCGCTGATAATCAATGTCATCAAATTTCACGCCATAATCAACGTGGTCGGTGAAGCAAATCTCATCGAGACCCAGTGATATTGCCCGCAGGATTTGACGCTCCATAGGCGTGTTGCTGTCGTCGCTGTAGTAACTGTGAACATGATAATCGCACCTCATCATATAGCCCTCCATAATGCAGTCAGGAAATCCACAAAGCTGCTGACCGTGAACACTCTCATCATAAACGCAATCAGTGATATTCCCGCGCAGCAAAGCACAAAGTTCTTCTCACCCCGGCTCATTTCACCGGCCTTCTTCGCCATGTGGAAGACATGCATGCCCACGCTCCTTTTCCACGGAAGCAGGAACGGCACAGTCCCGCACCAGGCATCCTCCAGAATATGCAGGACGCACCCCATCAGCCAGAAGCCCGCGCATGACCACACATCATAGTGGGCATTCCTCCCGTCAACCAGAACCGACAGCCGCGGCACAATCCACCCGGAACGCTCAAAGCACACCAGAGCCATACCCAGCCACGGCACAAACCAGTGCGTATATCTCCTGTGATACCTGTTGCGCCTCTTGCCGAAGAACACGTATTCCGATGAGTCCGGGAACGTGCTGCCCAAGAAGCTGAACACCGCCGCCAGTGGTGAGCCAGTCGCGCCTAACACAAACGAGAATGTAGAAAGCCTGTGTCCTTTGCCCGTCATGATTTCGCCAGCACCTTCACGAGGATTAGTATGATTACGTTCGACAATATTACACCAGCCCCCGCAGGAATGTTGAAGACGAATGACACCGTCAGCCCCGATATGAACGCCAAGAATGATATTGCCCCCGAAATTATCACGAGAGACCTGAAGCCGTGCGCAACAATTTTCGCGCTCACAGCAGGAAGTATTATCACTCCCGAAATCAGCAGAGTACCCGTAATCCTCATCCCCATAACCACAACAAGAGCCGTCAAGACTGACACAACAAGCTGGTACATGGCCGTGTTGATTCCAAGTGTCTTGGCGTAATCCTCGCTGTATGTGATGATGAACAATCTGTTGTACAGAAGGACGAACGCCGCAATGACTATCACCGCAAGTATCACCGACAGCACTAAATCCCCCTCGCTGACGGCAAGAACGCTCCCGAACAAGTACGAACTCATGCCTGACGTTTTCCCTGACACTGACGAGACCACTATACCGAGTGCTAATGCTGCTGACGAGGCTATTGCTATGGCGGTGTCTCCTGCTGTCTTGTACTTCCTGCTGACGTACATAATGACGAATGAGGCTGCTATTACCGCCGGGGAAGCTATGTACACCGGCTGAATGTCCAGTGCTGACGACAGCGACAATGACGCAAATCCTATCTCACTCAGTCCATGACCGATTAGCGAGTAATGCTTGAGTACCAGTATCACCCCCAAGACTGACGCGCAGACTGAGATTAGCGAGCCTGCAATCAACGCCCTGTAAGCAAAAGGATATGTGATGATGTCGAGTATCTCATTCATGGCCGTGTTCACCGTGAGTAATGCTGTGTGATATTTTCCCGTGAGACATCCTGATTATGCGTCCTTCCGGGATGCCGTCAATGTCCGAAATATCATGCGTAACCATCACTACAGCGCAGCCTCCCTCAAGCAGTCCCCGCAATATTCCGAACAGTGTACTGTGGCTCTGAGCGTCAAGCCCCGCGCAAGGTTCATCGAGAAGAAGCAGCTCAGGATTCCCGCATATCGCCCGCGCAAGGAACACCCGCCTCAACTGCCCGCCTGAGAGTGTGCGTATCTCTTTGTCCGCAAGACCGTCAATTTTCAGTGCCTCCATTGCCGATAATGCCTGCTCACGGTCTCGTCTCGTGTGGAATAACTTTCCCGGTCTCTGTGTCCCGGTAAGCACAATCTCGCCAGCCCTAGCCGGAAAATCACGGTCAGCTTCCTCGTATTGCGGGACGTAGGACATTCTAGCCGTCCTCACGAGAGACCCGGACGACAGCGGGAGAAGCCCTGCAATGCCTTTCGTGAGGGTTGACTTGCCTGACCCGTTAGAGCCTGTGATGAATACCATACCGCCAGCCTCAGCCGTTAGTGATACGCCGTCAACCGCAGTAATATCACCGTACCTTATCACAGCGTCAGTGAGTCTCAGTCTCTCAGTCATTCATAGCCTCTGAAATATGCTCGAAGTTGTCCGTCATCATCTGGAGGAATGTCATACCTTCCGGCACAATATGACCCGTCCCGAATGTGAGTATCTCCGCTCCTGTCTGACTGCTGATTTCCCTTGCGACTGATGAGACCGGGCCGATGTCCGCGAAGATGTAGCGTGCCTTGTGCTGACGGATATAGCGAATCACTTCCGCCATTTTCCGCACGGAGGGTTCATTCTCGCCTTCATACGCGCTGACGTAATCGAAGCCGTAACGCCTCACGAAGTATCCCGCAGAGAACTCATCCGCGAAGATTAATGCTCTGGTTTTCCTCATGGCCGAAAATTTCCCGTCAATCTCGCTGAGTCCCGCGCACAGTCTCCCGGCGTTGCGTTTATATTCCTCTGAGTTGCCCGGGTCAGCCTCACACAGTCCGCGCAGAATGTTCATCACCATCTTTTGAGCCAGCGACAAATCAAGCCATATGTGAGGGTCATTGTCCGTGAGAATTATTCCGTCTGAAGCGTCAATGATTCTGGTATTGCTGAGGGACTGTGAGAGTTTCACTGCCCACGACTCCATCTCAGTGCCAGTGAATATGAAAACGTCCGAGTCATTCAGGCTCATAATGTCGCGGGGTGAAGGCTCGTATTCGTGAGGCTCTGTGCCGGGGGGGAGGAGTAATTTCACGTCAGCAAGATTTCCTGTGATGCTCCGTGTGAAATCGCAGACGGGAAAGAGGCTGCATGTTACGGAGATATTAGCATGAGCGCAGGAGGCCGTGAAAGACAGAAGCGCAAGTAAAGTTAGAGTCTTGAGTTTCATTAGCAAAAGTTTACCTTGAGGAAAAATTTTAGGCTATTATAGCAGACATGTTGATACTGATTATCGGAGGAGCGTCAAGCGGAAAGAGTCGTTATGCGGAGGCTAGGCTTGCGGAATTGCCCGGTCAGCCGAAAATCTACCTGGCAATGTCGCCTGTTACTGATGACGAAATGAGGAAGCGTGTGAGAAATCATCAGGCCATGAGAGCGGATAAAGGCTTTCTGACCATAGAGAGGACTCGTGATTTGGGGGGGATTGAGATTCCTCCGGGTGCGTCTGTGATGATTGAGAGTCTAACGGCGTGGACGGCTAATGTGATGTTTGCTGACTGTGGAGTGAACAGCGGCGGCCATGTGGTGAGTGCGGTGCTTGATGACTTGTCCGGGCTTGCGGCGCGTGTGAGGGATGTCGTGATTGTGGCGGATGATATATTCTCGGACGGAGGCGGCTATGACGCTCTGACTGAGGAATACGTGAGGACGCTTGCGGAGCTGGTTGTGAGGATTGCGGCGGTTGCTGACGAAGTTACAGAGGTTGTAGCGGGTATGTCTGTCATCTGGAAGTCCTGAGAGACCCGGAACATTATCGTGAATGGTTACGGCGTGTTGAAGATTGCGGCGGTTGCTGACGAGGTTATAGAGGTTGCTGGTATGTCTGTCATCTGGAAGCCCTGAGAGACCCGGAACATTATCGTGTATGGTTACGGCGTGTTGAGGATTGCGGCTCTTGCTGACGAGGTTATAGAGGTTGCTGGTATGTCTGTCATATGGAAGCCCTGAGAGTCCCGGAACATTATCGTGTATGGTTACGGCGTGTTGAGGATTGCGACGGTTGCTGACGAGGTTATAGAGGTTGCTGGTATGTCTGTCATCTGGAAGCCCTGAGAGTCCCGGCATATTATCGTGTATGGTTACGGCGTGTTGAGGATTGCGGCGGTTGCTGACGAGGTTATAG
>JAFSRQ010000079.1 GCA_017446055.1 Synergistaceae bacterium | reverse complement strand
GAAGAGGTGAAGCCCGTGAATCTCGACCCACTGGGAATAACGCTCCTTTATGGTTGCCTCGTGGAAGCGGGAATATTTGTCCTCCTGCTTCTGCGTGAATGGGAGATTGGGAGGTGGTTCTTCGGGGATTACTTCGTTTTCGGGGCGAGAGCCTATACCCATTACCCAATTGAAGAATGAGTGCCAGATTGCGCGTAGTTCTTCGTTCAAGATATTGTGTCTCCTTTCTATTCGTAGTGCGTCCACATTCTTTTTACGCGGACTATTCCATCATAAGGCGTGCCGTCCGGCGACAAGAGATTTTCCGTGTTCTCGGTAACGTCATATACAAGCCTGTGCTGGAGGTTTATCCTCCTCGAAAGATTACCCTGTAAATCGCCCAGAAGTTTCTCATAGCGCGGAGGATTCTGAAACGGGTCAGCCATAATTATATTGAGCAAATTTTTGGCTTTATCCTCAAGCCCTGAAGCCTTCAGTAATTTTTTGTCTTTCTCTGCCTGCTTGCTGAACTTAACGAGATACATCTACCATTCCTCGTTAGAGTCATACGTCGTATATTCCGTCAAAGGCTCTTGCCCTGCCTTGATAATGCTCTCAGCAATTCCGGGAACAGAATAGAGGTAAAGTGTCTCCTGTATTGAGTTCCAATCATCTTGAGAGAGTAGAACGGCATTTTCCCCGCTGTCATTGACGATTATCACGGGTTCATTGTTGACGTTGACCTCCGAGACGAGCTGAAATAGATTATTCTTAGCGTTGATGATGTTGACTGCTGTCATGGATTGCTCCTTTCGTGTTGGTTACCATGTTTCGCCTAGTTTCTTTAGTGCCGATTGAGCATTTTTATCTCCCTGTTGAGCCGCTTTGCGCCACCATATAACGGCCTCTGACTGGTTTCGCCTTACTCCCTCGCCGCTGTAATACATGTGTCCCAGATTGTATTGTGCGAGTCCATCTCCCTGTTCAGCTGCTTTATGAAACCATTTGAGAGCTTCCGGATAGTCTTGTCTTACTCCCTCCCCCTCGTGATACATCAACCCAATGTTATATTGTGCCTCAACGAGTCCTTGTTCAGCGGCCATACGATACCATTTCAGAGCTTCTTGGTTATTCTGTCTGACTCCCTCGCCTTTTGCGTACATAACCCCCACATTGAATTGCGCCTTAGCATGACCCTGTTCCGCTGCTTTGCTGTACCAGTTGAAGGCTTCAGATTTACTTCCCCACAACATTCCCTCGCCGTGATAATACATGCCCCCAAGTTTGAATTGAGCTTCTGCAAGCCCCTGTTCCGCTGCTTGGGTATAGCACTTCAGAGCTTCGGAATTACTCTGCGGCATTCCAGTACCGTTGTAGTACATATCTCCAATTTTGCATTGAGCCTTAGCATATCCCTGCGCTTTAGCCTTGATGTATAGTTTCGCAGCCTCGTATATGTCCTGCTTCACTCCCTCGCCTTTTTCGTACATAAGCCCCATCATGAATTGAGCATCGGCATCTTCATGTTCAGCAAGTTTAGAATACAACTTGAAGGCCTCTGAGAAATCCTGTCTCACTCCATCACCTTTGTAGTACATATTCGCAAGGTTATATTGCGCTCCTGGAATTCCCTGTTCGGCGGATTGGCTGTACCACTTTGCAGCCTTTGGTTTGTTCTGCACCACACCATCGCCGTTTTCGTACATCCGTCCTAGAATGAATTGTGCATTAGCCTGTCCTTGTTCAGCTGCTTTGCTATACCATTTGAATGCCTCCGATTTGTCCTGCATCACTCCTTTGCCGTTCTCGTACATAAGGCCCAGCTCTAATTGCGCCCATACATTACCCTGTTCAGCCGCCTTGCTATACCACTTTGCGGCCTCTGAGTAATCCTCGTTCTTGTATTGCATAACCCCAAGCATTAATTGTGCCAGTACATAATTCTGTCCAGCTGCTCTGTTATACCACTTGAAAGCCTCATTGTAGTCCTGTTTCACTCCCCAGCCATTGTAGTGCATAAGCCCCATGTTATACTGTCCGCCAGCATAACCCTTTTCAGCAGATTGTCTGAACCACTTGATAGCCTACTTATGATCCTGCTTTACACTTTGAGCATTGAGGTACATAAGCCCTACGTAGTTTTGCGCTTTAGCATGACCCTGTTTAGCCGCCTTACTACACCACTTGAAAGCCTCTGAGTAATCTTGACTCACGCCCTCGCCCTCATAGTACATATTACCTATGTCGAATTGTGCTTGAGCATCTCCCTTTTGAGCTTTCTCCAATGTCTCCTCGAAAGTATCAGCACCCGCTAGAACAGCCCCGCATATCACAACGACAACCGTCAGCAAAGCAACTACCTTCTGAAACTTTTTGCTCATCACGATTACCTCCTTCGATTATTTCCCATTATTGCTTTCTTCCTCGTCCTTATGTCCCATCTGCCCGATTTTCCGCAACGCTAGGAAGAACAGCACGCTCGTAACCCCCGCACCCACAGCCGCCTCCGTAATCGCCAGATCCGGCGACCTCAGCAGCACCCATATTACGGCCATGACGAGGCTGTAGCTCATGAAGATTATCACCGAGTTCAACAGGTTCTTCGAGATTGACACAGCGATTGCGCACACTATCAGGAACACCAGTAACAGCCACTCAATTACTATCATTGCCAGCGTCCTCCGTAAGGTCAACAAAATCACATATCCTCTCAAGCTCCGGGTTGGTCTTCACCTCAGCACGTGCCACAAGATGACTCGCCGCAGGGTTGCACAGCCACAGGAACACTATAACCAGTCCCAGCTTCAGCGAAAACACGTTCCACCCCGACAGCACGATTAATCCCGACAACATCAATAACGCCCCCAGTGTGTCGCATTTTGCCGCGACGTGAATCCTGTTGAGCATCGTCGAGAACCTGAATATCCCCACCGTAGCAACTGACAGCACGAACAGCCCCGCGAACATCAGCACTCCCGCAACAATCACACGTATCATTCTTCAGCCCCCTCTTTCTTTTCGATAACCGACCTTGCCAGCACCACAACTGACAGAAAACTTATCACCGCGTAAATCAGGCATATATCCGCCAAATATCCCTCGCCGACTATCAGCGACAATACAGCGATTAGCAGGATGATTTTCGTGCCGATGATATTCGCCGCTATTATCCTGTCCGAAAATCTCGGCCCTAACGCCGCCCTCATCAGGCACAGGAATATTGTTGCCGACAGGAACACAGCGCACCCCACAAGCAGGCAGCTCCTCAAAGTCTCAGCATCAAACATGAAGTATCCTCTCCATTCTCGCAAGAAGTCTCTCAAACACGCTTCCTTCAAGCCCGTCCGCAAGCTTACGGTTCAGTGCGTGGACGAGAAGGTTATCCCCATCAAGTGAGACCGTGATAGTTCCGGGAGTGAGTGTGATTGAGTTTGCCAGCGCGACTCTTGCCGCCTCAGTCTTAAGCGGAGTCCTGAATTTCACGAGGCACGGTTCAACCTCAATTCTTGGGGAAAGCACAAGCCGGGTTATCGAGAAATTTGCGCGGACTATCTCAACCAGAAGAACGATGACGTAAAGCACAATGTCGGGAAGAATTTTCGCGGCCATGATGAGATTTGAGACTGTGAGATTTAGACGAAGCACTTTGCGTATGAACAGGTCGAGCATGAATGAGATTAACGCTCCGATAACGACAATCTCGAAGGTAATCCTGCCGTTGAAGATTAACCATAACAAGAAGTAAACGAGGCTCAATAAATATACCTCCCAGCATGAAATGAATTGTGTTGAAATGTGAATGATGACTGAAATTTTAGCATAGCCCGTGTAAAATTAGCTCATCACAAATCCTGAAGGGAGATAATTTTTCCATGAGCAATATAACATTCAACGATGAGTGCGTTCACGTGGTGTTCTTGGGACTGCCTAACGTGCCTGGCATAGCGGCTGAGATTTTCGGGGAACTCTCGAAGCATTCTGTCAGTGTCAGCATGGTGACTCAGAACACGATGCGCGGCGGAAGGTCTGACCTGTCATTCCTGATACCGAAGGGCAGGCTCGACGACATGATCCCCGTGTGCCGTGAAGTGTCCGAGAGAGTCGGCGGTCAGGGCGTGTCGTTCATGTCAGAGGTTGCGGCGATAACTGTGGCGTTCGACTCACCTGCTGATTCGGCGAATGTCCTCGCAAAGGTCTTCCGTGTGCTTGCGTCCGTGAACGTGAACATCGAAATCATCAACTCCACTTCCGAGAGCGCAATATGCATTGTCAGCAAGACACATGCCGAAGAAGGGCTTGAAGCATTGAAGCGGGCGTTTGAGTGAACGCTGTAATCTCATCATCACACAAAGGAGGAAGCACAACAATGATAGAACGTGTAGAGTACGAAGTGTTCAAGGAGAAGCTCCCGCAATTTCTGGGAGAAGTGCAGTTCGGTGATGAAGCGCAGGTTATCATCATGCAGCACGGTGTGCCTGTAGCAAAACTTGTCAGCTACTACAACCCGCCTCGTGGTGGAGTGAAACTCGGAGTCGCGAATGGGAAATTTATTGCTCCCAGCCTTGAAGAGTTCGACTCGATGAATGACGAAATCGCAGAAATGTTCGGGGTAAAGTAACATGAAATACCTCCTCGACACACATATTTTGCTCTGGTCGATTGATGGCCCGGACAAAGTTCCTGAGAAAGCAAGGGACATCATAGCGCAAGCTGGTAACGAGATATACTACAGCAGTGTATCAGTCTGGGAAGCCGCAATAAAACGCTCGGTGCACCCGGACATGATAGCTGATATATCGCCGGAAGAGTTCGTATCGTTTTGCACAGAGGCAGGTTTTCAGGAACTTGCTCTTACAGCCGAACACGTTTACATGCTGCCAACCCTCTCACGCCCGGACAACGCCCCTCCCCACAAAGACCCCTTCGACCGCATCCTCATCTCGCAGGCCAAATCCGAGCGCATGACCTTCATCACCCATGACGACAAACTCACCTCCTACACTGAGCCTTGCATACTTTACGTGTAAATCTCCGCGTGAATGGCTGAATTTATTTATCAGTAAAATTACGTATAGGCAATTTCAGGGTGTTGGGGTAATATATGCACCGTCCTACGGGAAATACCTAGTAGGAAATCGTCAAAAAACGCACAACTCAGTAACCAGAAGGCAGAAAATGAGGTGAAACAATCCCCATAAGGCCATTAAAGGGAGGAGTTAATTGCGGGAGAAGCGCAGAAGGTCATGAGTGTATGAGCCTCTGTGAACTGCAAAGAGGTTGAGAAAGGAAACAAGGCAACTTTCCGAACCCCCCGCAGATTCAGGGCTTAACAGCTAAGACTGAGTGCGCGAGACGATGCAGTATGTTGACAATTTCATAAGGGGGTTATTCGTAATGAAGAAAGTAGCAGTATTAGTAGCTATTGCAGCAGTAGCAGCACTTGCAGCCCCGGCGATGTCGGCAACGAACCCGTTCATGGACGTGCCGATGAACCACTGGGCATATGACGCGATCGGTCAGCTTGCGGCACACGGAATCCTTTCGGGCTATCCCGATGGTCTCTACAAGGGCAAGCAGCAGACAACACGTTATGAGATGGCTTCAGCACTCGCCAGAGCGTTGGCAGTAGTCGACATGACCAAGGCCAGCAAGCAGGATGTCGAGATGCTCAAGAGACTCGTTGTTGAGTTCAAGGACGAGCTTGAAGCACTCGGTGTACGCGTTGATGAGCTTGACGACAGAGTGAAGGTTCTTGAGGACAGACTCGGCGGATGGCACATTCACGGAACGCTGGTTCTTGATGTCAAGAATGAGAGCAGGAATGACGCGGGCGATGCTTTCGGGCCTGACGGAAAGGGTTCGGTAGGCTTCGATGAGGCGAGATTGCTCTTTGAGCGTACATGGGGCGAGAACGATGAGTACTTCTTCCGCGCTAGGGCTCGCGGCGATGATACCGACTATGTGAGATGGGACAGGTACTATGTTGAGATGCCGTTCTTCTTCGACAGCAGGCTTCTCGTTGGCCGTCAGAACTGGGCATGGGAAGGTGCATACAAGATCAGCTTCCCTGCAACCGGCACATGGGACGGAGACCAGATACTCACCGACTGGACATGGACAGGCATGGGCGTAACGAAGGACTTCGGACTCGGCACGTTCCAGATTATGGCGGCGCACCCTGACAAGTTCACTGTTACGAGCTACACAGCGGCAGGCGATGCAGTTGTAGCAAACAGCGACTGGATGGTTATGGCAAGAGGCGCGTTCCAGTTCACAGAGCAGATCGGGTTCGATCTCGGCGGTCAGGTGTTCCTCGGCGACAATGCAGAGACATACACCGGCGGTACAGCGGCCAATCCTCAGCACCGCGCTGGCGATATGGCGTTCAACAACCTGTGGACGGTCTACGCTGGACTTCGCTTCAACTTCAACGACAACATCGCGCTCAAGGGTACGTTCTATCATTCAGCATGGGACTTCGAGCAGGTGTATCTTGATGCCGCGAACAACAGGCTCTACTGGGGCGATGCGACCAACACTACTGACGCTAACCACTGGTCAGCAATCATTGACGTAAAGCAGGAAGCTCTGAAGTTCACCAGCCTGTGGCTTGAGTACGGCCAGTATGACCAGGGCTTCAGAGGGCGCAACGGCGGAATGCTGTTCTACAGCGACCTTCTTCAGGAGTCATTCGGCAAGGGTATAGCAGTCGTAGACACGAAGTACTGGAGAGTCGGTCTCGGCCAGCAGTGGACGGATCAGTGGGCAACTCACCTGTTCTACTATGGCTACGATGTTGACGGCACGAAGCCTACAGAATACGGCGTTGGTGTTCAGTACAAGCTCAACGATGCTACAACGATGGGTCTGAACTACCTGCACGCGGACAACGACCTTAACGGCGGAGCAGGACGCGAGGACAACGTAGTAAGGTTCAGGACAGCAGTGAGCTTCTAGTATCACAAGTGCAGTAACGAATACATGAATTGATGAAAGCGGGATTTCCGAGTGTGGGAGTCCCGCTTTTTTGTGTGCGTGAAGAGAGGTGAATCGTGTGTACAGGATTGATTTCTACAGGGACAAGGACGGAAGAAGTGAGCTGCTGGATTTTATCAGTGGGCTTCTCATGTCGTCAGCAACAAGCAAAGATGCCCGCATACAGTATGACAAAATCTACTCACAGAGATAGGGCTTCTCCGCGAAAATGGAACGAATCTTCCCGCAAAGTATACGAAGCATATCGAGGAAGATATATGGGAGCTCAGGCCGGGCAAAAACAAGATACTTTACTTCTGCATGCTTGATGACGGATTTGTGCTGCTTCACTATTTCCGCAAGACAACGGATAAAACTCCGCGCCGTGAGGTTGAGAAGGCAAAACGTGAGCGCGACGATTATTTGAGGAGGTATGAAAATTGAGATACGAGGACATAAGAACGTGGGACGATTTCGAGGAATACGCCAAGTCAACAAGCCCTGAAGCAAAGGCAGAAATGGAGAAGCTCGACCGTCTTGTTGAGGCGATTACTTTTTCCATGAACGGCCTTAATGAGATAGGGATGGGGCTTGAGCTGTATAACCTTGATGAAGGACTTGAAGAAGAACCCGCCGAAGCCATACCCGCGACCGCATGAACTCCCCAGCACTGGATGAAGGGAGGTGATAATGATGAAGCGTGAGACGGAGAAAGCCAAGCTGACCGTAACAATCGACAAGCAGATGAAGAAGGAGTTTGCCCAGCTCTGTGAGGATATTGGCCTGCCTGTGTCCGCTGTGGTGAGCGCGCTCATGAGCCAGGCCGTAAGGAAGCAGGAAGTCAGGCTGTCATCCCTGGATCTGAACGGTTTTACGCCTAAGGAAGCCGCCGAACTCAGGAGACGCTGGGAGGAGTTGAAAGCTATGCGCGACAAAATGTATGCGGAAGCGGTGAAGTAATATGCGCGGAGTATTCTGGACACCGGGAGCTTGGGACGATTACATTGATATGCAGTCGGAACATAAGCTCTTGAAGAAAGTTAATGCGCTCATCAAGGACATTCAGCGCAACGGCTATAAGTGTTCTTATGGCAAGCCCGAAATGCTGAGGAATATTTTATCGGGGCTTGCTAGCGTCAAAATCGACAAGAAGAACAGGCTGGTCTTCAGCGTTGACGACTTGCAGGTGAGTATTGTCGAGTGCGGGAGTCATTACGGCGACCATTGAGGCAGAAATTATCCCCTCGGTTCATGGCCGGGGGGATTTCGTGTGCGTATCATTCTTCGGGTTTGGGCGGATTGGGCTTGCGGTGTCGTCTGGGCTTGGGCTTCGGGGATGACTCGCCTGCGGGTTTAGCCTGTCTGGGCTTGGGACGGGGCTTCCTGCCTGGCTTGTTGGGACTGTCAGGGCTGTCGGATCTGGTCTTCGGAGGCTTGGCACTGCTCCGGCTTACTCGTGAGGCTCTCAGGCGTTCAGAACGTGCCTTTATCGCAGCTATTCTCTCGGCGGCCTTGCGCTTCTTCTCGGCTAATTCTTTGTCCTCGCCCCATTCCTCTCCGCGCAGAACCGTGTCCCTGAAGTCTGGGAACTCACTTATCGCTACGGGAATCAGTCGCCCAGTCGGAAATCGTATATTCACCTGCTCTTGTCCAACATCAAGACTCTCAAGCGTATATATCCCTCTCTCCGTCTTAATCTTCGTGCCTGGACCGGGCAGCTTTGACCACAATTCTGAATATAATTCCTTCTCGTAGGACATACAGCACATCAAGCGTCCGCATATCCCTGATATTTTCGTCGGGTTAAGCGCGGATCTCTGCTCCTTCACGATACGTATGCTTATCGATGAAAATCCCCTTAGCCAGTAACCGCAGCAGCACGGCCTTCCGCATGAGGCTATGCCCTGCACTATTCGCGCCTCGTCCCGGCTTCCTATCTGCCGCATCTCTATACGGGTACGGAACTCATACGCCAGCTCACGCACATATTCACGGAAATCTACCCGCTGTGTTGCCGTAAAGTAGAAGTACAGCCTCCTTCGGTCAAGCATATATTCCACGTCAACCAGCTTCATATTCAGCCCGTATTCCGCAAGAATATCACGCCCTACAAGCAGTGCTTCTTCCTCTTCGTGCCGACAGTTGTAGTAGTTCTCGATGTCTTCAGCGTCAGCCTCGCGCACAAATTCCACGTCCTGAAGCATAGCCTCCGAAGTGTCATCAAATTTCGCGGTCGTCCTCCTGTACATCTCTTGCTGTTCCGGCGTAACTATTCCACCAGGAAGCCCCATCTCATAGCCCCGCGATGTCCTTATCACCGCCCATTTAGGCCGCTCCAAGTCAAAGCCTTCATCCGTATCTATGTCAGCAAAACCTAAGTACCTAGGCTTGCCGAATATCGTCAAGTATGTGTTCAATGTCTGTATTTCCCTCCATTAGTGCCAGCAGTATTATGTCGCAAAGCATCGGCACTGATAAATTCTTACGTGATGATATTACTCTCAGTTCCCCGCATTTCTCCGCAAGCTCAATGTTCCCTGTGTCAAGGGCGTACTTGCTCCATGCTTCAAGCTCAGGCGTTATTGTGTCGTTGTCGCTGGTGCTTTTCCGGGCCCGCGCCAGCCATTGCACCCACTCGTGAGCGTCAAGAGGAATTTTCACGGGGGTGATTGGGTCGCTGATGGTGATTGCGCTGAAACGTGAGCGGCTCTTCAGGGTCGGCAGGAATAATCTTCCGTCCTCCATAAGGTACAGCAGGAAGGCATATCCGGGAGGCTCTTCGGTGAGCTTGAGCAGTGAGTTTCCGGCGGCCTTGCTGAGTTTGTCCGCGCACTGTATCACAGCTAATCTCCGGGACGCTTCGAGAGGCTTCAAGGCTATGTTCTCGATTAGCCAGCGGCATGAACCATCATAGCCAGATTCACCGATTGGGGGTGCTTTGTCCGTTGTTCCGATTATCAGCAGGTCAGGATGTGAGGGGCGGTATGTCCCCAGTATCATGCGTGAGAGTGTCTCTATGATTTCCGCGTGATATTTTACGGGTGCTGAGATTGCCCGGCAGTGCGGGATATTCCCGGTCTCAGTCTCAGAAAGAATTTCACGCCACGTTACATTAGCAGTGAGATCAGACAACCCTTTATTTCCTCCATCAATGCAAGTGCCTTCGTCCTGTCCCCCTCATACTTGAAGGCTTCTTCCAGCTCGTCCATCGCCTGGCCTGCCCGTTCTATCGTTACGTACATCTTGCGGTCAGTCTTCCGCCAGCGCATATCACGCTTTATCCTGAGACCCTTTGCGGCACGTTTCAGGAGTTCGTGTAGCACATTCCTGTATTCCTCGATGAGCCTTCCGCCGGGAAACACTGACAGCTTGTCGGATAACTCATACAATCGGTCAAGGAGTTCTTCAAGCTCGGTGGCCTCCATCGCAGACTCAAAGCTGAATGCTGACGAGGCTATAGCATTTGCCGGGCCTGCATGGCTTCCGCTGTGGCCTCCGTATTCTATTCGGGGCTGTGAGGCTGCTGACGGGTCGCTTCCGCCGCGCTTTATCTGGATTGCCATAAATGAGCCTCTAAGCGTGAGGTTATCGCGGAAAATACTTCGGACTCGTCCATGTCATCACACGGAATGCGTATGAATCTCTGTTTGTCGTCCTCTGCTATGAGCCTGTAGAAACTCGCTACGTTCATCATGAAGGGCAGTCCTTCAGCCTCGAACTTGTCGCCCTTTCCGCCGCGGGAGTTTATGCGCTGAATTGCAGTCTGCGGGGAAATGTCGAGGAAGATTTTTGCGTCAGGTTCGGGAAAATTGCAGGCACGTATTATGCGCTTCACGTGGGAGATATTCAGCTCATGGCCGCCCGCCTGGTATGCCATTGTCGACTCGTTCCATCGTTCGCAGATTACGCTGTAGCCTTGGCGCAGTGCCGGGAGAATGACGCGGTTCACGTGTTCGCTTCGGTCAGCAAGAAACAGTAACAGCTCTGTCATTGCCGCCAATTTCCCCCCTCCCAGTATGAAATCCCTGAATGACTGTCCATCAGGCCATCCGCCGGGCTCATATGTGCATACTGTTTTCTGACCCGTGCGGGCTTCAAGCCATTGCGCCAGTTTTGCCGACTGTGTTGACTTGCCGCAGCCGTCTATACCTTCCAGTGTGATGAACATGCTATTTCTCAACGTGGATTACCCTTCTCATCAGTCCGTCAATGTAGTAGTCGGAGCTGTATATCTTCAGCGTTCCTTCTTTGATGCGGCGTTCTTTGGTCTCGCTGAGGTATTCTTCCTCTTCCGGCAGCAGGTCAGGCTCACGTGTCTTGCTGCTCTTGGGACTTGTACCCTTCTTGCCGGATTTCGTTATCCTGTTCAGGAATTCCCCGGTCCTGTCGGCGTTAAGCTCTATAACAAGCTGGTTGTTACTGTCAGCCGCTTTGAACTCCGACAGCATTCTCTCAAGGCTGGTTATAGTCCGCCACCCTCCGTCAATACCTGCCTGGCCGAATGACTGAGTACCCCCTCCGCGCACGATAAGCTCAACAACCCCGGAAGCGTCATCGGGAATCTTGAGGGTGAACTTGCGTGTTACCGGGTCCGTCCTCCATCCCCTGAGCCTGACTGACACCTCGACATCAGAGCCGGGACTCGCGTCCTCCGACACTGTAACGTCATCAATCAGCAGCACCTTGGGGGACTGTGTAGCCTCCGCCGTAATCCTGAAGCCAACCGGCAATATGTCGCTGAAGGGCTGAGTCATGTATGCCGTCAGCAAAAGTTTCACCTGCTTGAACGCCTCATCAATTATATTCTCGTCCGAGTAGAATATATCTTTGCGCGTCCATCCGTTAGGCACGTTCCTTCCGTCAAGCCTAAGTGTTACGCTCATAGTCCCCTGACCCTTTCGACCCCACGAATCTTCAGCCAGCCCCTTGCAGATACCCTCGAACAAGTCAGCGGTCATAAAGGCATCGGTAACAGTTCGGAACTTGTACCTGTCCTCAGTGCCAGCATCATTGTCACGGAACACAAACTCGCCCGATATTGACGGAGGATATACGCCGAACCTGCCAGCAACCGCCGACTCCCTGTCCTGTGTGATAGTGCCGTTTATGCCGAGTGTTGACGCAATCTTGAAGGGGAATGACACACTGTCGACCGTCTCATGAACATACGCGCCCGCAGAAGGATACGCTGAATTTCCCCGCTTCATGAACTCATGGCCGAACGCAAGAAATCTCCCGTGCCTGTCAACAGCCGTAACAGTCCCAAAAGCTGACAGCTCCACATCCCCCCACACCAGCATAGCCGCAAGTGAGTCTCCCGGCCTGAGTGATGAGCCGCCCGCAAGAGTCCCGCCTGATGACGAGCTTATGCCCTGCGTGAACGTTACGCCGAGCTTGCGCGACAACTCCGACATTGCCGGGCCTGTAGGATTGAGACCTGATACTGTTACTGCGCTGAGTGCCGCTAAGGTTGGTGAGGGGGACTCGTGTTCGGTGATACTGCACATGTATTCTATCGGCATCATTACGGCTATAGTGTGGTCGGCATCCTTCCAGCCGCTTCGGACTGCCCCCGCGAGTCTTCCGCTGATGTAGACGGGCGAGCCGCTCATGCCCTGTGCCAGCTTAGTGCCTCCCGTCAGGCGAATGAGTACTAGGTTGCTGTACTGCCTGCCCGGTTTCTGGGGGACTACGCTGACTATGCGCACAGGAATCCGTGAAGGCTCCGTGCCACGTATCACCGTAAGCATGTAGCCGCTCATGCCGGGCTTGAGACTGTTCACCGGGATTACAGGGTCTGTCGGGACAAACGCGCCGTAAGCCGGGACAGTCAGCAGTATCATCATCAGTAACAGGAGTATCCGCTTAAGCATTGCCTCTCGCTTTCTGCCTCAGGTACTCCATGATGAAGCCGCCTATATCCCCGTCAAGGACTGACTGAATATTGCCCTTCTCGTAGCCCGTGCGGTGGTCTTTCACGAGGGTGTAAGGGTGAAGGACGTAGCTTCGTATCTGGCTTCCCCATGTGGACTCTTTCTTCTCGCCGACTACTGACGACAATTCAGCCTGCCGCTGCTGTTCGGCCATGTCGTACAAGCGGCTCTTGAGGACGTGAAGAGCGGTAGCCCTGTTCATGTGCTGGGAGCGTTCGTTCTGGCACGTAACAACTATTCCTGTCGGTATGTGGGTTATCCTGACGGCTGAGTCTGTCCTGTTGACGTACTGCCCTCCCGCGCCCGATGCCCTGAAGGTGTCAATCTTCAAGTCCTCCGGGCGTATGTCAATGTCAACGTCATCGCTGAACTCAGGTGATACTAACACGCTGGCAAAACTGGTGTGCCTCCTGTGAGCAGAGTCAAATGGTGAAATCCTCACAAGGCGGTGCACTCCGCGTTCAGCCTTCAGCATACCGTAAGCGTAATCACCCTCAATCATAACCGTAGCACTCTTTATCCCTTCACCGTCATCTGCTGTAGCCTCTATGACTTTTGCGGAAAAACCTTCGCGCTCACAGTAACGCAGGTACATACGCAGTAGCATCCCGGCCCAGTCCTGTGAGTCAAGTCCGCCCGACCCCGAATGTATCATCAGTATAGCGTTTGAGGAGTCGTACGGGTCATTGAGCAGCAGAAGAAGGTTGACCCGCTCAACTTCCCCCCGCATGTCAGAGGCCAGCCGGAAAAATTCTGCCTCAAGCTCTTGGTCGTCCGTCTCCGCCAGAAGCTCGCTTATCGTGGACAGCTCTTCGTACTCCGAGATAATGCGCCTGACTGAGGCAAGCCGCGAGTTGACCTGCGATAACTCTTTGAGTGTGTCTTCATGGCCTTCACTGCTCCAGAAATCCGGGCTTGATGACTTCTGTGTGAGTTCCTGAGACCGTGCTTCTAATGTGCCTATGTCAAAGGCTGTCCTGCATGACGCTTAACATGCCGTGCAGTTCTTCCTGTTCTGTCTTTATGCTGGGATTCATTGTAGAGTTAAATCCTTTCGTGTGATTTTGTGAATAATGATAGCACACAAAAAAAGCCCCGTCCTGTGATAGAACGGAGCCTGTGAATCACTGCTAGCGTTTCCTGCGAATGACTAAGGCAAGTCCCGCAAGAAGAAGACCGCCGTACACCGAACTGCATCCTCCGCTTGATGAGCCGACTACAGACGGAGTGCCGCTGCTGCTGGTGGTGATGACGGGTGAATAGACATAATCAGGCTCAAGGTATGCCGCAACATTCACATGACGGTTTGCCGGGACCGTGTAGACCTCATTGCCGCTGTCGTCAAGGAACGTGTAATCCCCCGTGTAATTCTCTGAGGCTTCAAGGCTTCCCGCATTGATCGGCGTTGTGGTCATGTCGAGGAATATTGCCGCCCCCGGAGCGAGGTTGTCGAGGCTCACACCGAATACGTATATCGCCGCCGTCTCAACCGTAATCTCAGGAAGCACCGCCGCCGCTTCACGTCCCTGCGCTGATATTGCCGTGAGCTGATTGGCTGAGAGGTCTGAAACCGTGCGTGCCGTGCCTGTTGATGTTGCCGGAAGCTCAGTAACAGCAGCGTCCGAACGTCCCAGAATAGTGCGCAGTGCTGAGGCTGTCTCCTGAACGTTGATGCTCGGCCTTGTCGTTCTTGCTGAGACTGGCGCAACGTCCGGGCTAGTCGGGGTAACGTCCGGGCTTGTCGGTCTGACATCCGGGCTAGTCGGGTTAATGTCGGGGCTAGTCGGCCTGGTATCCGGGCTGGTGGGTCTGATGTCCGGGCTAACTGGCCTGGTGTCCGGGCTTGTCGGGATAATGTCCGGGCTTATGGGTCTGGTATCTGGGCTTATGGGTGAAGGAATGCCGCTGAGTATCTCCAAGTCGCGCGAGGTCGCCGCAGCAGTTATCACAGGACGGTATACGCCGCTCGTGAAGTATGCCGCAACGTTGATGTAGTCATCACCCGAAACTGCCCCCGTCAAATTCCCGCCGTCGTCAAGGAATATCATCGTGTCCAGATCCGCCGAAGTCAGGCCGTAGTAGTACTCGTAGCGTTCGTAGTCGACATCGCCGGAACGTTCCGCCCTCCAGAATACAGCCTGATTGCTGCCCGTTATGTTGTCCGCCGGAAGCCTGAACACGTAGAAGCCATCATCCTCAATATCCATCTCAGGAAGGACTATTGCGACAAGCTGGGGAATATCCTTGCTCAGTAGCTCATCCTTCATGGCCTGCCACACTTCAACGGCATCACGCGAGGCGGTAACCGTCATATTCTCACTGCTGAACATGCTCACGCCGTAAGGAGTATTCATAGCGTCCGAGAACTCCCACACTGCTTTGTATGCGTCTGCTGACGGGTCTTGAGGCATGGCGAAACGAGGATATACGGAGAGACCCTGATAGCCTACATCTTTTGCTGACTGGTCATATTCAGGCTCATCGCTTGCTGTTGCTGACTTGTCGCCTGAAGCAGTGCTGTATTCCGTCCAGTCAGAGCCGCCGGGCTTCAGCGTGTCCATCAGCGCATCAATGTCATCCGTGAGGTGAGGCACTCTGTACTTTCCTGTTGACGAATCCAGCTCAGACACCCAGATTTCACGCGGCCATGCTATATAGTCCCCGTAATATGTTACGCGGGTTTCAGGCGTTGCAGGAACGTCCGGGCTAATGGGCGTGGGAATGTCCGGGCTTGTTGGTGTTGGCGATGGTACGTCCGGGCTTGTTGGTGTTGGCGATGGTACGTCCGGGCTTTCTGGCGTTGGTGTGGGAATGTCCGGGCTTGTAGGCGTGGGTACGTCTGGTGTTGACGGGAAGCTGCCGCCTGCTGATGTCCAGTTGTATGCGCTTGAGTCGTAAATGTAGACCTCATTCTCCGCGTCAAGCCCTGCCTCGCCAGCTGAGTTCTGAGACTGATTGCCCGCAGAAATGTTGAGCGTTCCTCCGTTGAAGGCAATCCAGCCGTTAGAGTCTATGCCGTCAGCATTTGTTGATGAGACTGTGAGTGTTCCGCTGTCCATCTGGAAGACTGATACATAGTCCTCATTCACGTTGATTCCGTCATCGGGGGCTGTTACGGAGATGTTCCCGCCGTCAACAAGCATATGCATCTCACTGTCGAGGCCCTCGCATGTCGTTGACGTGATATTGAGCGTGCCATTGCCGCCGATTACCATAGTCCTCCGTGAGTGGAACGCACCATCGAGCTTGTACATCTTCTCCTGCTCGCTGATGTCAGTACCAATTCCTGAGCCTGTGTACTTGGGGTTGTCGTCATCGTCAAGTTTCGGGCAAAGCTCAAGAAGCCTGTAGACGTTAGACCCCGTGAACGTGTTAGTCGTGCCGTCAGCAATCTCAACGACCGCGCCAACGTTATAGCTTCCGTCCGCACTGACCATTTCGCCGCCAATGTTCCGCCACAGGTTATTGGCAGTTAGTGTTGACTGGTCATCGTAACCGTTATCTTCCGCCCACTTGTAGACCTTGTAGAAGACGATAGCAGGAGCTACATCACATGACACATCAACGCCGTTAAGGATGATGTTGACTTTGTGCTTTGCCTTCGCTCCAGTCTCAACCCATATCTGACCATGCCACGTACCCGAAATCCTGTAAGTGCCGGGCTCTGTGATGTGGAGCACAGGGTTGTTGTAGGCATCTTCAGCCGAATGCGTCATTGTCGACATGGCCGCAATACTCTCACTGTCAGATGCCGCCGTAGTCATCACAGGAAGCCGGGTATCACCAGCTCCGGGTGTGCCGGGTACATCGCCGCTGGGCATGTTGCCGCCGGGGAAATCTGGAGGTGTGTCTCCGCTGCCGGGCATTCCGCCGGGGAAGTCGGGTATGTCTCCGCTGCTGGGCATTCCGCCGGGGAAGTCAGGTATATCTCCGCTCTGGGGATTGCCGCCGGGGAAGTCGCCTCCGGGCATCCCTCCATTGCTCATGGGCAGGGTAGCGAATATGTACCTGTCCGTGCTGTAGGCCGTGCCGTATGTCTCACCAAGTGCCGCTATTGCCGCCGCTACTGCCGGGGACGATGAGTCGTAGTACACAACATACTCTGTATCTTCGTCCTTCTGTGCTGTCTGGGACGTGGTGAAGTCCAGCGTGTTGGGCGTGTAGCGTATATCGCGGGCTATGTACAGTCCGTTGTTGGTGCTGGTGATTGCCGCCTCGTATGCGTCTGAGTCTAGCTCTTCCGTCCCGGTCATTCCGTCAGTCCAGTATTCCGCCGGGTGCTGTGGGTCTGCGTGCCACACGTAATTGTAGGTCGGAACTTCCGCGCCTCCTGCTGTTGCTGAACCGTCCGGGTTAAGCACGATGTCAATCACATCACTGTCATCGAGGCTGACGCTTGAGACTGTAGCAACATCACCGCCGTATACTGCCGCGACCGGGTAACTTCCAGAGTTGTCCGGGATTGTCGGGTATACTGTGTATGTCTCCTTGCGCTGGTATCTCATGCCGAGAGTAGTCATTCCTGCCTCTTTTGCCGTTAGCCTCACTGTAACCGTGCTGTCTGTGCTTGAGACTACTGACATTGAGACTATGCCGGGGTTGCCGATTAACGGAGTGATGTTGCCGTAATCATCACTGACACTGAGGAGGACTTCACGAGTCTCACCCTTCTTCATGGCCAGAGGAAGGTCATTGCTCGCGGCGTTCCACGTGAAAATGTCTCCGTTCCAGCTATATGAAGGGCTGTCAACGGGTCTGAAGTTCCACGTGTAGGTGAGGCCGTCCTGCTCGTAGCTGATATCAATGTTGTTGATGAAGGCTTCCGGGAGATTGACGCTGATATTGCCCGTGCCTTTGTCGCTGGAAATCTCGCGCTGGTAGTTGTTGACCCACACTCTAACATTTGACGGTGCTGTTACAGGGTTATCCTTTGAGTCTGTGAACGACCATTCGAGGGTCTCTGCGTTGATGCCGTCCCGGTTAAGTGTGAGACTGGGTATAGTGTCAGCGGCTTTCCTGCTGTCGAACGTGGGAATTGTTGCGCTGCCACTCTTTATGAGGCCGGAAGAAAATTCCCACCTTACCGTTTTCCCTGATGTGAAGTAGGTGGAGCTGACATCATAGTACACCGTCCTGTAGTATGTGCCGTTGTCATAACGTGAGTAATTGGCATACGGATACAGTGTTACCTGCGTATCTTTATCGCCGGAGACATACATTATCCCCGTAAGGTCATCGCGTTTAGCCTCGTATTCACTTTCTGAAAGCTCAAGGCCAGTATCAAGACGTATAGATACATAGTCCGGGAATGATACACTGCTTCCTCCGTAATACGGTCTGCCCTCAATCATCGGAGCATAGTTCGCATTCATGGAGAATGTCGCTGTAGCAGTCGCCGGGGTGATGTCCTCTGAGACTTCACCGACAGTAACATTCCACCTGTACGCGCTGTACCTGTAGTAGGGGCTTGAACTCTCACTGTACGGGTGAATTAGGCTGAGGCTGCTCAGGCCGTCCTTGATGCCCTTCACACGGAATGATACCGTGCTGTCAGACGTAAGAGTTTCTATCAGGTTCACTTCCGCCGTAACAGCCTCCGTTAAGGTAATTCCTGCTGCAGCAAGGCTGTCGTTGGCGGCGTATACCGTAGGCTCATATGTTTTCCCAGCCTCAAGCACAGTGAGTACACCGACAAATCCGGGCATGATGTCCTGTGAGAGTGATGCATCAGGGATTGTGTCAATAATATCCCCCGAACTGTTCACGAAGGCTATACTTGTCCCGTCAGCAAAATTATTGCTCTTGTCTGACCTGTTGCCTATTGCACCCGCAATCCTGACACCGTAAAGCTCACTGCCGAATGTCATCGGGAAAACATACAGTCCATATTCAGCAGGTACTACAGCTTCCGTTGCCGATAATGCCTGTCCCATTCCGTTGAGCTGGGAGGTCGCCGCCGCTAATTTCTCCGCTGTTGACGCTCCTGATGATACCGATGATGTGCCGGACTTCAGCGTTGAGTTGTCGCGCGGGAATATGACACCTGCCGTATCAAGTCTAGGGAAGAATTGAGACCTTGCCGCGGCATTGAATGCTATCCCGGTTAATGCAGATGTTATTGCCTCGTCAACCTGTGATGCCTTTGCTGACCACACCGCCGCAAGTGCAGGAGTGTAGCCGTCAACCGCCTGCAATGCCTCACTGGTTAATGCTCCTGTTACCGTCTGCTGTGCCTGGCTGAACGTATGAATTACTGCTGACTTTTGCGCACTAGTGTTTATTACTGGCTGTGAAAGGATTACAGTTGTTACTGCTTCATCCGTGCGGGACTGGAAGTCGGCGGACGTGAATGCTGTCGGGTCTGCACTGAGTATATCGCTGTCGAAAATGTATATCTGCCCGCTGTCTATCGTTATAGGCAGGTCAACACTCACAGTTTTACCCGTCCCTACAAGAACTGCGGAGGTGGTGTAGTTGGTCGAGTTCATTCGCGAGAACTCCCACTCGTAGACCGTTCCGTTGTAGGTGTAGCTGATGCGGGGGTAAAAATATCCGTCAGCCGCAACTGTACCGCTTGTGCCTGTTACGGTATGGCCGCCTATGGTTATGTCTGTGAGGCCGGAAGGGGTAACTTTCTCCATAGTGGCAGGCTTGACGAATGACCAGTCAACAGAAGTTATCACATCTAGGTCATTGGAGGCATGATGAAGCTGGAAGTATGGCGCAAAGTCTTCAAGCTGTACGGAGGTTGACCTGATTTTGTCGAGTGAGACCAGTGATGAGAGTTTTGCTGATGACAGGTTCATATCGTAGCTGGCGGGAAATTCCAGCCATATCTCTATGTCTTCAGATGCATCAAGGGAAAATGAGATGTCGCCGGGATATTCTGAGTTGTAATAGCTGTCTGTGCTGAGGGTAGTGTAGCGTACACCTGAGTAGGATGATACGTTGTAGGATTTGCCCGTCTCGCCGTCAACAGTAAGCTCTGAGATAGTGCGGCGCGAATCTCTGACAGTCCCCAAATAGCCATGAGGCCCGGTGTAGTATGAGTACTCTTTGACATCCCCGCTTGAACTAGTCGATGTGCTGACCGCAAGAGTAGCACCCGTGAACCCGCCAAACCCCGTAAGCCTTGCCTCGTAATCTTCTGCTGACGGGTAATATGGACGGCCTTCAACGTAGCGTGCGCGGGTTGTATGTGTGATGATGGGGTAAAGGCTCGTTGTCCCCCCGGCGATGTTCATGCTTCCGTTCTCATCCGTAACATGAATCTCACGGTAATATGTCCCTATGCGAGGAATATATATCCCAAGAGCAGAACGTCCCGGCTCAAGCCCCGTAAGCACGAACTCAAGCGTAGATTTCTCCTCATTATCACCGTGCCAGCCTGCACCCTGTGTGAAGGTGATATTCCCGGCCTCAAGGACTGACGCATCGCCAACTTCAAGATACCGATCTGTAATGTCTGCGCTTGCGTAAGCCTCTCTCAGGTCATAGCGGGAAGGCAGCTTTACGGTTACGGTCTGGGACTCACCAGCCTTAAGTGTGAAGGGCTGAAGGTCAAGCGATAATTTCCCCCATTCGATAAGGCTTGATGTCAGCTCAAAGTTCCACGTGTAACTGGCTCTGCCTTTGGTGCATGTTACAGCAATAGTAGTGTCGTAGTAATAACTCCTGCCGATAGTATGCCTGACCGGATAGGGGTTGCTGAAATCTGGCACAACATATCCGTTGACGGCCACCGAGTCATAATCGACAGCTACAGGCACCCCCCAATCGCCCGACTTCACGAAGTAGACATCATAGCGGTAAGTATAGCTGCTTGTCTGAGTTGACTTGACGAACGGGACAATATCATTCCTGCCTATACTGACCGGGTCAATGTCTGAAGCACTCTTGATGTCAGCCGCCCCCGCCACAACATCAGGCGAGGTGTAGAGATTCCACATAACCCTGCTGCCTGCTGGAAGTTCACCGCTGTGATAGTTGCCGTAGGAGTCATAGTACGAGTAATCCGCATTGTAGCCCACGAACGATGAGCCTCGCGAGCTTCCTCCGGGCGTGAACCTGTAACGTTTCCCGGCGTTGTCCCCGCTGAGTATCGTTACTGTTCCCACTGGCAATGATGACGTGTCAGCACCGGGCTTGAGAGTTCCTCCCAGTGTTACACCGTCGCCCCTGAACGACTTAACCTCGGAATAATCCGGCAGTCCTACAGCGTTGAGCTTCACACTTCCGCTTGTTACGTAGCTGGTGTAAAGCCCGAAACCGCTGAAGGGGTTTGCAGGGACTTCCGCGGCATGAGTGACAGCTGCCGTGAAAACCATCATGGCCGCCATCACACACACGAATATTTTGCGCATGACAAAATCCTTCTCCTTCCGATAAATTTTTGCGGATAATCTGCATGGTACTTGAATGTTTATCGGCTGTCAATCGATTTTCTGTTATACTCTGTCCAATAAACTATCCCAAATACACCAAGGAGGATTTTTGCGTGGACATTAAGACCTTCTTCACCATTGCCGGAGGAGTCGCCCTCTTCCTTTACGGCATCAAATTATTGTCGTCAGCCCTTCAGTCTCTCGCGGGAAATCAGCTCCGTCATCTGTTAGGCACTCTCACGAAAACGCCCCTGCGCGGCATCCTTGTCGGAATAATCGTAACAGTACTGATACAGTCATCGGCCGGGACTACGGTTATGACGGTCTCATTCGTGAACACCGGGCTGTTGTCGCTGAAGCAGGCGTTAGGTCTCATTATGGGAGCGAACATAGGCACGACTGTTACGGCTCAGTTAATCGCGTTCAACATTGACGCACTCGCGCTTCCTCTTCTGGCGTTCGGTGTGTTCATGTCTATGCTGTTCAGCCGGAAACAGATGGGCTACCTCGCAAGCGGACTCATAGGGCTGGGACTCGTCTTCATGGGAATGCAGACGATGAAGACAGCCTCGCACATCATTTCACAGCACCGGGAATTGCTGCTCGTACTCAGCCGTAATCCCGTAAGCGGAGTGTTAGCGGGAATGATACTCACTGCGCTCATTCAGTCGTCAGCGGCTACAATCGGTCTCACAATAGCGGTGGCCTCACAGGGACTAATCACACTTGACGCGGCGATACCGATAATACTGGGCGACAACATCGGCACGACACTTACGGCAATAGTAGCCTCGCTCAACGCCTCACGCCCGGCAAAACAGGCGGCGTTAGGGCACGTTCTGTTCAACCTGATTGGTACGGTGATATTCCTGACGATATTACCTGTCTACCGTGAGATAGTAACAGCCACAAGCCCCGACATAGGACGGCAGATAGCCAACGCCCACACAATATTCAACCTCCTGAACACGATAATATTCTTCCCGTTCATTTCCCTGCTGGCCAAGCTCATATCAACAATCATTCCCTTACGCCCTGAAGACAAGCCCGAAGATGTCATGTACCTGGACAAGAACCTGATCACCATATCCTCAGCCAGCGCAGTCGAGGCGGTCAAGGATGAGCTTCTTCACATGGGCAATATAGTACAGAGGATGTTCGAGCTGATACGGACGACGTTCTTCGAGTTTGACGCGGGAAAGATGGAGGACAGGCGCAAGAAGTTCGACAGCCTAGAGGACTCGGTCAACAAAATCACACGGGCAATCTCTGAATATTCGTCTGAGATATGGCAGCGGGGGGTGAGTGATGAAGTGTCAACCGTATTAGGCTGTTACGTGAACGCCTCGCTTGACCTCGAAAGGATTGGCGACCGTGCAGAAAACCTCATCGAACGCGCCGATGTCATGAACCATTACCTGAGTGATGAGGCCGTTGAAGAGTTCCGCGACATGTACGAGACGACCTGCCGTGCAATAGACTTGTCCCTGTCATCAATACAGCATGAAGACAGCGAAGAAGCCTGGGAGGTAATCAGCGACATCGAGAAGAAGATTGACGGCCAGGAGAAGACGTACCGCAAGAAGCATATTGACCGACTGAACCGCGGCGAGTGCGACCCGGAAAAAGGCGTGAACTTCATCACCCTGTTGTCGAACCTTGAGCGTATTGGCGACCACAGCAACAACATAGCCGGGTACACTCTGGACATTCTCGCGCTCAACAAGAAGGCATGAAGAAGGCGTTGATGCTCCTGCTACTGTTACTGACACCGTGCGTGTTCGTGTTTGCTACTGTAACAGTCAGCCCCGAACGAGTAACGACAATTGACGGCTCGCGGCTACCTGTTGTAGCGGTTAATGCTTTTTCCCGGCACATCAGCGTTGACGTTATAGCCCTCAACACTAGGTCATGAAGAAAGTATTGATGCTCCTGTTACTGCTACTGCTGCTGACACCGTGCGCGTTCGTGTTTGCTACTGTAACAGTCAGCCCCGAACGGGTAACGACAATTGACGGCTCTCCGGCACTCTATGACACAGAAGGCCGCCTGTACCACGTGAGATTGTCGCCTGCGTCAGAGTGGCACATACCCGTACCGTTAAGCGACATGGGCAAGTGGCTTCCAGTTGTGGCGGTTAATGCTGAGGACGGCAGATTTTACCGGCACTTCGGCCTCGACCCTATAGCGTTAGGCCGGGCAATAGTTCAGGACATCCTGCGCATGAAGACGGTATCAGGGGCATCAACGATAACAGCACAGGTAATCCGCTTATCTGTCTCCGAACGTGAACACAGGAAGCGCAACCTGCTCACGAAACTGCGCGAGTTCATCATGGCCGTGAAGATTGAGAGAGTACTCACCAAGCCGCAAATACTGGAGTGCTACCTCAACCTTGCGCCATTCGGGGGAAATATACGCGGAGTACAGGCGGCAAGCATGATATATTTCGGGAAGACCGCCTCACAGATTTCACCGGGCGAGGCATGTCTTCTGATTGGGATGCTGAAAGGCCCGGCACTTTTCCGACCTGACACCAAGCCCAAAGCCGCAATAACCCGCCGCAACGAAATCATATCCCTCATGGAGCGCAAAAAGGTATTCACACATGACGAGGCATCACGCGCAAGGCTTGAGGAGCTGCCCAGACGGAAATTCCCCCTGCCTTCACGGGCTTTCCACTTCTCGGAGCTGGTACTGTCTCAGAACCCCGAACACAAGTCATCCCGCTATGACACTACGCTTGACCTGGAGATACAGACTAAACTTGAGGGGATAATAGGCCAGGCACTGAACGATGTCCCGTCAAACGTAACAATAGCGGCAGGGATTACGGACAACCGTACAGGCGGAATAGTGGCGTGGTGCGGCAATGCAAGGTTCGGTTACAGCACAGAGCCTTCATCATGGGTGGACTGCGGAAGGGCTTTGCGTTCACCCGGTTCAACCCTGAAACCTTTTGCGTACCTCACAGCTATTGAGGCGGGAATACTCACACCGTCAACCCTTCTTGCTGACAGTTCAGCGGCATTCTCCGGGAGGGCACCGAGGAACTTCGACCTGACCTATCGAGGAGCGGTAACAGCGCGCACGGCACTTCACGAGTCACTGAATGCCCCGGCGGTAAGGGTACTGAGGCGTTCAGGCAATGACCGTGTATTGTCTCTGATGAGGTCGGCGGGCTACAGGCATCTCACGCAGTCAGCAGAATTTTACGGCGACTCTCTGATACTGGGAGGGTGTGATGTTACTCTGCTGGAACAGCTGGAGGCGTATACGTTCCTTGCTTCAGAGGGAGTACACCGGGGCTTGAAGGTGCTGACGGATGAGACAGTTTCGCGTGAGAGGCTAGCGACTTCTGCGGGCTGCTGGATTATCGGGGACATACTGAGGCATGACGGGACATTTTCGGGCGGACGCAAGTTATCCCTCAAGACCGGGACATCATACGGCCTCCGTGATGCTTGGGCGTGTTCATGGCGGCCGGGCTACACTGTTTGCGTGTGGGCGGGAAATCCTGAAGGAGCGTCGTGGGAGGGTCTCGTAGGCGCAAGAATATCCGCACCTACAGCCGTGAAGATACACCGAATGCTCCCCAATTCACCGTGGTATGAGCGTCCCGGCAATCTCATCACACGGAGGGTATGCACAGTATCAGGCAAGCCCCCTACCGCTTTATGTCCGTCAGCAAAACTCGAATGGGCTATAGACGGCGTAACACACACAACGCCTTGCGACATTCACGGGGTGAAGTCAGCCGTAAACATGCCGCGTGAACTCAGCGTAACGGGCGGGAAAAACTCATCCTTCAGCATAATATCCCCTATACCGGGAGCCTCATACTATTACGCGCCGCTGGACACACAGAGGGCTATACCGTTCAAGGCAGAGGGCACTGACGGAAGAATATGGTGGTATGTTGACGGGGAATATTGCGGAATGTCTCAGGGGAAATCGTCATACATCCATGCGCTTGATGACGGCGAGCATACAGTGAGCGCGGTTGACGAGGCTGGCAGGACTTCAGCGGTTAATGTGAAGGTTTACACTCCCGGTAAAAGGCCGATGGGTGAAAAGTTGTTCTAGCGTATACTACAGCATGAGATGCCGAAATCACCGCAAAGGACAGCAATATATGACCAGACGCTAATCACCCCCGTGTACTATAATATTGCCTAATCCAACATATGAACCAAAATTCACAGCAAAGGAAGGCAATGTATGACCAGAAACCAATCACACAGGCGGCGCAATGACTTCGACCGCGAAAAGTTATGCTTTATCCCTCTCGGCGGACTGGGTGAAATCGGCAAGAACATGTATGTCATCGAGTATGACGGCCAGATTATAGTGATAGACTCCGGGCTGAAGTTCCCTGACAGCGAATTGCCTGGAATAGATTACATTGTGCCGGATATATCGTACCTGGAGCAGAACAGGGACAAGATACTTGCCATCATCATCACGCACGGCCATGAAGACCACGTTGGCGGACTGCCTTACGTCCTGCCCCGTCTCAATGTCCCCCTGTACGGCACACAGCTTACCCTCGGACTAATCCGCAACAAGCTACAGGATGACCTGCCTACGTTCCGCCCCGATATGCGCGAGATTAGAGCGGGAGATGTCATCAAGATAGGCTCTTTCACCGTGAGATTTATCGCAGTGGCACACTCAATCCCCGACTGTGTTGCGCTGAGTATCGAGACACCTTTAGGCCGTATAGTTCACACGGGGGACTTCAAGCTCGACAGCACTCCAGTTGACGGACGGGTTACGGATTACGGAGCGTTTGCCGAGGAGGGCGACAAGGGCATAATGTTACTGTGTTCCGACAGCACCAACGCAGAACGCAAAGGTTTCACCCCGTCAGAACGGATAATATCGTCAACGCTGGATACCCTCTTCAGGACGTACAGAACCAAGCGCATAATCATATCCTCATTCGCCAGCAACGTACACCGAATACAGCAGGTAGCAGACGTAGCATCACGCTTCAACAGGAAGATAGCCTTTCTCGGACGGAGCATGATACGTAACGCGGAGCTTGCGCGTGAGACTGGTTACCTGAAGATTGACAGCAAGATGATTATTCAGGTTGAGGAAATCTGGAAGTATTCAGACAACCAGCTTGTTATTGTTACGACCGGGAGCCAGGGCGAGCCTTTTTCCGGGCTTGTTACTATGAGCCGGGGCGAGAACAAAGCTATCGATCTTGGTGAACATGATGTAGTGTTCCTTCTGGCCTCAGTGATACCGGGCAATGAGAAGCTCGTCAACAATACGATTAACCGTCTCTTTGCGCAGGGCTGTGAGGTGGTCTACGAGAAGGACAGGAATATTCACGTCTCCGGCCATGCATCGAGCGAGGAGCTGAAGATAATGCTGAACCTTACGCGGCCTCAGTATTTTGTCCCTGTTCACGGCGAGTACAAGCACCTTGTCCGGCACTCACAGTTAGCGCAGGAAGTCGGCATAAATCCTCACAACATATTCCTGATGGTCAACGGCGATATTCTCACATTCACGCGCAACAATCCCCCCAAGAAGCACGGCCATGTTCAGGCAGGGGCAGTAATTGTTGACGGTAACGCCGCCGGAAGCATAAAGTCTGAAGTCCTCAAGGAACGCCGCGAAATCTCAGAGGACGGTGTGATAGCGGTGGCAGTGGCAGTAGACGACCGGGGGAACTTGCTAGCCCCTCCGGCAATAGAGACACAGGGCGTTTTCATTTCGGAGGACAGCAGAGACATCTTCAAGGAGCTGTACGCAGTAAGTGAGCAGGCAGTACAGGAATTATCCGGCCTCAAGAGGGCTAATCCTGACGCAATACGCAGCACGATAAAGACGCGGGTGCGTGATGTACTCAGGAAGCGCAACTCTTCATTCGCCGTAGTGATGCCAATAGTCTCAGTCAAAGCCAGAGACAACAATAATATCTTCGAGAAGGAGTTTTTCTAGGTGTTACAGTCAATAATATTAGGAGCGGTGCAGGGATTATGTGAGTTCCTGCCTGTGAGCAGTTCGGGACATCTCGCGCTGTTCCAGGTATTCATGGGCTTCGGCGGGAACATGCTGACGTTCGACATACTTCTTCATTTCGCGACATTGCTTGCGGTCATTCTGTATTTCTGGCGGGACATATGGCAGATATTGCGCGAATGGTTCGGAGGCTGGACGGGCAGAAGGCGTTCGGGATGGTCATACGGCTGGGCGGTAATCATTGCGTCATTCATCACGGCTGTTATCGGCTTGGGACTGAAGTCAACAGCTGAGAAATTCTCGCAGAACGTTATCCTTGTGGGAGCAGGAGAAATCTTCACGGGGATAATCCTTGTGCTAATCCCGGTATTATCGTCATCACGCAGAAACTCATCACTCCTGAAGACGGCTATATTCGTGGGTATTGCTCAGGGTATAGCGGTCTTGCCGGGTGTATCACGTTCGGGGATGTCTATAGCAATGGGTCTGTTCATGGGACTGGGAATGAGTGAGGCATTCCGTTTCTCGTTCCTCATATCTATACCTGCTGTGCTTGGAGCAACGCTGCTTGAGTGCGTGAAGTTCCTGAAATCCGGCGGTGCTGTGTTCCTCCCTGAAGGCTATATTGTTGCGGCTGTAGTGGCGTTTGTGCTGGGATTAGCGTCGTTAGTCCTGATGCGGAGAATAGCCAGCGCAAAGAACTGGGCGTATTTCGGTGTCTACTGTCTTGCTGTCGGTCTGGCTGTAATATTCCTGTCATGAAGATAATTCTAGCTTCAGGAAGTCCGCGCAGGAAGTCATTACTCGAAAGCATAGGGCTTGACTTCACCGTGTATCACCCTGACGTGAACGAGGAGCATTTACCCGGCGAAAGTCCCGCAGAATTATGCAGGAGGTTATCACGTCTCAAGGCTGAAGCAGGCTCACGTGTATATCCTGATGATGCAGTCATAGCCGCTGATACTATAGTAGTTGCTGACGGCGGAGAAATTCTCGGCAAGCCTTCAGGACATGATGACGCTGTGAGGATGCTGCGGCTGCTCTCAGGAAGAGTGCATGAAGTGGTTACGGGGCTGTGTGTGAGTTGCGGTGAACGTGTGAGTATTGCTGACGTTCATACGCTGGTGAAGTTCCGTGAGTTGTCCGAACTCGAGATAGAAGCCTACACCCAAACCTGCGAGCCATACGACAAAGCCGGGGGGTATGCAGTGCAGGGTATAGGGTCATTGATGATAGAGGGCATAAAGGGCGATTACTATAACGTTGTGGGGCTTCCTTTGTGTACACTGGGGAGAATGCTTGCGGGTTATGGGGTCAGTCTCATATAGATACACGCTCGAAGTTGTTACCGCGAGTTGTCCGAATGGGAGATAGAAGCCTACACCCAAACCTGCGAGCCATACGACAAAGCCGGGGGGTATGCAGTGCAGGGTATAGGTTCATTGATGATAGAGGGGATAAAGGGCGATTACTGTAACGTTGTGGGTCTTCCTCTGTGTACACTGGGGAGAATGCTTGCGGCCTACGGTGTCAGCATCCTGTAAACCTTCTCCCTAATCCCCCAGCCCAGCACATCACGAGTATAACGCACCACATCATCACCCGCGCCAGGTCTGCCCATCCTCCTGCGCCCCGTATCACTCATGAAGCCGTACAGCCCCTCGTCAGCAAGAACCCTCAAGGCACATTCAGCCATAGCCGCAGATGAAGCGTGTGTGAGTATCTCAGCATTGCCCAATAACTTTTTCTGCACCCTCTTGCCCTTGTCATCAGGAGCGATTACAGGAATACCCATTCCCGCGCATAACTGGTTAGCCGTCCCTCCCATGCCCAAGAGTAATTTCCCCCCGATGGCTGCCCGCGAAATTTCCTCAGCGGTTAGGCTTATCGTTACCCCCGACTTAGTGAGAGCATCACCTTCATGTTTCCAGTCGACAGACTCACACTCCCTGAAGAATGACGCAGTATCTACCGTAGGAGCAAGCACCATCCTGAAGAGTTTATGCCCATGCTCACAGAGGATTTCTGCAGCTCCCAGCAATATTGCCGCATTTCTCCCGGCTGACTTACGGCTTCCGGGCAGGAGCAGTATCACATCTCCTGAGGCTGATACATTGTCGCCAAGCAAATCCATTATGGGACTTCCTGAGTACACAGCCTTATCACCAATCTGCAACGCTGTAGGCTCGTCCCTCGTCCAAGTCCTGAGAGTGAATTTCCGTATCATCATTCTCTCAGTCCTCCAATGCCCGGAGATATACACCGTCTTAGCCGTAGCAACAAAAACAGGCCGCAGTCCTGAACCCCACAAAGTATTAGCCAGAAGGTAGACATCACCCACACACACAGGAGGCAGTATCTTACGTGAGACACTGCGCCAGTCCCTGAGCTGTTCACGAACCTGACCGAGAAGCCCGGCCCGCAAATCATTCCACAGTTCACGCAATGAGTACTTGAAGATGCCCGCTGAAGGTGTTACGGATTTTGCTGACAGTATATTTACCCCGGCCTTGATGAATGCTTCTCCGCTTCCGACTAAGGGGAATGCTGAGACTTTCGACAGGGGATAAGCGGCAATCATCTTGCGGGCTAACACAGAGGCTATAGCGTCCTCACCGTAACCGTTTGAGGCAATCACTATTTCCGGCCTGAGAACGCCAGCTAAGTGTGAGTAAAAACGTTCAGGCTCATGGATAGCTACTCTGATTTTGGGGACTGCCAGAGGAAGCACGAACTCTCCGGGTGAAATGCCGTCCATGTTGGCGAGGTCTTTCTCCGTGCAGACGATGTACTGTGCTTGTGTTTGTGTCGACTTCTCATTGAGCTGGTGAATGTCATCGTGAGTATATCTGTGATGGTCTCGGAATGCAGTGCTGCCTGTGATGACACATCCCCTGTCGGCAAGTGAGCGCGTGAATGTCTCAGGGCTTCCAGTCGCAGAGAACGCATAAACTCTTGCCCCCGGTGAAGGCTCTGTGAAGTTCCAGCCATCAGCAGAAATATCCGACATGAATATATTTTCCGGCTCTGTGTACCTGCTGAGTGTGTGATATATATTCCTGAGAGCGGCAGGTGATACCATTGACGATTTAGTGATGACGACCATGTGAGCGCGGCGCAGGGCAGATACATTCTCCCGCATAATTCCGGCAGGGGTGAGTTTGCCGTTCCCGAAAGGACACAGTGCGTCAACCAGAACAATATCACAATCACGCTTCATGTTTCTGTGCTGGAAGGCATCATCAGCTATGACCAGCTCAACGCCCAAATCGCGAAGGGCATTAACGCCGTCAATCCTGTGCTTAGAGACAGCGACCGGGACATGAGGGAGTTTGCGCGAAATCATGACCGCCTCATCGCCTGCAATATCACGGGGAACATTGCCGTTAGTGATGATGATTGCGTCCTGGGACTTGTTGCTGCCCATGTAGCCGCGTGTAACTATTCCGGCTTTCAGCCCACGTGAGAGTGCATATTCCGCGAGCATTATGGTGAATGGTGTCTTGTTGGTGCCGCCGTAAGTGAGGTTGCCTACGCTGATTACCGGGACAGGAGGCAGTGAGGCATTGAGTAGGCCGTGAGAGTGGAGGAAGTCAGTTGCGGCCATGATGACGCGGGTTATCCACGAGCATGGTGTGAGGATAACATCAAGCAATAGGCTGTTACGTCTGCCCTTTGCGTAGTTGATGTAGCGTTCATAGACTGCGGTGTAAGTCAGCATATAGTCCTCCTGTTGAGATTAGCGCGTGTGAGAGTGTCGCGGCCATGATGACACGGGTAATCGGTGTTGCGTAGTTGTAGTGTTCACAGATTGCCGTATAAGTCAGCATATAGTCCTCCTGTTGAGATTAGCGCGTTGTTCTGTCCGTGTGAGTGTAGCGGCCATGATGAAGCGGGTAATCGGTGTTACGTAGTTGCAGCGTTCACAGATTGCGGTGTAAGTCAGCATATAGTCCTCCCATTGAGATTAGTGTGTGTGAGTGTAGCGGCCATGATGACACGGGTAATCGGTGTTGCGTAGTTGCAGCGTTCACAGATTGCGGTGTAAGTCAGCATATAGTCCTCCCATTGAGATTAGTGTGTGTGAGACTGTAGCGGCCATGATGAAGCGGGTAATCGGTGTTACGTAGTTGCAGCGTTCACATATTGCCGTACAAGTCAGCATATATTCCTCCTGTTGAGATTAGTGCGTGTGAGTGTTGCGGCCATGATGATACGGGTAATCGGTGTTATTGCGGTGTAAGTCAGCATGTAGTCCTCCTGTTGAGATTAGTGCGTGTGAGACTGTAGCGGCCATGATGATACGGGTAATCGGTGTTGCGTAATTGATGTAGCATTCACATATTGCCGTACAAGTCAGCATACAATCCCCCCGTCAGCAAAAGCTGTTCATGTGTCCCTGCCTCAATGAATTTCCCCTCACTCAGTACGTATATCATATCAGCGTTCCTTATCGTGCTTAACCTGTGGGCTATGATGATTGATGTGCGTCCCTTCATGGCCTGGTTCAGTGCTTTCTGCACCGCCTGTTCCGATGCCGTGTCAAGTGAGCTTGTAGCCTCGTCAAGTATCAGTATACGAGGATCCCGTATCACTGCCCGGGCTATTGCTATCCTCTGACGCTGACCCCCTGAGAGTGTTACGCCACGTTCGCCCACAACAGTATCATAACCTTCCGGCAAACTCTCAATGAACGCGCTTATGTCAGCAATCTCCGCCGCCTGCCTCACCTTCACCATGTCAATATCACTCATGCCGTAAGCAATGTTGAACGCAATACTCCCGCGCATCAATACACATTCCTGCGGGACAATCCCAATCTGCCGACGCAAATCCTTCAGGCCGAAATCATGAATGTTCCTCCCGTCTATGAGGATTTCACCCGAAGATGGCTCGTAGAAACGCGGTATGAGGTCGGCTATTGTCGACTTGCCTGAACCCGTCGGCCCTACGATAGCGATTTTCCCGCCTGCATTAACCTCAAGGCTTACCCCGTGCAATATCTCCTGAGCGTCATAGCTGAATGACACATTGCGGAAAGTTATAGCTCCTGTTACAGGGATATGTTCATGGCCGGATGTATCCTCCTCAACCGGGACTGCAAGTATTGACTGTATACGTTCCGCGCTGGCTATGCCCGTCTGTATGTAGCTCATCTGGTTCATCACGCTGCGTATAGGCTGTACCATGAACGCAATATATCCCGTGAAGGAAATCAATTCCCCCGGTGTAAGCTCACCGTCAATCACGCTCATTCCCCCAACACGGAACACTACAGCCAGTGCCACAATCAGGAAGACCTCAATCACTCCCGCAAGTATCCCCTGAACGCTTACCGCCTGAAGCAATGCCGCGTAATTCCCCCGCCCTGCCTCACGGAAACGCTCCATCTCTGCGTCCTCGTTGGCGAATGAGCGCACTACCCTCACCGCCGAGAATGCCTCCTGAGCCGTTGCGGTTATGTCGGCTAAATGCTCCTGGACGTTATGCCCGGCTACCCGGAGCTTTTTCCCGGCAAATGACAGCAGAAGCCCCACAAACGGAAGCACTATCACTATAAGGCTGGTCAGCTTCCAGTTGATGTAGATGATGAACGCAAGCATACCCAGAAAGGTTATCAGGTTGAACATCATATCGATGAAGGTTGACGTTACTATGTTCTGCAATGTCGCCGCATCACCCGTAATCCTGCTCATCAGGTCGCCCGTCCTCGATGAATATATATACCCCAGCTTCATGCGCATCATGTGGTCATAGAGTGCGTTCCTGATGTCCATAACCACGCCCTGCCCGGCCTCGTTCATGCAGTAACGCTGAAGGTACATAGTTACAGCCTTGAGACCGAATATCACTATCACACACACACATATCACGTTGAGGATGAATATGTTGCGCGAGATTAGTACATCGTCAACCACATACTTGAACAGCAGAGGAGGCAATGTGTTAAGCCCGGATGAAGCCAGCATGAATATCACCGCAAGAAGTATCTTCACCCTGTAAGGCCGCGCGTAAGAGTAGAGAAACTGTGCCGTCGACATTGAGCTACAATTCCTCCGAGCCTGCTGCTATGTCAACAAGCCTTGAAGCAGCCCCCCCAGTCCCAGAAAGCCCGAGAAGCTCCTTGCGTAACGCTGAAAGTTTATCCCTGTCAGCAATTTCCGCTCTCACTTTCTCCGCTATTGTTACTGGAGTGATGTTGCCCCACAATTCCGTGAGAATGTCGCGCTGGAATGTCCTGTTGGGCAGGGAGATATAGCCGTTCCACTTGCTGACCGTATGCATGAGAGCCTTGCGCCGGATTATTCCTCCGAGAAGAGGAAGCCCGGTGAAGAAGCTGGCAACTCCTGAGACGGGGATATATGCGAGGAATTTTTCGGGGACTACCACCAGACCGGGCAAGCCTGAGTGCATCATCTCGAAGTTGTTGGTGCCGGGCTGGGTTATGGCGTAATCTGCCTCCCTCATGGCCGCGCCTGCTCCTGCCTTTACCGGGTTCAGTCCCTCCTTGCGCCACAAGGACATCTCTTGTTCGGGCATAAACTGGGGGAACAGTGAGCGTATTCTTGCGTTGGGTATGAGGCGGGTGATGCTGTCGCGGAGTTCACACAGCCATGATATTACGGCTGAACGTATCTTAGGGCGGCTTCCCGGGAGGAACAATATGCGGGGGCTGTCGTCATCCCTGTACCAGTCCCATGAATTTACGGCTGAGGGTGTGATGTCCAGCTTCACGGCATCCTTCACGAGGTCGCCTATAGGTGTTACCTGCTGCTGAGTGAATGTAGCCTGCTCGCGGTAAGCTGTTAGGAGTTTCGCGCCCCGTATGACCCTGCTGTGCCTGTAGCTGTATACGGTCAGGGGGACGTGTGAACAGTCGGCCATTCTTGCGCCGAATGAGACATCACCGCCAAGCTGAATGATTGTGTCAGTATGCTCACGGGCAATCTCGCGCCATGTTACGGAGAATGATGAAGGGCCTTCGAGTTTGTCGACACCTAAGAGGGAGGCGGCTTCACGCTCCAGGCCGGACGAGAAAGGGCAGGGCAATAGCCACAGTGAGATGGAATGCCCCCTCCTGCGTAATTCGGAACACACAGGGCGTACCCAGCCCCATAATTCGCCGGGTCCGTTTGTGAGAATTGTTACGCGCAAAAAACTCACCTTCTGATTTCAGGATATGCCGATATAATAGCGCATGACACAAAAACTTCACAGGGATTAATTACCATAACACTTTAAGGAGGGGTTGCGGAAGACGTTTCACCTTTGTGTGTGTTGGCGAATGACGGTCTAATCACTAGTGCGGGCGTTACGTGTCAGGAGGGCTTGCTGGCGACTCACAGAACGTTTCATCTTTGTGCTGTTGGCGAATGGCGGTCTAATCACTAGTGCGGGCGTTACGTGTCAGGGTGGTTTGCCGATGACTCACAGAACGTTTCACCCTTGTGTGTTAACGAATGGAAGTCTAATCACTAGTGCGGGCGTTACGTGTCAGAAGGGCTTGCCGATGACTCACAGAACGTTTCACCCTTGTGCTGTTGACGAATGGAAGTCTAATCACTAGTGCGGGCGTTACGTGTCAGGAGGGCTTGCTGACGACTCACAGAACGTTTCACCCTTGTGTGTGTTGACGAGTAGAAGTCTAACCGAAAATATCATCAGGAGGGATTACCATGAAGAAATCTATTGCCGTCATCATATTACTGTTACAGGCATCATCAGCTAGTGCGGGCATGTGGGATGATGTGTGCGATTACGTGTCAGGCATGTGGAACGACACAACTCAATACGTGTCAGGATGGTTTGCTGACGACTCACAGAAAGCCGCCGATGATACATTGCCGGAAAATATCGCGGGGAAATGGGACAAGCTCACTGACACACTCAACGATGCCCTGACCTTGCGCGACAAGCAGGAGACACTGCCCAATTCGGCGTGGTTCGGTGAGGACAAGGTCAGCAATTCCGCGAAGATTAACGCCCTCTTAGACCGGGCATTAGTGATACTGTCGGACGGTAACGCTGGCACTGCCCGTTCGGAGGCCGTGAAACTTAGAGCCAGGCTTACGGCTTTGCGCTCGGAGCTTGACACCCTCAGGAACAGCCGCATTAATGCCCCCGAAAGCACTTATCTTTTCTGGCGTGATACCAAGTCGAAAGTTGACGCTAAAATCTCTCAGGCTGAACACGAAATCTCACGCATTGAACACGAACTGACAGCGGTAAATTCCAGAGTTACCGATGAGCTGTCTAAACTCGGCATCACTCTCACTGATGAACAGGCCGATATTCTCATCAATTCCGTTACTGGTGAGGACATACTTCACAACACAGTCATATTCGAGAACGTCAAAGCTGTAACAGCTAAACTTGAGGAACTCTCACAGCAGGACACTAACAATCCCGAAATCGTCAAGCGTTACGCAGGAATGTACCTAGTCCTCAACGACATACTGATACACACTCAGGAGGAGTTAGTGCGCAAGATGGACGGCGACTACAAGCCCAAGCTGTCAGACATTCGCACTGAGGCAGAAGCTCTCAGGAAGGAAGCATTATCCCGAAGCAACAACCGCGCTTACACGTCATCACAGAGGAAATCGTTTGCCCTCAATGCAAAGTCCAACGCGGCAACTATTCAGGCGGCGAAACTGTACGGCCAGCTCCTTGACGCTCAGAAATTATCCCTCATGGACAGCATAAAGTCTCTGAGACTGAACCGGGACTTAGCGGAGAATACTTACAGGACGGTGAGAAGTTCGGGGGAATTGCGCGGGCTGATACATTCGGGGCTGAATACTATTGACGCGGTGATGAAGCTGGCTATGCCGGAGCTGAAGATTTTCGAGGGCGGCAATCTCAGGGCGGAATTTGACGAAATCAACAGGAGGCTCAAACGTTAAGCGGCCTCCCTGTCATTCGTGCGTGAACTCAGGGACTAACCTCTTCAGGACCGTCAACGCATCATCGGGATAACGCAAGGCATATTCCAGCCCGGTATCAATATCTTCATTGCTTGTGGGATTGCCGGACTTGATTTTGCTGACGTAGATTTTCGGGTGAAGAGTGCTGTTTACACTGTTCTCATCGTAGAATAACTCCTCATAGAGCTTTTCACCCGGCCTTATACCAGTGTACGTTATCTGTATATCCTTCCCCGGCTCATAACCGCACAAACGTATCAATAACTCTGCCATCTCCCGTATCAGTACAGGCTCGCCCATGTCCAGCACAAACAGTTCCCCGCCGTGTCCCAATGCCCCCGCCTGTATCACCAGACTGACCGCTTCAGGTATCAGCATAAAGTAACGCTTCATGTCAGGGTGTGTTACTGTTACCGGGCCTCCTGAGGCTATCTGTTCCTCAAACTTGGGGATTACACTTCCGCGACTGCCTAAGACATTACCGAAACGCACAGCCATATACTTTGTCTCCGGGTAATTGCCCTGCTCATGCTCTAGTATCTTCTCCGCCAGCCTCTTTGTCGCTCCCATTATGCTTGATGGGTTCACCGCCTTATCGGTCGAAATCATCACCATACGCTCGGCGTGAAACATTCCGGCACACCGGGCTATTGTCCTCGTACCCAAATCGTTGACCCTCATTGCCTCCCTAGGGGAATATTCCATCAGGGGAACATGCTTGTGCGCGGCGGCGTGGAAGATTACCTGCGGCTTGTGTTGACTGAAGATGTATTCTGCGGCTACATTGTCGGCTACGTCTGCTATTACCGGGTGTACAGGGATATTCACGTTCATGCGGGAAATTTCCTCAGTCAGCAAATATATAGACTGCTCACCATGTCCCAATGCTATTATTTCCGCAGGACTGTTGTGGATTACCTGCCTGACTATCTCACTGCCTATTGACCCTCCCGCGCCCGTAATCAGCACTCTCTTGCCCTTCACGTAATTCATCGAGGCTTCTATGTCGATCCTGACTGGCTCACGGCCTAAGAGGTCTTCCAGCTTAATCCGCCGTAATCCTGAGACTGATATTTTCCCCCCGGCTAATTCACGCAGGCTTGGCAGTGTCCTTACCTTTACGCCAAGAGGGGCTAGTATGTCGTATATCTGCCTCCGCTTCGTGCCTGACACTGACGGTATAGCTATGAGGACTACCTGAATGTTTCCGCGCGCAACTATGTCCTGCAAGTCGGCCGTTGTACCCAATACCCTAACGCCTGAAACCTGACGGCCTGATTTCCTCTCGTCATCGTCAACAAAACCTGCCGGGTATAATTCCGTGTCATTATGCAGAAGTTCCCGTGCCAATGACGCGCCAGCCTCACCAGCTCCCACTATGAGAGCCGCTAATTTCTGCGACTTGTGCGTGAAATGTATCGACTTCATCATCAGCCAGGACGTTCGGAAGCCCCCAGTCAGGAATAATCCTGCGAAGAATGTTACGGCGAATGACGTTTTAGGGAACACAGCTATCTTCAGCAATGCATTCACCACAAGGAACGAGAAGAAACTTACTGTGTATGTCCACATGAAGCGCACGTAATCTTCCGGCCCTGCATGAGGCCATATCGTGATGTACTGCCCCGACAGCATGAAGCCTGTAACGCAGAACGCAGGCAGCAGTCCCATCACATACAGCCAGTCGTTCACGTAACGGGGGATGATTATTCCCAGCCTCAGAGCATAGCCCAAGTAAACAGCAAACGCTAACAGGACATAGTCAGCAAAAGCTATTACACCTTTGCGCTGAAGGATTACACGCAGATACTGCCTCATCGTTACAGGATTAACTTCTTCCCGCCCATTCTGTCTAACTCGTTCAGCACTCCGGCCGGAGCTGTCTCTATCTTCGGCTGACTGCTCTTCTGCTCGGCCTCCTTGATGCGCTTCTGCAACTCCTCGATTGAACGCTTTATCTCGCCTGTATCACCCTTAATCCACAGCATGAGATTATCCGCGGCGGCCTTCAGGGTCTTGTCGTCCGGCATCGACTTAATGAGGCCCAGCTCAAGCAGTATCTTGTTCTCCTCACGGATTGCTTCGAGCGCGTCCTTGTCGCTGAACAGTCCCTTGCGGTATAACATTCGGAACATTACGTTGAAGCGCGATTTCTGGTTCTCGCTGTCAACGGCTAAGTCTTCCACCCGTGAGACTAACATACCCAGCAGTTCATCCAGTCCTATCTGCATTGGCATATATATATTCATCCTCTCTGTGTGATTGGTGAAATTCTAGCACATTGACGTGATAAACTTATCTGCATATTTCACGGGAGGACTTCATCATGAGCGTATCACTGTACAGGAAATACCGCCCTCAGACTTTCGCGGACGTTATCGGCCAGGTCTCAGCCGTTGCCGTACTCACCAACTCCATATCGCGCAACAGGGTCGGACATGCTTACCTGTTCTCAGGGTCAAGGGGGTGCGGGAAAACCTCAGCGGCAAGAATTTTCGCCAAAGCCCTCAACTGTACCAGCCGTGATAACTTCGAGCCTTGCGGAACTTGCCGGAACTGCACAGAGATTACCGCCGGTGAAAGCCTCGATGTGATAGAGATTGACGGTGCATCTAACAACGGGGTCGACAACATTCGCGGCCTCAAGGAGAACGTTACATTATCCCCATTCAACTCACGATACAAGATTTACATCATCGATGAGGTTCACATGTTATCACAGGGAGCATTCAACGCCCTCCTCAAGACACTGGAAGAGCCTCCCGAACACGTCATTTTCATCATGGCCACTACTGAGCCTCACAAAGTACCCGTTACTATCCGCTCACGATGCCAGCATATTCCCTTCAGAAGCATTACTCCCGCTGACATATTCACAAGGCTTGAGTACGTCTGCAACCAGGAAGGCATTGCGTTTGAGCCTGATGCACTGCGCGAGGTCTCACGGCAGGCTGACGGCGCATTGAGGGACGCATTATCGCTGCTGGAGCAGGTATCAGCTTCGGGCAATGTTACTCTCGCTAACGTTGAGGCCATATTAGGCGCGGGAAGTCGTCCGGCTTTCGAGCGATGGATTGTCGCGTTCAGGAATGACAGAGGACAGGCTTTCATGACCTTGCGGAATATGCTTGACGGGGCTTCTCCTGTAAGAGTGTTCGAGGAAATGTTCACGCTGTTACGCGATATGCTGATTGCGGCTAATTGGGGGAATGCGGCTGACGCTCTCAACCTGTCAGAGCCGGAAAAGATGTTCCTCGCTGATGAAGTAAAACACTGGAAGATACATGACATTCACCGCCTCATGCGATTAACTCTGCGAATACTTACTCAGGCCAGAACGGGAATGAAGCCGGATATTCTACTGGGTATGTTCATGATTGACGCAGAGCCTTCACCAGTCAACAGCACAGTAGCACACACTTCACCAGTCAACAACGCAACACACACTTCACCTGTCAGCAGCACAGTAACAAACCTGAAGGATGATTTGCTGTCCCGAATGCATGAACGCAGCTTCTTGATGTGGTGCGCCATGCTTGATGTCAATCCGTCCGTCAGAGGAAATGACCTCGTGCTTGATGTGGCTCACCGTTACTGCTACAGCGTCATGAAGAACGAGCAGTTGTCCCCGGAAATATCATCCGCATTCAGCGAGTATTCCAGCGTAATACTGCGTTACAGGGACGAGGAATATATATGCCCGCGTAAGCACCAAGCTCCAGCAGTCCCAGTAACAGTCCCGGAAATCACGGTAACAGCCCCAGAAATCACCCAGCCGTCAGCAGAAACAGACAAGCCGTCATCATCAATAGGGGAGATATTGCGCGGACTGGCTTCCTATGGACTTAAGCCCGAAATCATACAGCACATACAGACAGACAGCGAGGATACTGACACCGATACTCTGGAAGGAGAGACTGACGAATGAGTTACGACTTTGTTCACCTTCACGTTCACACCGAATACAGCCTGCTTGACGGTGCAATACGCACGAAAGATTACGCCAAGAAAGTAGCACAGTGGGACACTAAAGCCGCCGCTATTACTGACCACGGCGTTCTGTACGGAGCGGTTGAGTTCTACAAGAACTGCCTCGCTCAAGGGGTCAAACCTATTCTAGGCTGTGAGACCTATGTATCATCTTCCGGCATTGGCGACAAGTCAAACAAACGTGCTAATCACCTAATCCTCCTTGCAGAAAATATCACTGGCTGGCACAACCTCATGAAGCTAATCTCCATAGCCAACACTCAAGGCTTCTACTATAAGCCGCGTATCGACCGCAAAATTCTCCAGGATTATCACGAGGGCATCATCGCCAGTTCCGCCTGCCTCGCCGGGGAAATTCCGCAGTTGATACTTGCTGACAATATTACAGGCGCAATTCAGCTCGCAGAAGAATACCGCACTATCATGGGTGATGATAACTTCTACCTTGAGATTATGCCCAACTCCTTGCCCCAGCAGAAGAAGGTCAACGAGGCCGTTATAGACATCTCACGCAAGACTGGTATTCCCCTAATCGCCACCTGCGACTCGCATTACCTCAACCGCGATGATTACGACTGGCACAAGATATTGTTACGCATTAACACTCACGCTGACCCTACAGATGACGCATTCGGCTTCGACCGCAACGAGTTCTACCTCATGTCCCCGGAGGAAATGTATTCCCACTTCGCCGACATTGCACCCGATGCCCTCACCAACACCGCAGCAATCGCCGAACGCTGTAACGTCAAACTCATTCCCGATGAACGCAAGTACCTTCTGCCTGAAACAGGAGGAGGCAACCCTGATGATGATTTGCGCAGGCTCGCTCATGAGGGACTGAAGGCGAGATTTTCCGTGAGAGGCACTGACATTCCGCAGGAGTATTCCGACAGACTGGAGCGTGAGTTAGGCGTGATTACGCAAATGGGCTTCAGCTCGTACTTTCTCATAGTCTCAGGAATAATTCAGGCCGCTAAATCACGCAATATCCCTATCGGTCCCGGCAGAGGCTCGGCGGCGGGAAGTGTCGTTGCATGGTCGCTCAATATCACAGAGCTTGACCCCCTCCGCTATGATTTGCTGTTCGAGCGTTTCCTTAACCCGGAGCGTATCTCCATGCCTGATATTGATACTGACGTTTCCGACAAAGGACGTGAGGAGTTGCTACGGTATATTTCTGACCGTTACGGCTCTGACCATGTCGCGCAGATTATCACGTTCGGACGCATGAAGGGCAGGCAGTCGGTTAAAGATGTAGGACGCGCTTTAGGCATGGACTATTCCATCATGGACAAGACCGCCAAGCTCATCCCGGCCATGTGCAAGAGCTTATCCCAAGCCATAGAGGACACCCCAGAGCTGAAAGAGGCTTACGACTCAGACCCCACAAAGCGCAACATCATCGACAAGGCAAAGAACATCGAGGGATTAGCACGACACTGTTCACAGCACGCCGCCGGTGTCGTCATTACCCCTGTACCAGTAACAGACATAGTCCCGGTCAAGCGTCTCGGTGAAGGTGATACTGGGCAGGTTGTTACTCAGTTCACTATGGGCGAGGTTGAAGAGCTTGGTCTGGTTAAGATGGACTTTCTCGGACTGTCTACACTCTCCATCATAGAGGAGGCTTTAGCCAACATCAGGAACAACGGCAAGACTGTCCCGGACATGGCCAAAGTCAACGATGAGCTTAATGATGCTGACACCTTCAGGCTTATTGCTGACGCTGATACTATGGGCGTGTTCCAGCTTGAATCGGACGGCATAAGGGCAATGCTGCGCAAACTCAGGGCTGACTGCTTCGAGGACTTGATTGCGGCTCTGGCTATGTACCGTCCCGGACCGCTGGATAGTGGCATGGTCGACCAGTATATTGACTGCAAGCACGGACGCTCCAAGCCGATCTACCCTCATCCGCTGCTGGAGCCTGTATTGTCCCAGACTTACGGCGTTATACTCTATCAGGAACAGGTCATGCAGTGCGCTTCGGTTCTGGCAGGCTATACGTTAGGTGAGGCAGATCTGTTACGGCGGGCTATGGGCAAGAAGAAGGCTGAAGTCATGCAGGAACAGCGCGGCAAGTTCATGGAGGGCGCGAAGCATCATGACATTAAGCCTGAGACAGCATCAGCTATATTCGACAACATCGAGAAGTTCGCGGGCTACGGCTTCAACAAGTCCCACAGCGCGGCCTATGCGTTAATCTCATACGACACGGCATATCTCAAGGCTCATTACCCCTCCGAGTTCATGGCATCATATCTCACCAGCCAGATGAAAGCCAAGCGTGATGTACTCGGTCATTATGTGCTGGAAGTCAGGCACAGCGGGATAAAGGTACTGCCTCCTGACATCAATTCATCGATGGAGAATTTCACTCCTGTGGGGGATGTTATACGCTTCGGACTGGGTGCGGTGGCACGCATGGGTCATAACACGGTCAACATGATTATATCGCGGCGTAATGCGGGCGGCTCTTTCAGGTCATTGTGGGACTTCATGACGCGCGTTGATATGAGCCTGATGAACAAGACGGTCTTCGAGAACCTCATAAAGGCCGGCGCGTTTGACGAAATCAACAATAACAGGGCTATGCTGTTGAACGTGCTTCCCAAATACCTTGAGGCGGTGCAGAACGTGAACGCTCAGAAGTCATCCGGCCAGTTGGGATTATTCGGTGATGACGGCGCGGTTACAGCAGAACCAGACATGCCGCAGGTGCCGGATTTTGACGCTCACACTAAGCTGGATTACGAGAAGAGTGTTACGGGGCTGTATATCTCAGGTCATCCGTACGAATCGTACCAGTCCCAATTATCGCCCTACACTAACTGTACTATTGCGGGAATATCCACTTGGAGCAGTGATAGTGTCAAGCCCTGCATTGCGGGAATTATCGCGTCCCTCAAGGAGAAGACCACTAAGAAGGGTGATGTCATGTGTACGTTACAGCTTGAGGACACAGAAGCCAGCGTTGACGTGATATTGTTCCCCAAGACGTGGGAGGCTCTGAAGGCTACGGTAACACCCGGCCAGGCATGTATCATTGAGGGCAGGACTGACGACCGCAATCAGTTCATCCCCGACAAAATCACTATGTCCTCCGAGCTTGACGCTAAATCGCGGCGGTATATCACTCTTGCTGTTGACGCTGAGGCTTTGCGGGGTGTAGGCATGAAGCGTTTTGCGTCGGCCTTACAGTCAGGCAGAGGGGCTTCACGGCTCATACTGCAACTGTCAGGCAATGGCGAGGTGTACCGGGTGCTTCTTGGGGCTAATGCTGACGGGGGGAAGCTCAATGATGCATTGTCCCGGATTATGTCTCAGGATACATTTGCTGTTCACACGGGGGCGGCGTAACATCACTCTTACAGTCAGGCAGAGGGGCTTCACGGCTCATACTGCAACTGTCGGGCAACGGTGAGGTATACCGGGTGCTTCTTGGGGCTAATGCTGACGGGGGGAAGCTCAATGATGCATTGTCGCGCATTATGTCTCAGGATACATTTTCTGTTCACAGCGGGGCGGCGTAAAACTACCTGCGGGGAATCACATACACGTAAAATCAATCAGCCCTGTATAATTCTGTCATCACATATATTCATGAGGGAGGCAGGATTATCATGTTCGTGAAAATAGTCTGCACTATCGGCCCGGCTTCGGACAATTTCGACACGCTTAAGGCTATGGCTGAAGCCGGGATGAATGTTGCACGCCTGAACTTTTCGCACGGGGATTATTCCGGCCATGAGAAGAAGCTCAAGCTCATTCGCAGGGTTGAACGCTCCGTACACAAACCCATCGCCGCATTGCTCGACACTAAAGGCCCGGAAATACGCACAGGCTTGATGAAGGACGGTGAGGTTCAGCTCGTGCAGGGGGCTAATGTTACAGTATCTTCATGTGATGAGGCGTTCGAGGGTACAGCGGAAAGATTCTGGGTCAACTACAAACTTCTTGCGCAGGAAGTCAAGCCCGGTCAGAATATCTATATCGATGACGGCGCGCTTAACCTTGAAGTCATCAAGTCAGAAGGCGATGAAGTAACCTGCAAGGTAATCGTAGGAGGGTCTCTGCGCAACACTAAGGGCATTAACCTTCCCGGTGCGGACATAACCCTTCCAGCTCTCAGCGACAAGGACAAGCAAGACATAGCCTGGGGCATTCAGCACGGCATGGAATATCTAGCGGTCTCATTCGTGAAAACCCGGCAGGACATCGTAGAAGTTCGCCGCCTCATTCAGGAATACGGTTCAGGGATGAAGATACTCGCTAAGATTGAGACACGTCAGGCAGTCGACAACATAGCAGAGATAGTAGATGTTGTTGACGGGGTGATGGTGGCACGCGGTGATTTGGGGGTAGAAATTGCTACTGAGGATGTGCCGTTAGTCCAGAAGAAAATCATCGAGATGTGCCGTGTTCGAGGAAAGGCCGTAATAGTTGCGACTCAGATGTTAGACAGCATGATACGCAACCCCCGCCCAACCCGTGCGGAAGCCTCTGACGTGTCCAATGCCGTGCTTGACGGTACAGACGCGGTGATGTTGTCAGGCGAGACAGCTTCAGGCTCTTACCCGGTTCAGGCAGTAGCCACAATGCGCAAGATTGTTGACCGTGCAGAGAAGGAGCTTCAGATTTGGGGCAACCACAAGAACAACGAGGCCAATCCCCTTGAGCTTGAAGGTATACCCGTCCCCGATGCCGTATCAGGAGCCGCCGTACTCATCGCCAAGCAGATAAACGCCCCCGCAATAATCTCACTCTCACGCTCAGGTCTAACCGCAAAGATGATCAGCAAGCACCGCCCCGAATGCCCGATATTGGGTCTCACACCGTCCCAGCAGACATGGAGGGAGCTTGCATTGTGGTGGGGAGTTCACCCCGTCAGGCTGTCAGAGATGAGCGACATTAACGTTGCCGCCCGTGAAGCTGTAACGACATGCGTCCGGGAGAAATTGCTTCCTGAAGGCGAGTTAGTCGTAATCACGGCAGGTGTCCCGGTAGGCCGCCCCGGTTCAACAAACGTTGTCGAAGTCCTCACTACAGGTACAATATTGCTGTCCGGCACTCCCTTATCCCACAAGAACGCTTCCGGCAAAGTCTGCATAGCCCGCACACCTCAGGAGGCAATCGAGAAGGTTACACCCGGCTGTATTCTAGTGGTCAGACAGTTGAGCGAGGAATACCGTCCTGTTCTGGACAAAGTTGGAGCTGTCCTGTTCGAGAGCGGATTACTCTACTCTGAGGGCAATTCCCTTGCTATGGACTACAACCTTCCGTGTATTGTTGGTGTGGCAGATGCATTCTCGACGCTGATGGACGATGATGTTGTGTCTATTGACGGCACTAGGGGGCTGGTATATCGCGGTGTAGTGAGGCTCGTTGTGTAAATGCTGGTGAACCTCGCGAACTTCCGAAGCCTTGTCGACATAGCCATAGTATCATTCATCATCTACCGTATACTTGTGCTGCTTGTTGGGACTAGGGCGGTGCAACTGCTGAAGGGGTTATTCTTCCTCGCGCTGTTACTTGGAGCGGCCATGCTGTTACACTTCCGTTTGCTGACTTGGTTTCTACAGTCGACATTGCTGGCTCTCAGTCTGGCAATACCTATCGTGTTTCAGCCGGAATTGCGCAAGATGCTGGAGGAGCTTGGACGCGGTCAGTCATACCTGATGAAGCGCAGAATGTCATCCGATGAGGCCGAAGTGAGAGTCTCACAGATAGCCGGGGCGTTAACCTTCCTCAAGGCGCACAAGATAGGGGCGTTGCTGGTGTTACAGCAGGAGGTAGGGCTGGGAGAGTACACAGACACGGCTATACCTCTTCATTCACGAATAACGCAGGAGCTTATTATCTCTATATTCTGGAAGGACAACCCTCTTCATGACGGCGCGGTAATCCTCGACAAGCGCGAGCTCATTGCGGGAGGCTGTTACCTTCCGTTAGCTGATGCCCCCGAAATATCACGCTGGTATGGGACGAGGCATCGGGCGGCATTGGGGATAAGTGAAGTGTCAGACGCAATAGTTCTGATAGTCTCAGAGGAACGCGGAGATATATCACTTGCGGTGAAGGGAAAGCTCTCGAAGAACATCAAGGATTTCCAGGTAGAACGGTTGCTTCATCATTATTTTGCGGGCGAACAGGTAGTAACAGGGTGGAAGGAAATTGCCCGTACCCTGAGCAATATATTCTGGGTGAAGAATGTCGAGCAGGACAGCGGAGGACTGGTGAAATGACACGCAGGAAGAGGATTGACCTCAACAGTATATTTTCCTCGCCGTTAACCTTGTGGATAATCTCCGTAACACTCTCTGTGATGATGTGGATATATGTTACTGGTCTTGAGGAAGCGGAGAGTATAACGCGCAAATTCTCCTGCCCACTTGAGTATCGCGGACTAGACTCACAGGCAATGCTGAGGGGAAGATTGTCCGAAGTCGACATAGAGATACGCGGGACGGAAGCGGCAATAATGAGCCTGAACTATGACGCGGTGAAAGCCTATGTTGACGCGCGCAACCTGCTTCCCGGCAAACGCTACACGGTGAGCATAAACGTAGAATGTCCGAACACGGTAATGCTGATGTCGGTATTCCCCTCACAGACGACGCTTGATATAGTCCGACAGGTTACACGGCTTATGACAGTTGAGACGGTGCTGCCCCAGGATATTCCCGAAGGCCAGTACATAGACGGAGTAGAGATAATTCCGCGTGAAGTCGGCCTTAAGGGAGCAGAGGATGACATAGCGAAGGTAGGCAGTGTGAGGATAACGCCGTCAATCGAGGAATTGCAGAAAGGAACGGAGCAGTTAATCCCGGTTAAGCTCTCACAGTCTGAGCCTTTCGAGGGAAGCGTGAACATAGAACCGCCCCAGGTGAGATTCCGGGGGACACTTGCTCGTGGACTGCCGCGTAAGAGAGTGCCTGTTACGGTGAGGCTTGCGGGCAAACTTGACGCTGATTATGAGGTGAAGTCAATAGCAACCGACCCTTCCGATGTTCAGGTTGAGGGAAAAGCTGAGGACTTAGCCAGAGTTGAAGCGGTGAACACTGAAGTTATCGATATATCCCTGATGAATGCTGACAGGGTAATAGTAGTGCCGCTGAGACAGCCTGATGTTGACGGAGTAACGCTGCCTAATGCGTCATCAGTAAGGGTGAGCATACAGCTAAGTGAAGTTCGTGCGGAAAAGATGATAAGCCATATCCCGGTAGAATTGCGCGGTACAGCCAGCCCGGAAGGATGGACAGTTTCCCCTTCCAGCGTAACAGTAACGGTAGAGGGCCGTCCGTCATTGATAGAGAGCTTTGACCCTGTGAGCGCGGGATTGAGGGCATATGCGGACATGACGAATATATTTATGTCTCCTGTGATGCTCCCTGTGAGGACGGAAATACAGTCATCGGATATATTCCGGGCGGTGCGGGTAGAGCCGCAGAATATTACGGTCAGCCAGTAGAAATATCCCCTTTGTGCGTTACAGCATGAGGGGGAATATTAGTACGGAGGTGATGAAGTGAATATTGATGAGATGAACCGAAGCCTGCCGTTTGAGTTGCGCTGGGAGAATTTGACGCTGGCCAATGATTTCATGTTCGGGAAAGTGTTTCAGGATGAAGATTTGAGCCTTGAGCTTGTGAGGATGATACTTCCTTGGCTGGACATAGAGCGGATAACCTTGCATGAGACCCAGAAGAGCGCGCACGAGACTGTTGACACGCACGGGGTGAGATTTGACGTGTACATTCATGATGATGCGGGGAGAATAATAATCCTTGAGATGCAGGTTGTGAAGGTGAAGTATCTTGCGAGGCGGAGCAGGGCTTATCATTCGTCAGCGGATCTTGACGCGCGTGAAAGCGGCAGGCACAGCGGCTACGGAGACATGCCTGAAGTTTACGTGATATTCATCTGCGAGTTTGACCCGTTCGGGCTTGGGCGGCATGTATACACGTTCAGGAAGATTTGCTGTGAGGACAAAGAGCTTGAGCTTGATGACGGTCAGACGACAATTTTCCTCAGCACTAAGGGCAGGGACGGGAAAATAGATGACAGGCTGAAGGCGTTTCTTGATTTTGTCGAGGGCAGGACATCGGATGATGAATTTGTGAAGAAACTTGAATGCAGGCTCAAATATGCAAAACATAACTGGAGATGGAGGCGTGAGTACGTGCTTGATACGCTGGAAAGAAACTCGCTCATTCAGGACGCAGAGGAACGCGGAATAGCAATCGGTGAGGAACGCGGAATAATCATCGGCGAGGAACGCGGAATAATCATCGGTGAAGAACGCGGACGCTTGGCGACAGTAGAGGATACAGTGAGGCTCTTGCGTGAACACGGAATGAACCCGGAACAGATAGAGAGCATAAGATTGTCGCTTATGACCAAGAGAGGAGATACACAGAATTGACACAAGAACGCAAACTATTCGGCACAGACGGAGTCCGGGACTTGGCCAACAGCGGCAACATGATCCCTGAGCTTGCGCTGAAACTGGGACGTTCATTCATCAGGTACACACATGGCCGGAAGATAGTGATAGGCAGTGATACCCGTCTCAGCGGAAGAATGCTTGAGGGTGCGCTGTATTCCGGGATAAGCTCAGAGGGTGCTGACGTATACCTTGCGGGCATAATCCCCACCCCCGGCGTGAGCTATGCAGTGAAGGCGTTGAATGCTGACGGAGGAGCGGTAATCAGCGCGTCCCACAACCCCGCCGAGTACAACGGGATAAAGTTTCTCGGCCCTGACGGATGCAAGCTGAGTGATGATGACGAGCTCGCAATCGAGGAGGTATTATCGCATGACGAACACAGCACATCTCCCAATGTTGGCAGGATTTATGACGCTCCCGGACTGGTTGAGGACTATGCGCGTCATGTGGCCTCACTCCTGAAGCCCGAAGCAGCGGTTGACCGGGTAGCCTTTGACTGCGCGAACGGAGCATCAGCAATGAGCGTTCCTGTACTCGTCAGCGCGACAAGATTCGCCGGCCTCAGCACACAAATCATCTCATGTGAATATGACGGTCTCAACATCAACAAGGACTGCGGCGTTATGCACATGGACACCCTGACACGTTACGTGAGGGACAAGGGGCTTGCTCTGGGCTTTGCGTTTGACGGGGATGCTGACCGTGTATTAGTCTCAGACAGCAGGGGGCGGATAATTGACGGGGATATTCTCTTGTGGGTACTGGGACGCTGGCTCAAGCGTTCGGGCAATGACAAGGTAGTTGTTACGGTGATGTCGAACATGGCACTTGAGGCGCATTTTGCTGACGAGGGGATAACGACTCTGCGCTGTCCTGTAGGAGACCGCTACGTTCTGGAGATGATGCGTGAGACAGGGGCGGGGCTTGGGGGTGAGCAGTCCGGCCACATAATAGCGAGTGAATACACGTCAACAGGGGACGGGCTGTGTACTGCAATGCTGTTCCTGAATGCCATTCATGATTTGGGTGAAGATGTGTCTACTTTGGTTGACCGTTTCGGACGTTACCCCCAGAAGCTGACCAACATAACGCTGACCCGTCCGCGTGAGAATGTAGACATGGCCGCAGTGAACGAGATAGCCGCCGAATATGAGAGCCGTGTAACGAACGGGAGAATATTCATCCGCACGTCAGGAACAGAGCCGTTATTGCGCATACTTGTTGAAGCTCCCGACGCCGGGACGGTGGAAAGTCTGTCTGCTGAATTAGCGTCAAGGCTTGAGGAATATTGCTGACGGATGACCGTGAAGTAAGTTTGCGCGGACTGTAGACACCTTCACATCGAGGCTTGAAGGATTTTGCTGACGGATGACCGTGAAGTAAGTTTGCGCGGACTGTAGACACATACCCCGTTGCATCGAGGCTGAAAGAATACTGTTAGGAGGAATAATTATGACCGTGAAGAAATGCTTGTTTCCTGTTGCGGGACTGGGGACTCGCTTCCTTCCCGTAACAAAAGAAATCGCCAAGGAAATGCTGCCCCTCGTCAACCGCCCTATAATATCATACGGAGTTGAAGAGGCTCTTGCGTCCGGCTGTGAGGATATAGTGATGATAACGGGACGCACGAAGCGTTCAATCGAGAATTACTTTGACCGTTCATTCGAGCTTGAGGAAATCCTGAGAAGCCGCGGCAAACTTGAGCTGTACTACAAGATGATACACATATCGGAGATGGCAGACATCATGTATATCCGCCAGCGTGAACCGTTGGGTCTCGGCCATGCTGTATTATGCGGTGAGCCTGTCTGCAAGGATGAATATTTCGGTGTGATACTGCCTGATGATGTCTTCGTGGGTGAAGTGCCTGTATTGTCCCAGCTCGTGAAGGTGCATGAGAGACTGGGCGGAAGCGTTGTAGCACTTGAGCATGTAGCAGACAAGGACGTATCACGCTACGGAATAGTCGCAGGAGAAGAAGCAGAGCCGGGTATCTTCCGTATCACTGACATGGTCGAGAAGCCGAAGCTGGCAGACGCTCCTTCACGTTACGCTATCATGGGCCGCTATGTGTTGTCGCCTGAAATATTCCCCCTGTTGCACACACAGCAGGCCGGAGCAGGCGGTGAGATACAGCTGACGGACGCAATACGCGAGCTGGCCAAGTCCGAACCTGTCTGGGGAGTCGTGTACGAGGGACGGCGTTTCGACTGCGGAACACAAAAGGGCTGGCTCAGTGCGAACATACAGCTTGCGTTAGAGGATGAAGACCTGCGCGAAGTTGTGATGAACATCGTGAAGGAGGGGTAATCATGCTGAATGTTGCTTACGTGGGCTTCGGTGTCAGCGTTCGTGAGTATCACCTTCCCTACATCGAGGACAGGAACGACATCCGCGCAAAGTACATCTTCCGCCGCAATGAGGACATTCCACAGTTCGCGGAGTATGAGCCGTATTACCCTGAGCTGACATTCACGGCAGACTTCGACTCAATCCTTAATGACCCGGAAATCAGCCTTGTGGTAGTGAGCGCGCCCGACAAGTTTCACGTACCTTACGCAAAGCAGATACTCAGCGCAGGTAAACATGCCCTCATCGAGAAGCCGTTTGCCCCTACAGCCCGTGAAGCCCGTGAAGTTTTCGCCCTCGCACGTGAGAAGGGTCTCGTGTGTATGCCGAATCAGAATCGCAGGTTTGACGCTGATTTTCTCGCGCTGAAGGAAGTAATAGCCTCCGGGAAAATCGGTGAGCTTGTGAGGCTTGAGAGTCATTACGACTACTTCAGGCCCGGCGGATGGTATGACCACCTGGGGACGCTGTACAATCTCGGTGTCCACACAACCGACCAGATCATAAGCCTTCTGGGAATGCCTGACAGTGTCCGCTATGACGTGAGGAGCATACATCATCCCGGCATCGGCGATGACTACTACGACATCGAGCTTTTCTACGGCAATAGCAAGGCCAGCGTGAACACATCAATGTGCGTGATGATAGATTACCCCCGCTTCACGCTTCACGGCACAAACGGCAGCTTTACCCTCCCTCCCGTAATCCACAATTCCGGCAAAAAGAAGACAGTAGGAAGGCACATCATAGACAGGAATCCCGCCCCCGAATCGCGCTGGGGTACACTGGTCTACATGTCAGGCAGAGAACGCATAACCGAACGAGTCCCTGTAGGCTGCGCTCACTACGAGAGGATATACGACAGCCTCATTGAAGCGATAGAGAACGGCGGCGAAAAGTGCGTGAAGGATGACGAGGTAGTGAAGGTTCTTGAGATTCTGGAGACTGCTACGGAGGCGGCAAAATCATGGAAGCAGTAAGACTAGGCACTATAGGCTCAGGGGTAATCGTTCACTCTGTTCTGGACAATGTGAGGAACGCTGACGGGATTTCGCTTGAGGCTGTTTACTCCCGGACAAGTGAGAAGGCTGAAGCCCTCGCGGAAACTTACGGGGCGGGGAAAACTTACACCGACATCAACGCGCTGATGAATGATGATACGGTCAACACGGTCTACATAGCCTCGCCGAACCTCCTCCACTATGAGCAGGCAAGACTCGCCCTCATGGCCGGGAAAAACGTAATCTGTGAGAAGCCTCTTGTTACACGTTACGCCCAGGCACAAGAACTCCGTGATATTGCGCGGGAAAAAGGGCTGTTCCTCTTTCAGGCCGCGCCGACTGTATACCTGCCTAACTTCAGACTATTGCGTGAGAAGCTGCCCGTCATAGGCCGTGTGAGGCTGGTGATGTCGAACTACAGCCAGTATTCCAGCCGCTACGATGCAGTGCTGCGCGGAGAACGTCCCAACATCTTTAGCTTAGAATTTGCCGGGGGCTGCCTCATGGATATAAACTTCTACAACGTCCTTCTGAACGTGGCGTTATTCGGACGGCCAGAGAGCGCAGAATATTTCCCGAACATATTTCCCGGCCCCGGCCTAGCTGACACATCCGGTGTGTTCGTGATGAGGTATGACGGCTTCGTGTCAACAAACGCGGGCGCAAAAGACACCTGGGGCATCAATCACTTCACGATAGAGGGCGAGCAGGGCTATATTCATGTCGACGAACCCAACGGCATAAAGAGCGTTAGAGTCGTAACCAGAGACTCAGATGACACGTATAACCTTCAGCCAGTCCCGGACAGGTGGCATTATGAGGTTGAAGAGATTGTGCGGTTAATGCTGACTGATGATTACGGCTGCGCGTACTCGCTTCTTGACGCTGCTCTTGACACTGTGTCAGTGATTGAGGGAGCGAGAAAGAACGCAGGAATAATTTTCCCCGGCGATGAGTGAGATTATCGGCATTGACATAGGCGGGACAAATTTCAGGATTGGCATTGCTGACGGCTCCGGGAATGTCTCAGATTTCCGCAAGGTTTCGGTGAAGTCAGTCCTGAAGTCCGCTGATGTCCTGAAGGATATTGCTGGCTACATATCATCATACGCAGGAGGCCGGGTATATGACGCAGTAGCAATAGGCTTCCCCGCGACCCTCAACCGTGAGCGCACGAGAATACTTCAGGCACCCAACCTTCCGTTCATGGAGAACCTGCCCGTAACCGAATACTTGTCGGCAGCATTGGGAGTCCCTGTTTTTGCGGAACGTGATGTAACCTTCGCGCTGTATTACGACATGATGAAGTACGGAGTGCCTCACGAGGGTATAACATGCGGGATATATTTCGGGACTGGAATAGGCAACGCGATAATGATTGACGGAGTGCCATTGCCGGGGCGCAACGGTGCGGCTGGCGAGCTGGGGCATATCCCGGTTGACGGAAGCGATGAGCCTTGCGGGTGCGGACTCACCGGGTGCATGGAGAATCTTGCGGGCGGGAAGTATCTTGCGCGGCTTCAGCGGGAAGTGTGGCCTGAGACGGATATAGCTGACACTTTCACGCTTCACGGGGATGATGTGAGGATTGCGGAGTATATTTCGCGCATGGCCATGTGTATATCTGCTGAGGTGAACATACTCGACCCGGATTATGTGATTGTCGGGGGAGGAGTGCCTGACATGAAGGGATTTCCGCGAGAGGCTCTTCACCGTGAAATTATTGCCCACACAAGGAAGCCTTTACCCGCCGGAAATCTGAGGGTGATATATGCTGACGATGAGCCGGGAAAATGTGTTGCGGGAGCGGGGTATTATGCCTGTGATAGGATGATCGGCTGGTGAGTCGCAGTCCTCAGCTAGAGATAAATCCGCGCAGGAAGTGTAGACGATTTCGCCTGTGAGAGAACGATAGCCAGTCTATGATATTGTGCCTCACGTGTTAGGGAAGCCCCCGATAATCAGTGCGGGTGTGTTGCTGTTGAAGTCCTAGAAGCTGTTGCGGTAACGGATAACTTCTTCATCGGTTGAAGGCCGCAGTCCTCAGCTAGGGATAAATCCGCGCAGAATAATGTACCCGATTTCGCCTGTGATAGAATAACGGCAGTCCGTGATACTGTATCTCACGGGTCAGGGAAGCCCCCGGCAATTCGAAGCGGGGGGTTGTCGCAGAGGAAAATAACTTCTCCCCGCTTAGAATGGGGGTGAGGGTTATGAGAGACTTCATAAAACTCCTCGAGGCTGTTGCGAAAGTCATCAACGCGATTGCCCATCTCATCAACTTGATAAAGAGGAAGTAGCGTCCCAAGACTGGTTTGGTTTTGCTGGTTGAGGCTCGCCCCTCATTCCGGCAACCAAACTTTCAAAAATGTCCGCAGCTTCCCCGGACGCTCTCATTATAGCACGTCAAATCGAGGGATAACCCATGCAGAGAACATACAAAGTCAGCGAAGCATATTCAGGGGACGCAATGAAGGGACTCGCCCGCATCCATCCTGACGACATGGCCGCAATGAATCTCACAGACGGCGACCTAGTCCTCATAGCCGGGCGCAAGTCAACCCCCGCAAGAATCCGAACAGGAGACCGCGAGACAGGACGCGGCATCATCCAGATAGACGGCCTCATCCGCGAGAACGCCGGGACATCACTGGACGAAACCATCACCCTTGAGTCATCAATCACTCACCATTTCGCCGGAAGCGCAACCCTTCAGCCTTTGGGGGACGTTAAGCTCTCACAGCGCGAGAATGACTCAGGCTACATACTCTCCATGCTCGAAGGCCAGGCCATGAACGCAGGCGACCGGGTACGGGTAACGCTTTTCGGGACTCGTGTCTGCGATTTCCAGGTTACAGCCACAACCCCGGAAGGAGTCGTAATCCTCAACAAGTCAACCTACCTCAATATCCTTAAGCCGCTTGAGGTCAGGCACACCCACAAAGTTACGTATGAGGACATCGGCGGTCTCAGCTCACAGATACGCAAAGTCCGCGAAATGATAGAGCTTCCGTTACGCTTCCCGCAGATATTCGAGAGACTCGGCATTCAGCCCCCGCGCGGAGTGTTGTTGTACGGCCCCCCCGGTACAGGAAAGACCGTCATAGCACGCGCTGTAGCAAACGAAACTGATGCTTGGTTCACCCACATATCCGGCCCTGAGATAATCGGGAAATTCTACGGCGAGTCGGAAGAACGTCTCCGCAAAATCTTCGAGGAGGCTCAAGACCGCGCACCCTCAATCATCTTCATCGATGAGATTGACGCAATCGCACCCAAGCGTGAGGACATGGGCGGCGAAAAGCAGGTTGAACGCAGGGTAGTCGCACAGCTTCTCGCACTCATGGACGGCCTGAAATCCCGCGGACAGCTCATCGTCATAGGCGCGACCAACATTCCCAACTCCCTTGACCCGGCACTCAGACGACCGGGACGCTTTGACCGCGAAATCTCCATACCCACACCTGACCGCAACGGACGGCTCGAAATACTCAGGATACACACGCGGGGTATGCCACTGTCAGCAGACGTTGACCTCAAGAGAATTGCTGACTTGTCGCATGGCTTTGTCGGGGCTGACCTTGAAGCACTCGCTAAGGAGGCGGCTATGTCTTGCGTGAGGGACATACTGCCTTACGTTGACTTCCAGACACAGGAGCTTCCTTACGAGAGAATAGCGGGGCTTGAGGTATGTATGCGGCACTTCATGAACGCACTGCTTGAGACCGAGCCGTCAGCAACAAGAGAAGTCTTCGTTGAGATTCCTGATGTTACTTGGGGCGATGTCGGCGGGCTTTCTTCCGTTAAGGATGAGCTGATGCAGGCGGTAACATGGCCGCTCAATCACTCCGAAATCTACCAGCGTTACGGCATCCAGGCGACAAGGGGAATACTGCTTTACGGGGCTTCCGGGACGGGAAAGACTCTCCTCGCAAAAGCATTAGCGCACGAGAGCGGCGTAAACTTCATCAGCGTACAGTCAGCAAACGTATTATCGCGTTACCTAGGCGAGTCAGAACGTGCATTGAGGGACATTTTCCGCGTGGCAAAACAGGCTGCACCATCAATCATATACTTTGACGAGATAGAGTCATTGTTCCCTGAGAGAGCCGGGACAGGTTCGGCTTTTGCGTCAACAGAATCACGCCTGACCTCGCAATTCCTGGCTGAGATGCGCGGCATTGAGGAGCTTAACGGCGTAACAGTCCTAGCGTCAACAAACAGGATTGACCTTCTCGACAAGTCGCTTCTTGCTCCGGGAATATTCGACCTGAAACTTGAGCTTCCTCTTCCAGACACTGAGACTCGCCGTGAGATTTTCGGGATACTGCTGCGGAATAAGCCTCTTGCGGATGATGTTGACGGTGAGACACTCGCGGCCATGAGTGATGGTATGTCGGGCGGGGATATTTCTCTTGCGGTGAGGCGGGCAGCTGTCAGTGCGCTAAAGAGGGACATGGATAACTTTGTGATTAGGCTTGCTGACTTTTCCGACACCTTGAGGGGGATGAAGCTGTGATTACAGAAATAGTTGCTGACCGGGAATATCCCAGGCTTGACGTGTTTCTTGCGGACAAACTGGAGATGACACGGTCGCATGTTCAGAGACTCCTTGAGACTCGCAGGGAGATTTTCGTGATATTGCTGCGGAATAAGCCTCTTGCGGTGAGAAGGGCGGCTGTCAGTGCGCTAAAGAGGGACATGGATAACTTTGTGATTAGCCTGGCTGACTTTCACGACACCTTGAGGGGGATGAAGCTGTGATTACAGAAATAGTTGCTGAACGTGAATATCCCAGGCTTGACGTGTTTCTTGCTGACAAACTGGAGATGACACGCTCGCATGTTCAGAGGCTTCTGAAAGCTGGCAGCATTAAGTGTGATGATAAAGACTCGCTGAAGCCCTCAAAGAAAGTCCCGGAAGGCCGCAGATTCACCGCCGACATTCCCGAATCCCTCAACCTGACATACCTTAAGGCTGACCCGGTAGAGTTCGAGGTAGTCTACGAGGATGAATATATCTTCGTCATCAACAAGCCTTCAGGACTCGTAGTCCACCCTGCTCCCGGTTCTTGGCGCAACACTCTCGTCAACGGCCTCGTCTACCGTTACCCGGAAATGCGCGAGCTACCCAACTGGTTACGTCCGGGAATAGTACACAGGCTTGACGGCGGGACTTCCGGCTTGATGGTGGTGGCAAGGACTCAGAAAGTTACGCTGGCACTAATCAACATGTTCAAGGAGCGGACGGTACACAAGCACTATATTGCGCTGGCTCACGGTGTCCCGGAGAAAAGAGAGGGAATACTCTCCGGGCCGATTGCCAGAGACCCGGCCAACCCCCTGCGTATGATGGTGGCTGAAGGGGGCAAGCCATCACTGACGGGCTACAAAGTGCTGTGGAGCATTGACGGTATATCGCTGGCTGAGTGCGAGCTGTTCACCGGGAGGACTCACCAGATACGGGTACACATGTCGGCCTTGGGCTGTCCTCTGGTGGGGGATAAATTGTACGGGGCTAATGATGAGGGATTGAGGCGGGTATATCTTCATTCGTGGAAGCTGGAATTTTCTCATCCTGTTACGGGGGAAGCAATGAAGTTCCGCCAGCCTCTTACGCCTGATTTCTTGGAGCGCATAAGATTCTTGAGGGAGGGAAAGCCCATCAATTACACGGAAAACGAGACCTCAGATATTGTTGAAGCGAACGAAGATTTTGACATTGACGGAGATTTTGACTGAAGCAATATCAAGCCCCCTCCCTGTGAATGCGCAGAGAGGGGATTTTCTTTCTCCCTTACACATAGGGTATGAGGTAGGCGAGTTCCATTTCTGGATTGCTGCTCATCAGCGCGTCCAGGACTCTCTCACGTTTTGCTCCGGCAGCCAAAGCCCTCCTAGCCGTAAGGTAAATCACAGAGTCAGAATTGTCATACCAAATTTTGTCCCAGAGTTCTTGTCTTGTCATCATATCCTCACTCCATGCAGAAAGATTTTACTCCCGGCCATTATAGAGCCGTTTGCTACAGTTCAGATATTACCGCAGGCGTTGAGATATAATTATCATTCACGAAAAAATTTATATCACGCAAAGGAAAATCATCCATGAAACTAGAAATTGAACGTCAAGACTTCCTCAAGGCATGGCAGAACGCCGAGAAACTAACCGCGTCAAAAACAGCCAGCGAGTCAGCAAAAGGAGTCCTCATAACCGCCTCAGAAGACAGCACAGTAACACTTGAGGCCACCGACCTGAACACGTCCATCAAATGCCGCGCTAATGGAGCTAACGTAATCGAACCGGGAAAAGCCGTGATACCCGCCGCGATTTTCGGGGGCATCCTAAGGAAGCTGGACACGGAAGACTTTGTGCTTGAAGTCAACACCACAAGGGGCTTCCTCAACGCCGGGCGCAACAAGATGCGTTTTGCTGTCATGTCGTCAGAAACATTCCCCAACATCCCGGAAAGTTCATCCGCTGAGGTCATATGTGAGATTGCCGCGCCGCTTCTGGCCAAGATTATCACTGAAGGCTCTTCCGCCGCATCACAGCCCCAGGATTTCCCGAAATATTTGGGTACATGCCTGGTCAGAGCATCAGAAGGACAGCTCACAGCAGTATCTACTGACGGTAAAAGGCTGTCCCTCTCAAAAGCTCCGTGCATGGTCTCAAAGGATGAAGACTTGCTGCTTTCGGCCAGTGCGCTAAAGGATCTGGCGAAGAATATTGCCTCACTCGGCGAGGATAATACAGTGAGGATTCTTGCTGACGGGTCAATGGCATGGTTCGCGCTCGATGCGTCAGAGTATTCCGTTAGGCGCGTGGACTCATCGTTCCCGAAATTTGAGCGCATACTCAACGATGAGCAGTACACAACACTCCGCGTTAATGCTGGCGAGCTTCTCTCCGTGCTTGAACGCATAGATATTATCGCCAAGACCACAACGGCACATATCATGTCCATATCTATGAATCCCGGCGGCGACATGAGGATTACCGCCCGCGCTCCCGAACTAGGCACGGCAAGCGAGACATTGCAGCCCGAAATCACCGGGAAGAACTTGCAGGTAGGCTTCAACGTAAGCTACTTCATGGACGGCTTGAAGGCTCTAGGCAACGAACAGGCGTTAATCGAGTTCAGCGGCGAGGAAGGCCAGACCAGAATGAAGCGTGAAGGCAGTGATGATTTCCTGTATATGCTCATGCCCGCAAGGTTAAGCACTCAGGACGCTATGACCGAAGAAGAGTCAGCAGACTTCACCGAAGCACCCTATGAGCCCATTCCAGCCCCTGAAGCAGAACAGTCCCAGGAAAACAACAGCGAGTCAGACACGCCGTTTTAGCGTTGAAGATAGACAGAATAACCCTGCGTAACTTCAGGAATCTTTCACGAGAGAGCCCGGATTTTAGTGCAAGCTGGAGTCCGGGTATCAATTTGATTCTGGGGAATAACGGCGCGGGCAAGACCAATCTCCTTGAGGCATTGAGCATAATCACGGGCTGGGGAGTTTTTCCCGGTAACAAAACTTCCGGGGTTGTCTCGTGGCAGAGTCAGACTCACAGGGCGTATATAGGCGCGGAATTGTCCGGCGAGGAAACTCTCACTGTCAGCGCGGAAATCTCATCGCGAATCTCATTGAGGCTTGGCGGGAAGTCAACATCATTCACGGAGCTGCGTCTTGCTGTACCGTCCGTAATATTCCTCACAGGCAACCTTTCACTGATAGACGGCTCTCCGTCATCACGCAGGCTTTTTGTTGACAGGCTGTGTTCGCTTTTCGTGCCTCCGTTCGCGAAGAGGCTTGCGGATTTCAGGGTAGTATCACGTTCACGCACATCATTGCTCAGGCAGGGAAGATCCCCAGCGTCAACAGATATACCGTTCTTCCGTCTGGGAGGCTGGATTATGGACATACGCAGGGCAGTAATCGCTGAGATGATGAAGATGATTCCCCCGGAAAAGTTCTCGCTTGAGTTCGTCCCGGCCATGAACAAGCCCGGTGAAGAATATATGCGCGAGATGACCGGGAGAAATTCAGCGCGTGAAGTTTACGCCCAGCATCCTTTGTGCGGTCCCGGCTATGATGACATCGCCATAACCGTAACAGAAACAGGCAGGCCAGCTAGCATATCACTGAGCCGGGGACAAAAGCGGAGGCTGATACTGTACCTCATACTCACGGCAGGAAGGCTCATCGCTCAGAGATTAGGCCGCGAACCTGTACTGCTCCTTGATGACCTCACCGCTGAACTTGACGCTGAAGGACGGCAGTGGATTTACCGGGAGCTGTCTGCTACAGGATGGCAGTCTTTCGTTACCGCGCCTGAGAAGCCGTTTGCACTGAGGCGGAAATTCGGTGTGGTTGAGCTTCATTGACGGGTGATATAATGCCCCAATCCCTTTTACGGAAAACAGGAGGAAATCATGAGGAAACTTATTCGTTCACCGGCGGCTGTCCTGGCCGTCATGCTGCTTGCAGTGTGTGCCTTCGGGAAAAGTTCCGTCAACTACATGGTACTGGTCAACAAGAATCACGAGCTTCCTGCTGACTGGGAGACTTCAATTGAGACCGTCCGCACAGTAAACTCACTGAGTGATGACGTTGCTGCTGAGGTGAAAGCATACGGGGCTTACCTGAGACTGAAGGATGACCTCGCCGTGAATGACGGTATACACATTGAGTACACATTGAGCTGGACTCGGCCTTCCGCAGTGTAGCAGAACAGAGAGACATAATGAGGCGTTTCACCGAGAAATACGGCGCGGATTATGCACGGAGGACAGTCGCGACACCGGGATATTCCGAGCATCACACCGGGCTTGCGCTGGATCTCTATTTCCGCTTGGACAGCAGGGACGTTTACCTCAACGAGGACATGGTCAAGCACCCTGAAATCTGGCAGAAGATACACGCAAAGCTGGCGGAATACGGCTTCATCCTGCGTTACCCCGAAGGCAAAGAGAGTATCACAGGCTACAGTTACGAGCCTTGGCACATCCGCTACATTGACAGCCCTGACATAGCCCGGAAAATTACTGCTGACGGTCTCACGCTTGAGGAATATCTTGGCGAGGCGGGGGAATAGTCCCAGTGTACCAAGACTCATATGACGCAATCGTAATCGGCGGCGGCCATGCAGGATGTGAGGCGGCACTTGCAATCTCCCGGCTTTGTCTTCGCACCCTCATGCTGAACCTCAACATCGACAACACAGCCCTGATGCCCTGCAACCCGTCAATAGGCGGCCCGGCAAAGGGTCATCTTGTGCGTGAAGTCTCTGCTCTGGGCGGCGAACAGGCTCGTGCGGCGGACGCTTCTACCCTCATGATACGCTGGCTCAACACGTCAAAGGGCGCGGCAGTCCGGGCATTGAGGGCGCAGTGTGATCCGTTCATGTACAGCAGGTACTACAGGAAGCTCCTAACGTCAGCACCAAACCTGGACATTCACCAGGACGAAGCAGTGTCAATTCTCACGGAGGGCGGCAAGGTCTCAGGCGTTATGACTCGTCATGGCTCATGTTACAGTGCCAGGGCTGTAGTGATATGCGGAGGTGTCTACATGGCCGGGCGCGTCTTCATGGGGGAAATCTCGTTCCCTTCCGGGCCTATGGGTCAACAGAACTCGGAGCGTCTTGCGGACTCTCTTGCTGACTTGGGCATTGAGACCGGGAAAATGAGAACGGACACGACTCCCCGTCTCAACATTCACACGATAGACTTTTCGCGAGCCGGGATGAAGCCGCAACTGTCGGAACCTGAGCCTCTGTGCTTCGACTTGTGGGGGCATGGGAAGGTGTATGAGTCGGATTATGCGTGCTGGTTTTCGCGGACGACCGAAGAGACTTACTCCATACTTGCCCGGAATATCTCGCGCTCTCCTCTTGTTACTGGTAATGTTTCAGCGAACGGCCCGCGTTATTGCCCGTCAATCGAGGACAAGTACATACGTTTTCCTGACCACATAACGCACCCGATAGTGTTCGAGCCTGTATCACCGTCAAATGATGAAGTCTACGTGCAGAACTTCTCGACCAGCCTCCCCTATGATGTACAGGCGGAAATGGTGCGCTCATTGCCCGGCTGTGAACACGCGAAAATCATCAGGCCCGGCTACGGCATAGAGTACACGTACATACTCCCGTCCCAGCTGAAGCACTCTCTCGAACTCAGGAGCATTCCCGGACTATTCTGCGCTGGACAGGTCAACGGGACAAGTGGCTACGAGGAAGCCGCCGCTCAGGGATTGCTTGCGGGGATAAACGCGGCCATGTATGCGAAGGGTGAAGAGCCTCTGACACTGGGACGCGATGAGGGCTATCTGGGTGTTCTTGTTGACGACCTCACGACCAAGAGCACCGATGAGCCTTACAGGATGCTTACGGGGAGATGTGAGCATAGATTACTGTTACGCTGGGACAATGCGGCGCACAGGCTATCACGTTACGGCAGGAAGGCAGGACTGATTGACGACTCCCGCTGGGCGTTCCTTGAGGATAGGTTCTCTCGTGAGGATGAAGAGATTGCGCGTCTGAAGTCAGCAAAAATTTCACCGTCAGCAGAAGCCGAGTCCCTCTGCGCTGAATATGACGCTGAAATTCTGAGTGAGACAATGACAGTTGCCGGATACATGACTCACAGGGGGGTAACGTATGAGCTTGCTGAAAGATTGTCGCCCTCACCGCTGAATCTCACACGCGAGGAGAAATCACACGTTGAGACGGAGCTTCGCTACACCGGGTATCTTGAGCGGGAGAACAGAGTCGCCGCCCGCATGAAGAATCTTGACGGAGCGAGGATACCTGACGATTTCGACTATGACAGCGTGAAGGGACTTCGTGCTGAATCACTCCAGAAGCTGAAGCGTTACAGGCCGGAGTCGCTCGGACATGCCTTGAGGATTTCGGGTGTTACTCCTGTTGACGTGCAATTGATTTCGGTGATACTTGCGCGTGATGAGCGGAGGAAGAATGATGACAGAGGATGACGGACTCAGGATAGACTTGCGGAGAATGTTCCCGGAGGCAGTGAGGCGCAATGATATTCTGGAGAAGCTGAAGCGTTCGTGGAATGTTCTCGTGAAGAAGCCTGTACTCGCGCGAAATTCCCGGCCTGTTGTGCTTGGTGTGAATTTCCTGACCGTAGAGGCTCGTAATGACCTCGTCAAGAAAGATATTCTCTTCATGAAGGGAAATATACTGAGATTTCTTGCGGGACTGGGCTATGAGTCCAGCGGTGATTTCTCGGTGAGGATTGTGGAGTACTTCAGGGCTAAGAGGAATGATGCGCGTAAAACTGTCAGGCGGAGAATTATTGCTGACGAGGAGAGAGTCCGGCAGTACATGGCCGATGCTCCTGAAACTTTGCCCGATGACATCAATTATGCTTTGTCTCACCTGCGGGCATATCTTGAGGCAATGAAACAGGGAGGCAGCAAGCGATGATATATGTGTACTGGATTGCTTTCACTGAGGCTGTCGGCATAGCGGCCGGGTTTCTGACACGTGAGGACGTAAAGGTTTACGCTTCCTCCATCGTGAAGCCGTTTCTCTCACCGCCTGCGCTGCTTTTCCCGGCAGTGTGGACGGTACTTTACGCGCTTATGGGAGTAAGTGCCGCGAGGATTTACGCCGCCCCTGAGTCTGATGAACGCACGAGAGGATTGCGTCTGTTCATGTTTCAGCTGGGGATAAATTTTGCGTGGTGCTTCGTGTTCTTCACGCTGAGGATGTTTCTGCTGGCCTCGCTGTGTCTGGCGGTGATGCTGGTTCTTGTCGTGATGATGTGCTTGTGCTTCAGGAGAATTGACCCTTTGAGCGCGTACTTGCAGCTGCCTTATGTGCTGTGGCTGGTGTTCGCGGAGTATCTGAGTCTCGGAGTGTATTTCCTGAACGGTTGATGTGAATCCCCCGGTCTGATGTGCGGACGGGGGGATTGCTTTTACCGCGCAATGACCGCTGAAACATAAGCGTCCACAAAATTCCGTTACGGCCTGCCTGCTCCCTTGTAGCCCTTAATGCCTGTCAATGTAGCACTCTGGAAAACAGCAGTTCACCAGCCTCTTGGCATACTCACACTGACACTTTCACTGTTTGCACCTGATACCCCCTGCACACTGCCCCGCTCCGTCATTATCTTCATGGCCGGGATTTATATCACACTCACGAGGCGTATAATGTACCGCAAAAAATGCTCACACAGATAAACCACTCACTCAGACGCAAGATAGGCAGGGCAATATCACAGTGGCAGATGATTTCCGGGGGGGACAGAATACTAGTCGGCCTCTCCGGCGGAAAGGACAGCCTCATTCTACTTCACGCTCTTCATGACCTCCAGCACCGAAGCCCGGTCAAGTTCTCAGTCTCAGCAATCACGTTGAGACTCGGAATTTTCCCTGTTGACTTACACGTTATCATCAGCAAGAAATGAATGCACAGATAAATCACTCACTCAGGCGCAAGATAGGCAGAGCAATATCCCGGTGGCAAATGATTTCCGGGGGGGACAGAATACTAGTCGGCCTCTCCGGCGGAAAGGACAGCCTCATTCTACTTCACGCCCTTCATGACCTCCAGCACCGAAGCCCGGTCAAGTTCTCAGTCTCAGCACTCACCGTGAAACTCTCAGGACTCGACACTTCCCCCCTTGAGGATTACTGCGGCTCACTCGGCATTCCGTACACAGTCATAGCACAGGACATCATCGGCATCATCAACGCGAGGCAGGAGAAATCACCGTGTTCATTCTGCGCTAACATGAGGCGGGGAATAATCAGCTCGTGGGCATCTCACAACGGCTATAACAAGCTCGCACTCGGCCACACTCTTGATGACGCAGCAGAAACTTTCTTCATGAACCTCCTTCACGCAGGGAGGGCGAAAAGTTTCCAGCCGAAAGTTTTGATGACACGCACAGGTGTTACAGTAATCAGGCCGCTTGTTCTTGCTACAGAGTCAGCAATTGTTGACGAGGTGAAGCGGCTCAGTCTCCCGGTAATATCCAGTCCCTGCCCTTTTGCCGGACACACAGAACGCCAGAGAATCCGCGACTACATAGCCGGACTCAGAAAGGACATCCCCGACTTATACGCTAAAATATTACACGCACTCGAAAATTTATCCGACTCTGAAAGCTGGCAATCATGAGCAAAGTTATACCTTCTGACGTGAAAATTACCCCGTGGCTTGAACAGTACAAGTCCTTCAAGGAAGATTACCCTGACGCATTGCTTCTCTTCAGGATGGGCGACTTCTACGAGATGTTCTTTGACGACGCAAAGCAGGCCGCCTCCGTTCTGAACATAGCATTGACCGCAAGAGACCCGGAGAAAAAAATCCCGATGGCCGGAATCCCTCATCATGCACTGAACTCGTACTTGTCGCGGCTGATTCGTGCAGGCTGCCGGGCAGCTATATGTGAGCAGATTGGTGAGCCGTCCGCAAAAGGCATCGTTGAGCGCAGGGTGATTCGTGTTGTTACGCCGGGTACATACCTTCCTGACGATGAGAACTCCGAGTCAGCACACCTTGCTTCAGTCTGGCCTGTCAGGGGGCGCGTTGCTATGGCTCTGCTTTCGGTCAACACCGGGCTTCTTGAGGCCGGGACTCTGAGCGTGAGAGATGCGGAGGCTATGCTGTCAGCCTTCACACCCGGCGAAATCCTTTACCCCTCGAACATCAAGACCATTCCCGATTTCATGAACGGCTACAACCTTCGTCCTGTATCACCTGAGACATTCAAGCCTGAGAACGCTTCCGGCAGGCTCAAGTCAGCACTTCACACTTCAAGGCTTGAGGGCTTCGGGATTGCTGACGGGGATTTATGCACCGGCCCGGCTTGGGCGGCACTGGACTATCTCACAGCGACTCAGTTCAGCTCATTGAATGACGTGCTGAAGCTAGCCCCCCTCATGGTGAAGGACAGAATGAGCCTCGACTCGTCAGCACAGAGAAACCTTGAGCTTATCCCGGAGACTTCTGGGACTAGCGTATCACTCCTAGCGTCAATCGACCGTTGCAGGACAAGCGCAGGACGGCGCACCCTCAAGGACTGGATACTGCGGCCATTGATGGACATTCATGCAATCTCACAGCGTCAGGAATACATCGGCGTGTTAGTCTCATCACCCCGCGAATGCTCACAGCTACAGGACTGCTTATCGTCAACAAGAGACATAGAACGCTCACTCTCACGTCTGGCACTCGGCACTGGCAATCCTTTGGACCTCGGAGCAATCCGTGACACTCTGCGTATAATCCCGGCGGTGAAAGCTATAACGCTCAATGAACCGTTGAAGGCCTTGCAGGAGTCATTGCCGGATGTCTCAGAGTTGAGCGGATACTTGGAGGGGGCATTAGAGGAACGACTACCGCGCATGTTGGGCAATGGTGATGTCATACGCTCATCATTCAGCGGGGAATTATCATCAGTCCGCGAAATCTCACAGAAGGGTGAAGAGTGGCTGAAGGAATATCTAGAGCGCGAACGCCAGGCCACCAATACGCCCAAGCTCAAGGCAGGCTTCACGAACGCTTTCGGCTATTACCTAGAGGCGGGGAAATCAGGACTGTCATATCAGCCGGATTACTTCAGGCAGACTCAGACCCTCGTCAACGCAAAACGCTACACTACACCAGAGCTGAAGAATTTCGAGGCACGCATGAAGAACGCTGAGGCTGAAATCTCACGCATTGAGTCGGAACTGTACCGGGCTGTAGTCTCACACGTCCTCGAACACAGCAAGGAGCTGCAGCTTACGGCTCGCCTTCTGGGAATACTGGACTGCACAGCGTCATGCTCCGAGGTTGCGCGAGCGGGGAATTACTGCTGTCCTGTCGTTGATGACTCTGACGTGATAGACATCAGGGCAGGCCGTCATCCTGTGATTGAGCGTGAACTGAAAGATGCCGCCTTTGTCCCGAATGACGTGAACATTGACACCGACGGACGCGTGATAATCCTCACCGGGCCGAACATGGCCGGAAAATCAACGTGGCTTCGTATGACCGCGCTGATAGTGATAATGTCCCAGGCAGGAATGTGGATACCGGCGGAGTCAGCAAGGATAGGACTCGTTGACCGCGTATTTACCCGGATAGGAGCTAGGGATGACTTGGTGAGGGGGTCAAGCACATTCATGATAGAGATGTTAGAGACCGCCAATATCCTGAACAACGTAACCGACAGAAGCCTAATCATTCTCGATGAGGTAGGGCGCGGGACTGCGACATATGACGGCATGAGCATAGCATGGGCTGTACTGGAATACTTGCAGGGAGCTTCACGTTCGAGGGTGCTTTTTGCGACACACTACCATGAATTGACGTGCCTTGAGGAGAGATTAGACGGCGTGAAGAACTACAGCATGACGGTCTCAGAAGGCAGAGAGGGTATCATGTTCCTTCACCAGGTTGTGAGGGGGGCGGCGGGAAGGTCATACGGAATCGAGGTCGCGAGGATTGCAGGACTGCCTGACGTGGTGCTGAGGAGATCGTTTGAGCTTCTGGAGATTTTCGAGAAGGACGGACTGCGGACGGAGGATATTCCCGCACCATTGCCGCAGGTTGCGCTGAGACGGCAGATTATGCTTTTGTCGCCGGAAAGTGATGCTGTAGTCGAGGAGCTTGCCGGGATTGACACGGACAACATTACGCCGATGGAGGCACTGAAGATACTTCACAGGCTCAAGGAGAAGAGCCGTAACGCCAGAATGATATAGCACACGAAAAACACCAGCAAAGGAGTCCATTATGCCCGCAATATATTCACTGCCCGAAAATGTCTGGTCGCGGATTGCCGCCGGAGAAGTCGTAGAACGCCCCGCCTCAGCCGTGAAGGAACTCACCGAGAACTCACTAGACGCAGGAGCAACACGTATATCTGTCTCACTCAAGGATGGAGGACGTTTGCGGATTGTCGTTGAGGATGACGGTGAAGGGATAGCGTTTGACGACCTGCCCCTAGCCTTGATGTACCACGCAACAAGCAAGCTCCGTGAGATCTCAGACCTTGAGCGGATAATGACGCTGGGCTACAGGGGTGAAGCACTCGCGAGTCTGGCGGCAGTTGCTGACGTTGAGATACGAAGCCGCAAGCCCTCAGAGGATGACGGCGGATTAGTCCGGACACATGACGGCAAAATCACCGAGCATATACACGTGAAGTGTTCACCGGGAACCCGCGTACAGGTTGCGGACTTGTTCTCAGGACTCCCGGCTCGCAGAAAATTCCTCAAGAGTGCATCAGGCGAACTCAGGCGGGCAGCTGTCTTCATACGTGAGTACGCTGTGTGCAGCCCGGCGGTGTCATTCTTCCTTGAGCATGACGGCAAAGAGATATTCAGCACGGACGGCTCTGGGGACAGGCGGAGAGTACTCGCGAAAATCTGGCCGGAGGGAGCAGAGATTCAGACCGTCAACATTATCGGAGAACATCTCGCTATGGAGTGCTGGTTTCAGTCCAGAGCAGGACTATCCGGGCGCGGTGATGTGATGTCGTTCGTGAATGGCCGTGCGGTGAATGACCCGGTCATAAAGTCTGCGGTCGCCACTGCAGCGAGGGAGCTTGCCGGGAACTGGGCATTGTTCTTCACGCTTGAGCCTTCTCTTGTTGACGTGAACATTCACCCGGCGAAGGCCGAAGTCCGCTTCCGTTATCCCGACGAGATATATTCCAGCCTGCACAACGCGGTGAAAAGACTCGGAAGTCCCGCCTATATTCCCACGAACACAAACGCCCCCGTCAGACTCACTCCTCCAGCACCTACAATGACACCCGCACCTCACAGAGCCTCATCGACACGTCCGGGCTGGAATTTCGGTGATACCCCGTCAGCAAGCACACGTGATTTCCCGTCAGCAGGAAACGTTCAGGCTGCTCTTTTTGCTGACACTGGGACTGCAACGGAGGACTCTGGCGTTCACTTCATGGGGCAAAATTCGGGCGGCTATCTGGTGTATGACACTCAAGAGGGGCTTGTGCTTGTCGACCCTCACGCGGCGCATGAACGTGTGAACTATGAGCGTATAAAGTCTGCGGCGGAAAACTCCCGGAACGTGCAGAAGCTGTTGATGCCTGTGATACTGCACCCTACACTTGCGCTTGAGACTGCTGAATATGAGTCGTCCTTGAGGGATTCGGGCTTCGACTTCGTGAACGGTGAGTCGGGGGTAGAGATGACAGCGGTCCCGGCAATAGGGAGTGTTGACTTTGAGCCGGAAGCGTTATTGCGGGCATCGCTGCGTGCCTTGAAGAGCAATCATGACGGTGATACGAGAAATATATTGTGGCGGACTTGGGCGACGATGGCGTGCAAGGCTTCGGTGAAACTCACCACAAAGCTGGCGGGGGACGAGGCGTTAACCTTGTGGCGGGAACTTCATGAGTGCGAACAGCCGTTTGTGTGTCCTCATGGGCGGCCTGTGATGATTGAGCTGAAGAATGATGACCTTCTGAAACGTTTCGGGCGGGAATGAGTCACAGTCCAAGAATCCCGCTGTGGCTTCCCAGTTTCTCAAGCCATACATAATACATTGTCCTCATCCTCATACCTGTACACAAGCAGAAGGTCGAACAATATATGACACTCACGGCTGCCTTCGTAATCTCCGTGAAGCTCGTGGTCGTGATATGAATAGTCGAGTATGCCGTCATTCGCAAGAGTTATCAGAGCTGGCAAAAATCTTTCATTCATTGCCTTGGCATATCTTCCGCTTCTTTCTATCCGCCTCTTTGCCTTCTTGAACTCGCGGCTCTCCTTAATCCTGCGCATCAGAGACTGTTCACCCAAGCTAGAAGCTCATCAAGTGTTGTTTCCTCACCTATTCCATGACGGGACTCGTACATTGCGCGTATTGTTGACTCTGTCGGGTTGCCGTAAGCGTCATAAACGGGGTCAAGTGCTGTGCTGTCATCATCCTCATCATAAACATAATCGTAATTCTCTATGAGCTGCTCGATTTCCGCCTCAGTCAGCTTCCTTGTGGGCTTGACCCATGATGTTTTCGGCCTGTCCAGTACTGCGTCCATAAGTCTCATCTCCTTTGTCGGCAAAATTATATCTCACTGTCTGATGTTGTATGTGAATGCGTCCCAGAGCCTTTGCGCCGGGTCATGCCTCACTGCCGAATGTTGGGCTAATGCGTTCCAGACCCTTTGCCCCCGGCTATGTCGCAAGCCTCACTGCCGGATATATCCCCACTTGTCCTCGACCCTAACAGCCGCAAGTCCTTCGCTGAAAGTCCGTGCGTCCTCATACTGGGCGGAAATCTCCCATTCACCCCTGACATTCACATACCCCCAGCGGGCATCACCAGTAACAGGAGCGAGACCGTCTCCGAAATTCCCGGCGTTGTTGTAGCGTTTGGGGATTGCCTTATTGTTCCAGTGGCCGATGTAGCCCCAGCCCCTGTAGGTTGTGCGTGTTCTGACGGGAGCGACACCGTAAGCGAAATCTCCTGCTTCTGTGTACTGAGGCCTTATAGCGTACTTGCCTTCCTTGTTGATGTAGCCCCAGCGACCCCGGATATACACTGCGGCGAGTCCCTCGTGAAATTCCCCGGCGCGTGTGAATTTCGGCTCAATAACCCACCTTCCGCGCATGTCGATGTACCCCCACAGGCCATTTCTCCGGGCGGGTGCGATTCCGTCAACAAACCTCCCGGCTCTCTCGAACTGCGGCGGGATTAAGTAGTTGCCCATCATGTCGATATACCCCCACTGCCCCGCAACCTGTACTGCGGCCATGCCCTGCGAGAATGGGAGTCCGTTGGTGAAGAACCGTTCTGTGCGCTCGTCAGTGTCAGGGTCAATTCGGACGAATGCGGGCTGTCCCTCGCTGTCGATGTAGTGGTCGCCGACAAAAGCGAAGCCCTCCGAGAAATCGCCTGCTTCCGGGACTCTGTGGACAAACGGAATCGCTATGCGTCCGAGATAGTCGACATATCCCCAGCGATCCCCGGATTTCACGGCGGCGAGTCCCTCGTGGAAGTCGCGTGCTTCCTGGTAGCTTGGGGGAATCACGAATGTTGCGGGACGGGTGTAGGCGGCTTCTGCTGACGGTGTGAGAGCCAGCGCGAGCAGAAGCAGGGTTATTGCGGCTAATGTGCGTTTCATGGCTGTCATGCCTCCTGACTGCCCGGTGCTACCCTTCTAGCCTTCCTTCGTTCAAGCTCATCAAGTATCGCCTTCCTGAGCCTGACCGACTGCGGCGTAACTTCAACAAGCTCATCCGTCTCTATCCACTCCATAGCCTTCTCCAGCGACATGCGGCGGGGGACATCGAGCTTCGTCGTTAGCTCCTTCGTGGCCGAGCGGTGGTTAGTCTGCTGCTTCTTCTTGGTGGGGTTGCAGGGAATATCGCCCGGACGTGAGCATTCCCCGATAATCATTCCGTTGTAGACCTGCTCAAGCGGTGAGATGAACAATACTCCCCGGCTCTGTAGATTTTCGAGCTGGTAGGCTGTGGCCTCGCCCGTGTCCATGCTGACGAGAGAGCCACGGTTGCGGGTGATGAGGTCGCCAGCCCATTCCTTGTAGCCGCTGAAACAGTTTGACATTATGCCGAGTCCGCGGGTGTCGGTGAGAAATTCCCCCCTGTAACCTATGAGTCCCCTTGTCGGAATCTCAATCTCAATCCGCAGGAGTCCCCTGTCCGGGTTATCGATGTTGAGGACTTTTCCCTTGCGGCGGGTCATCTTCTCGAACACGATTCCCTGGTACTCTTCCGGCACGTCAATAGTAACCAGCTCGTAAGGCTCACACTTCTTGCCGTCCTTGTACTCAACGATGACTTCAGGCTTGGACACGCAGAACTCCATACCCTCACGCCTCATCTCCTCAATGAGAATCCCTAACTGCAATTCCCCGCGCCCGGAAATCTTCACGCCGTCAGGCCGCCCCAAGTCCTCCATCCTAAGAGAAACATTCACGTGCATCTCCCGCTGTAACCGTGCCTTGAGCTGCCGCAACGTTACCGCCTGACCCTCGCGCCCGGCAAAAGGCCCGGAGTTCACGAGGAAGAACATTGACACCGTCGGCTCCTCAATGGATAACGGCTTCAGGGGTGAGTCAGAAATTTCTTCCGCGCAGAAAGTATCGCCGATATTGATTTCGTTCGGCCCGGTAATCCACACAATATCGCCCGCGCTGACCTCGTCAACCTCCGTGCGGTCAAGCCCACGCGTAACCCACAACTGCGCCGCCTTAGCGTTCTCATGGCCGACAATCTCCCAGTCATCGCCAGTGTGGTCGGTGGTGTTCCATTTTGTTGACACTCTAACGAACGGCTCGCCCTTGCGGATATGTCCCTGAAGGATTTTCCCGCAGCCTATCCTGCCGACGTACTCATTCCACGCGAGTGTGCTAACCTGCATGAGGAAGGGCTTTGACGGGTCGACATCAGGGGCGGGGACGTGGTCGATTATCGCCTGGAACAAGTCATCCATCCCCTCGTGAGGCTTGCTGAGGTCGTTTACTGCCCAGCCGTTGAGTCCTGAGCCGTAAAGAACGGGGAAGTCAGCCTGCTCATCACTCGCGCCAAGCTCAAAGAACAGGTCGAACGTGAGATTGAGCGCGCGGTTTGGGTCAGCACCTTCACGGTCTACCTTGTTGATGAAGACCAGCGGGCGCATACCGATTGAGAGGGCGTGCTGCAACACATAACGTGTCTGTGGCATGGGGCCTTCGTTCGCGTCAACGATGAGTATCACGCTGTCGACTGTCGACAAAATTCGCTCGACCTCGCCGGAGAAGTCAGCGTGTCCGGGTGTGTCTATGATGTTGATGTGATAGCCCTTCCACTCGACTGTGCAGGGCTTGGAGCGGATTGTGATTCCTCGTTCGCGTTCGAGGGGGTTGGAGTCCATTACGCGCTCGGCGACTTGGGTGTGGGCGGCGAATGTCTGTGCAGCGCGGAAGATTGAGTCGATGAGGGTGGTTTTGCCGTGATCTATGTGTGCGACTATGGCGAGGTTGCGGATGTTCTTGGCATTCTGAGATTGCATGAAAAAATATCAGTCCTGTATGTTGAGATTTTCACGCAATTGTAGCACACTTAATCCGCCGTCAAAGGAACGCGCTATGCTTCCCTCATCCCACAAGGGAGGACTTGACATTATGCATGAGAAATCGTGTATAATGCCTCGCGGCTCACAGCTCACGGCCCGGAGACAGTGAAGCCTGAAGTGTAGAGCTGGTGAAATATCTGGCGGGGCAGGGAGGATTTGAGTCCCCCTGTCCTGTTTCCACAGCAAAGACACGCGGCATTTTTTTTAAGTGGAGAATCTCCCGGCAAGTGGAGAATCTCCCGGCAAGTGGAGAATCTCCCGGCAAGTGGAGAATCTCCCGGCAAGTGGAGAATCTCCCGGCAAGAAAGGAGAATCTCTAAGTGAAACGCAGCATACTTTCCATCACACTAATCACACTGCTGGCACTCAGTACGTCAGCACTCGCAAGCACCGATGTCTACAAGCTCGTCCCGCCGGAAGGCAACACGGCCATGAATTACGCGAAGGGAGCGTATAACACCGTCGGCACTCTGAAGGTTACGGCTGAGGAGGCGTTCGAGCCGGACAAGCAGGTAAACGTAATCGTCCAGCATGACGGCAAGTTCACGCACACGTCGGACAACACAACAGTAGCTTACAAACTCGTCAAAGGCACGGCGGAAAGCTACACTGTCCTGAACAGCGGCGATGTCATCACGTTCACTCCTAGCTCAATTGACGCGGGGATAGGAGTAACAATCGGCGTGGTTATGACCGGGGGAATTGACTCGAATGAGGACGTTTCGGACGGGGATTACAGGAGCAATATTGCGTTCAATGCTTACCGGGCGGAAGTGTACAAGCTTGGGGACACGTACACGTTTGGGACGTGGAACGGTGAGCCGCTGAAGTGGGAACTCCTCACAGTAGACCGTACCAACAAGCGGCTTTTGCTCGTTACGCAGAATGTTGTAGGCATCACAATGACGTTCAGAGATGCTGACGCAATAGGATTATCCAATTTTGGAAGTTACTACTGGCAAACCAGCAATCCCCGCAAATGGCTTCGTGGTACGTTCTACCCGTCAGCTTTCACTGATGAAGAGAAGGGGAAGATCGCGGATTTTGTTCTGGATGATGTAACTGCGGATGTAGCTAAGGGTTTTAATGGCTTCACTGATAACGTGTTCCTTCTCAGCAAAACTGAAGTCCTCACCTACAACCCCAAAAAACTTGGCGTAAATTTCTGGCTTCGTTCAACGGAAAAAAGAATCGACTCCATGACAGGCAACACCATAACATACTGCTTTTGGGTGCACTATTTTGAGGCTACTACCGGCTTTCTAGGGAGTATGAGTCTGGACACAAACGGAACTACGCATTATTACAACATCCGTCCGGCCTTGTGGCTGAAGTACGGCAACTGAAATCTTCCGGGGAGCGTGAACACTTCATGAGAACCAAGAGATTTTTGACGCTCATAATCCCCGCTCTTCTCCTCTGCGTACTCTCAGGCTTCAGCACCGGGGCATACGCGGATGACGGGGCGGATCAGAGCGCAACAGTAGCAATCGGCTTCACGGTCGCAAGGAGACAGACTGCCACAGTCGAGATAGGCTTCACGAAAACCACGCCACTCTACAACATCACGGTCTCAGGCGGGAACGTTGAAGCACCATCAACAGCCAAGGCAGGCGACACCGTAACGCTGGAATACACGGGCGACATCCCGGCGGGCTATGTGGTTGTCTACTCGGTCAACGGCGCGGCAATAGAGAGTAATACGTTCACGATGCTGTCTGAAGCAGTTACAGTTGCGGCGGAACTGACTCCAATTGAGTACACAATCACGTATGACCTTGCGGAAGGGACTCTTGCTGACGGCGAGACCAACCCCGCGGCGTACACGGTCGAGGACTCATTCACCCTGAACAACCCGGCAAGGGACGGCTATACGTTCGCGGGCTGGACTGGCACGGGGCTTGACGATGCTACACTAACCGCAACAATCCCGGCAGGCTCAATCGGCAACCGGGAATACACTGCGACATGGAAGAAAAATTTTGCCCCTACAGACCCAAATACGCCCGAATTTGCGTACCACTCACTCATCCTCAGCGGGCAGATAGGAGTCATCTTCCACGTGTATGTTCCTGACGGGGCGAGCTCAAAGGATTACTGCGTGTACTTTGACGTGAGCGGCGACAAATCCCAGAACACACAGCCTGTTTACCCGTTCGAGACACTCAATGAGGACGGGCATCAGTTCTTCGGCTTCAAGTGCTACATCAACTCCGTGCAAATGGCGGATGATATTCACGCGGTGCTGAATTACGGCGACAATGAGAGTATCACTGAGACTTACACGGCGAAAATGTACTTGGACAAGCTCATAGCTGACACCTCACAATCAGCAGACGTTATCGCATTGGGGAAGGCCATCAAGGATTACGGGTGCTATGTACAGCCTATACTTGCGGACTTCAACGGCTGGAGCATTGATGTTAAGCACGCCTCAATGGACGCTGAGACCACATACACCGACTCACACTTTGAGACCGTCAGCAACAACACGAAAGATTACGCGCTGGAATGCACAGTCCCGGAAGACTCTGGAATCGACAGCCTGAGTTTCGCTCTGGTTCTGGACTCTGAGACAGCGATTGAGATTTACCTTGCCACGAAGGACGGCTACACCGGGAATGTTGCGGCTTATGTTGACGGAGGTAATGTGAACATGGCCGTGAAGAAGGGCAGTGAGTATGTCGTCTCAATCGGTAACATCTCGGCTCATCTTCTAGGAACGACTCACACTGTCAGTATCGCAACTCAGTATGACAACATGCAGGAAGTCAGTTTTGAGGTGAAACTCTCGGCACTGTCATACGTCCAGAGCGCAATCCACGATAACAGCACGGCCATGAAACGCGCGGTAACATCAATCTTCCGTTACTGGGACGCTACAATGACATACAGGGACAACAGGCAGGATATTTACGGAGGGGGTGAATGACATGGACAGCAGGAAACCGTACGAAGCTCCCGAAGCGGAAGTGATACTCTTTGACCGCGAGGACGTAATCACGACAAGCAACCATGACACCGCAACGCCAAGAGTGCCTGTCTCTGTGGGGTTCAGCGTCTATTAGCCAGCAAAAAGGGCAGGCCTCACGTCAAACGCAAAACCTGCCCTCAGCTTTCAATCCTAGAGTCTACAGCTTCACGTCCGGAATTGTCGCAAAACCTTTCGCTAAGTCCTCATCAGTCGGGATATAGTCCGTCATAGTCCCGTCATTGTACTTCTCATACGCTGTCATGTCGAAATACCCCGTCCCTGTCAGACCCATGATGATAGTCTTCTCTTCGCCCGTTTCCTTGCACCTCAGAGCCTCGTCAATTGCCACACGGATAGCATGTGAGCTTTCCGGCGCGGGCAAAATTCCTTCCACCCTCGCGAACATTTCAGCCGCCTCAAAAACGCTTGTCTGCTCAACCGCACGTGCCTCCATCAGTCCATCATGGTAGAGCTGTGAGAGTATGCTGCTCATTCCGTGATACCTGAGTCCGCCGGCGTGGTTTGCTGACGGTATGAAGTCATGGCCGAGTGTGTACATTTTCGCCATAGGGCAGACCTTCCCAGTGTCGCAGAAGTCGTAGGCGAATTTCCCACGCGTGAAGCTAGGACAGCTAGCAGGCTCTACCGCAATAAACTGGTAATCCGCCTCTCCGCGTAACTTTTCGCCCATGAACGGTGAGATTAACCCGCCCAAGTTCGACCCGCCGCCAGCACAGCCTATGATGATATCGGGTTTGATGCCGTACTTTTCGCAGGCCGCCTTCGTCTCGAGCCCTATCACGGACTGGTGGAGCAATACCTGATTCAGGACGCTTCCGAGTACGTAACGGTAGCCTTCTGTTGACGTTGCCACCTCGACAGCCTCACTTATCGCGCAACCAAGCGAGCCTGTTGTGTTGGGATGGTCAGCGTTAATCTTGCGGCCTATGTTCGTGTCCATTGACGGCGACGGTGTAACGCTTGCCCCGTATGTCCTCATGACCTCGCGGCGGAAGGGCTTCTGCTCATACGACACCCTCACCATGTACACCTTGCACTCCAGCTTGAAGAACGAGCACGCCATAGCCAGCGCAGTACCCCACTGCCCCGCTCCTGTCTCAGTCGTTACACCCTTGAGACCCTGGGTCTTCGCGTAATATGCCTGAGCGATCGCAGAGTTCAGCTTGTGGGAGCCGGATGTGTTGTTGCCCTCGAACTTGTAGAATATGTGCGCGGGTGTCCCAAGCAATTCCTCAAGGTAGACCGCGTGAACTAGCGGCGAGGGGCGGTACATCCTGTAGAAGCTCTGTATCTCGTTGGGTATGCGGATGTAGGGAGTCGTGTCGTCAAGCTCCTGCCGTATAAGCTCGTCGCAGAATATCGGCCTCATCTCCTCGAACGCAAGAGGCTTCAGCGTACCGGGGTGGATTAACGGCGCGGGCTTGGTCTTCATGTCAGCGCGGACGTTGTACCAAGATGATGGTATGTCGCTCTCGTCCAGGTATATCTTGTAGGGTACATCAACTTTGCTCATGTGATAATCATCCTCCTGTATGAACGTATTATAGTGCAGGGTGGGGACTTTGCGCCCGGTCATAAATGATAGAGTTTCAGCTCCTGCCTAAGAGAATCACTATGATGACTGCTGCCGCCGCTATGATTACACGGAGCGCGAGCGGGATTTCATCACAGCCTCCGTGTTTCCTGCTTTCGTGCCTGCTGACTTGAGTCTTCATGTTGCCGGAATGAACGCTGACCTTGTCCGATGACCACACGCACCCGGTGAGCTTTCTGCCTTTCCAGATTCCAGTTGCCGCGAATTTCTCCCCCTCCTTCAGGTTTCTCACCCTCGCCTCATGCCTTGCCGGGTAAAAGCAGTCGGCATTGTACGCTATGCTTGCCCCTGATTGAACGGTCTCGTATTTCGACAGGAGGGTAACTATAATCTCGTCAGACTGTCCTGACCTCCTCACAGCCTGCACAGTAGCACCCGTTATTGTGATGAGTTTCCCCTCATACTTTCGCGAGGCCGCCGCCGGGTTTCTTGCGTACTCATTCATGATGGCATTGAGGGAGATTTTCACGTACGATGAATCATCATGCCTTTCTTTTTGGGGGGCTGCTTGCTTCTTCTGGCCTGAGACATTCGCGAACCATTCATGAACTTCACGCGCCTCCTCAATGAGCTTCATGTTGTCCGCAAGTGAGACTGACTCATTGTGTGCGTTCCTGTTACGGTGCATCCTCAGATTATGGAGAAGGTGAAGTATCTTCCTGCCCGCAATTTTCCTCCGTCCAAGCTCGTCAATAAGCTCAACAAGTTTCCTGTCCTGCCCGTCTGACCTCAGCGGGATATTCCGGGCCTCACACACAGCCTTCACTGTGCCTTCAAGCGCACGGGATATATACGTCATGCAGGCCGCGCTGTCCGTGTAAAGGTAGCCTTCTGCCTTCTCAATGTCTGCTGAAACCGCCGCGAAATTTTCATCCATGTAACCAGCCTGCCACGTAAAAGTGTAATAATGTGCTGAGATTTCCTCATTCTTTCCTTATCGCTAAGGTATTTCCTGCCCCTGTTCGCTTGTGCTACTTAGGTTGTTACGGCAGTCTTGAGGCTTTGACTTTCCCACTAGCTAGGATAGCCGGGGTGTACCGGTTAGTGTTGCCTGTCCAGCACCTGACATTACGCAGCAGGGTATTCCTCCTTCTTTATTGTGCCAAGGCTGAACACTATTCCGCTATCTAACACTCCTCCTATTACCGAAGCAATTATATTAGTGAACGCCCGCAATTTTTACACCCCCCCTGTTTTGTGGTAGAATTTCGGCTATTCATGCCCTGCTGAGTCTTTCAGGGCAATTTGCATTTCACAGAAGGAGTCCTGATTTCACAATGAGAACAGAATTGCTGGGGCAGGAGAAAAACATCGTTCGGATAAAAGCCGAAATAGAACCCGCCGAGTTCACCAAAGCACTCAACAAGACAATCACAGAATTATCACAGAAGGGAAATTACCCCGGTTTCAGGAAAGGCCATGCTCCGCGCAGAGTCATCGAGATGCGTTACGGGCGCGAGGCAATCTACAATGAGGCAATCGAGAATTTCATGGGCGGAGAGCTTCAGCAGATAGTGAATGACTACGAGCTTGATTTGATTGAGACTCCCTCCCTTAATGTTACGGAGAAAATAGAAGAAGGCAAGCCCGTTATGTGTGAGCTTACGTTCGAGGTGAAGCCCGAAGTAACTCTCCCGGAAATTGACGGGATGGAAATCGAGAAGGTTGTTACAGAAGTAACAGACGCTGACGTTGACAGGCTCGCCAAGAGGATACAGATACAGCTTGCGGATGTCAAAGAGACTGACAGGCCAATTCAGGACGGGGATCTAGTGGACGTAGACCTGACGATAAGAGTCCTCAACCCGGACGGGACAGAAGCGCAGGACCAGCCCAAGCCCGTAACAACACGCGAGAAAATCAACCTTGCTGACGAGACAATAAGGCAGCAGGTACGCGAGGCATTGACCGGGAAAGCAAAAGGCGATGAGGTTACAGCGGTCTTTGACGTGGAAGAAGGACATGCGGACAGGGCATTAGCCGGGAAGCACGTAAGCTACAGGATGAAGATTGACACGGTGTCAGAGTACGTACTGCCGGAAGTCAACGAGGAATTTTACCGCAACGTTTTCGGCCAGGACACAGACATAAAGGACGATGCAGCATACCGCGCAAGACTCAGGCAGGACATAGAGGGCGAAGTGTCCCAGGAGAACAAGTCTGACCTCCTCACACGCGCCGTGGATCTCGTAGCGTCAAAATCTACGGTGGAATTACCCGACAAATTCATAGCCCAGCAGATAGCCGCAATGCGCCAGGAAGATGCAGAATGGGCGCAGTCAAACGGCATCGACCTTGATACAGCGTTCGGAATCGGCACGGAGGAAGGCAGGAAGGGTTACGAGGCACTCCTCAGAACACGCGCAGAGACCGCAGTACGCAATGTTCTCGTGATGGGGGAACTCGCCAAGAAGTATGACATTCACATTGAGCAGGCTGACCTTGAAGCGGAGTTTGAACGCAGGGCTGAACAGCTCCATGTGTCGAAGGGATTTGTCGCCAAATATTTCTACGAGAACAAGAATCAGCTTGACCGCCTCACCGACCAATTGAAATGGGACAAGACAGCCGAAGCAGTAATCTCACACATGGCCGTCAAGGAAGTAAAGCAGCTCTCACAGCCTGAAGCAAAGCAGGAGTAACCATGCCCTACTACATACCGTACGTAATCGAGCAGACCGGGCGCGGCGAAAGAAGCTACGACATCTACAGCCGACTCCTCAAGGACAGGATAATATTCCTAGGCTCGGAGATTGTTGACGATGTCGCAAACTCAATAGTCGCGCAGATGCTCTTCCTTGAGAGTGAAGACCCCGACAAGGACATCAACATATACATCAACAGCCCCGGCGGAAGCGTTACAGCAGGACTCGCAATCTATGACACGATGCAGTACATCAAGCCCCAGGTGTCGACAATATGCGTGGGACTGGCCGCAAGCATGGCCGCAATCCTCCTCGCGGGCGGCGCAAAGGGTAAACGTCTCGCACTCCCTAACGCCGAGGTCATGATTCACCAGCCTCTTGGGGGCGCAAGGGGTCAGGCAAGCGACATCGAGATTCAGGCCAAGAACATCATCAAGACGAAGGAACGCATGAACCGTATACTGGCCTCCCACACAGGGCAGGACTATGAGACAGTCGCAATAGACACTGACCGCGATAACTACATGACTGCTGACGAGGCACTGAAATACGGCCTTATCGACAAAATCATTGAGGCAAGGTAGACGTATGCCGAACAAGAACGACAAGAATCCCCCGGAAGAGGAACGCTGCTCATTCTGCGGAAAACCCCGCTCAATGGTCGATGAACTCTTCGAGGGGGCAAGCGGCAACGTAAGAATCTGCGACCAGTGCATAGCCGTCTGCAATATCATGATGGCGGGAAAACCCAGACACGATGAGCCGATTTCACCGGGCTTCTTCACCCCTGATGATTTCGTCAGCCTCAACAACGTCCTCTCAGACAGCACCGAAGATCCCCAGCCATCAGCAGGCAGAACTTCCGCCAAGAAAGCCGCCGGGAAATTCTCCAGCACACCTGTGAAGCCCCGTGAACTTAGCGAGTACCTTGACCAGTACGTGATAGGACAGTCGCGGGCAAAGAAGGTCGTCTCCGTCGCTGTCTACAATCACTATCAGCGAGTCAGGAACAACCTTGACCAGCGCAACGCCGAGGTGGAGCTACAGAAAAGCAACGTGTTACTCTTAGGGCCGACGGGTTCAGGGAAGACTCTAATCGCGCAGACACTCGCCCGGAAGCTGAATGTCCCGTTCGCGATTGCTGACGCTACTACGCTGACTGAGGCGGGCTATGTCGGTGAGGATGTCGAGAATATACTCGTGAGATTGCTACAGGCGGCGGATTATGACCTCAAGGCGGCTGAACGGGGGATAATCTACCTTGACGAGATCGACAAGATTTCGCGAAAGTCAGAGTCGACCTCAATCACACGCGATGTGTCAGGCGAAGGTGTACAGCAGGCACTCCTGAAGATTCTTGAGGGCACTATCTCGAACATTCCCCCCAAAGGAGGACGCAAGCACCCTCACCAGGAGTTCATACAGATCAACACGGAAAACATCCTCTTCATATGCGGGGGAGCGTTTGACGGACTAGAGCCAATCGTAGCGAGAAGGGAGCTTCAGAAGTCGATGGGATTCGGGGGGGAACTGGCGCGGAAATCAGGAGGCTATGAGATTCTCAGCAAGACTGAGCCGGAAGACCTCGTAACATACGGCTTCATCCCTGAGCTTGTCGGACGAATCCCGGTAATCGTCAGCCTTGAGGAACTCGACAAGGAAGCCTTCATCAGAATCCTTCAGGAGCCGCGCAACTCCCTCGTCAAGCAGTACACCAAGATATTCGAGATGGACGGAGTCAGCCTGACATTCACGCCCGAAGCCCTCGACAGGATCGCCGAGCTGGCGGTGAAACGCAAGACTGGCGCAAGGGGTCTCCGCGCAATAGTGGAAAACATAATGCTTGATATAGAGTACGAGCTTCCTTCAATCCCTGACAGCGAGAAGTCCGGCAGGAAGCTCATCATCACGCCTGAGTACGTCAACAATCCAGTAACACCGCTGAGAGAACTTCTGCATGAATGACAGACTTATCACAAGAGCCCGGCTTGAGGCTACATGCTTCACACCGGGTCAGCTTATTCCCGAAGACACAAGCATTCCCGAAATCGCAGTAGCAGGACGCTCCAACGTGGGCAAATCCTCGCTGATTAACGCTCTGTTAGGTGCGAGGCTCGCCAAGACTGGACAGACTCCCGGCAAGACCCGGAGCATCAATTTCTACCGCGCTGAGACCCCGGCGGGGTCGTTCAGGCTTGTTGACCTTCCGGGCTACGGTTACGCCAAACGCAGCAAAGACGAGCGCAACGACTGGCAGAGGCTTGTTGCCGCGTACATGAGGGGGCGTGAGAGGCTTGTGCTTGTGTGTCATCTCGTGGATTTCCGTCACGGACTCCTCAAGAATGACCGCGAGCTTCAGGAATGGATACGGGCTGAGGGGAAGAATATTTTTGTGGTGTTCACGAAGGGCGACAAGATTTCGCGGGGAAAATGGCGGTCAACAAGGGACGGCTACATACGCGCCGGGTTGTACTCGCATGATGTCCCGGTGGTTACGTCAGCAGAAAGCAAAGAAAGTATTGACAAGCTGGCGGAGTTTCTGGTGAAGTTCGTCAAGGAGTATGATACAATCTCGGAAAACTCAGCAGAAAGGATGTAGACAGAGTTGATTTCGGCGGCTATAATCGAACCACGAACCACGAACCACGAACCACTAACCACGAACCACGAACCACGAACCACGCCATTACTATATCCGTTGAGAATGACAAATCCCACCTAGTTGAACCCAATGTAATATACAACCGTTTTGATTTGTGGATGAAGTGTGATGATGAACTCATGAGCCGTCCGCGTGATTTGGGGGACTCTTGCCTGAGAGGGGGAACTTCCGAGACTCTTCACGCGAAATGCGGAGATGATGATTACTACTTGCAGGTACTCTATGACTCGGACACGGCTCTTCTGGGAATATGGATGAGCAGAATCCCCCGCAGGATACTCCTTGAGGCGGTGAGCTATGTCTTCAGGACTCACGGGGAAGTCAGGCGCATAAGCTACAGGTACAGCCTTGAACCTCTGGGAGTGTGGTCGAGGGTTAATCATTTCAGGATTGTGTTACCAGAATCCCAAGACAAACTTCTAGCAGAAATGCCCAAGCATGAACGCCAGAACCTTAACAGCAGGTTGAGAAAGCTACACAAAGAAGGCAACATAACCTTTCACGAATATCAAGCCAACTGGAATAACCCGGACACACTAGAAGCCTTCAATAAATACTTCGAGTTCAAGAATATTACCCACAACAGGAAATACAATCTTACAGCAAGCCAGTACATACAGAAATACCAAGTCTCAAATATATACGTCCTCCGCTGCAATGATGATGTTGTTGCGGTCAGGCTTTCGTGCGAACAATGTCCCGTTGCGGGCGGTGAGAATATAAGTTACAGCAGGGACTACGCGAAATTCTATCCCGGTATCATCATTCAGTATAATTTTCTTGCGGAGCTAGTGAGGAAGGGCAAGACCGAGCTTTTTCTCGGAGGCTCGCATTATACAGGCCAGCAGAAATACAAGCAGCACTTCAACAGCATCGAGGAGACAGCGTATGAGGGAATAATATACAGGAGCTTGGCGGCTCATCTCGTCCACAAAACTATAATGGCGGCCAAGACGTTCATCAAGGCAGCACTCCCCGTGAAACTTCTGGCGGTCATCAAGTCCATCAAGAACGGAACTCCGATAGAGCATAACATGTAAGAATCTCAGTCAGCCTTCTCAATTCCGGGAGGGCTGATTTTTTTTGCCCGCAAGCCCTTTGTGATATACTAACCGTGCTTTAATCCCAAAACGCCCATATTAAGGCCGAAGGTGTCATGCTTATTTTCAGCGTGATGATTTTGGGCGCAAGATTACAACCTTTAAGGAGGCAAATATTTTTATGGCAGTAGCAAGTATGAAGCAGCTTCTCGAATGCGGAGTCCACTTCGGACATCAGACACGCCGCTGGAATCCCAAGATGAAACCCTACATCTTCACCGAACGCAACGGAGTCTACATCATCGACCTCCAGAAGACCGTCAAAGGACTCGACCGGGCTTATGACTTCATCCGTGAGACAGCCGCAGCGGGCGGGCATGTTCTCTTTGTGGGGACTAAGCGTCAGGCTCAGGACACAATCCGTGATGAGGCGACAAGGTGCGGGCAGTACTACATCAACCAGAGATGGCTCGGCGGACTCATGACCAACTTCCCGACGATCAAGCGCAGGATTTCCCGTATGCTTGAACTCAGGAAGTATGACGAAGAAGGAACATGGGAAGAGTTCAACAAGAAAGAGATTGCCGCACTCAAGAAAGAGCAGCTGAAACTTGAGAAATATCTCGGCGGTATCGCGAACATGGCCGCCATTCCTGATGCAATATTCCTCATTGACCCCCGCCGCGAGGAAAACGCAATCGCTGAGGCTCGCAAGCTCCACATCCCGGTAGTCTCAATCGTCGACACCAACTGCGACCCTGAGATGATCGACTACCCCATTCCCGGCAACGACGACGCAATCCGCGCAATCAAGCTCATCACCGGGCTGATGGCCAACGCCGTAATCGAGGGCAGGCAGGGAGAGGACGCAGTATTAATCCCCGT
>JAFSRQ010000078.1 GCA_017446055.1 Synergistaceae bacterium | reverse complement strand
ATAGGCCAGAAGTGTAAGTGCTGTGAAGTATTGAGCTGACTGGTACTAATTATCTTAACACTTGTTCTTTCTTTCATGGCTGTATATGTAACTTGAAGAGATGTTCAGGGAAATGATTATTGGCGGCAAATGCGGCAGGGATACACCCGGTAACATGCCGAACCCGGAAGTTAAGCCTGCGAGCGTCGATGGTACTATACGGGGTACGTATGGGAGAGCAGACCGTCGCCAGTTTAGATTACACAGAGGGAGTTCCACACGGGGCTTCCTCTTTTTTTGTGCGCAAATTTCCCAATCAGCAATGATATAATTCAACAATCCTAAAATTATTCATGAAGATTATTCTCGTATGCTCATAAGGAAGCATCAAGAAGCAAAACAATATAGACTGCGAATAAAACAGGAGATGCTATTTTAATGGTCAACTACAAAAAGCTTGTAGAGTTTATCGTCAAACACCTTGTTACTCAACACCTTGTTACTCAGCTCGACTCTGTTGAAGTTGAAGTTGAGAAAGGCGAGGAAGACAGCAGAATTAAAATCCTGATACGGGTTGCCCATGAGGACGTGGGAAGAGTAATTGGGAAGAGGGGTGCAACGATCAACGCTATCCGGCTGTTGGCCAAAGCGGCAACACTCAAGGCCGGAGAGAGGGTTGATGTTGACATCATCGAGGACAAGCGCAAGGTAAAGGCAAAAGTTCAACGCAAAAAAGAAGTACCGCAGAAAACAGAAATCCGACAAGCAGAAGACGTGAAACAAAAGGACAAAAAACAAACTATCACTTTCGGTCGTGATGGTTATGACTATTATGATGACCCGGATAACTATGATATTGCTCTCTGGGGAAGAAAAATATAGTGCCAGCCTCCTTAACTGGCTTTGACCGCTTCACTGATCACTTCTGAGAACTTCTCCCATCCTACCCTGTCCAGCATAAACTTGAAACGCTCCTTCGGCTCTGCGTTCTCCTCAAAGAATCTCAGTGCCGCGTCACACACCGCAAAAAGTTTCTCCCTGTCCTCGATGAACGGGATTATCACCTCGCCCCGCGCAATCGTGTTCCCGAAAAGCCCCCCGAAACTCACAATGTACCCCTCCGTCCCCCTGATGCTTCCCGCAGGGCATGACCTCACGCAACGCCCGCAGTTCACGCAGGACTCGCGGCTGATCTCTACCCTGCCTTCCGTGAGTGAGAGCGCGTGATTGCGGCAGGCCTTCTCGCATTTCCCGCAGTGAAGGCACGACTCAGAGTCCCATTCAGGACGCAAGCCCCCCTTTATGCCCAAGTCGTTCTCCTCAGCCTTCAGGCAGTTGTTCGGGCAGCCTGTTACCCCCATCTTAAACTTGTGCGGAAGGTTGCGGCCGTAATACCTCTCGTGCAGTGAACGGGCTATGCTCTGGGTGTCTATGCAGGCGTTTGCGCAGACTGCACTCCCCTGGCACGCCGTTATCGTCCTCACACGCGGCCCGCTCGCACCCGGAAATACCCCGCCTTCAGCAAGCGCAGACTTCACCGACTCTATGTCCTCGTACTGTATGAACGGTATCTCTATGCCCTGCCGCGAAGTCAGGTGTATGTAGCCTCGACCGTACTTCTTTGACACTTCCATTATCGCCGACAACTGTTCAGCCGTTACCGTCCCGCCCACTATGCCGAGCCTGAGCGAAAAATAGTCTACCGGCCTCTGAAGCATGAAGCCGCCCTTCCTCAGTTCCGCGTAATCTCTCGTTTCCCGCATTCGTCATTTCTCCTTTCTGTCAGACCACAAAAGCAACCTGTACATGGCCGCGCCCCACGCAAGGAACAGCGCGGTTACCGTCCACATTGACACAGGGGACTCGTACACGTCATCCCTCGCATAGCGGTCAAATTCCGGGATGTCAGCGTAATAGTACGCGCCCGCCCCAAAGTCCAGGCCGTCAACAAGCCCCATGTGATTCACCATGATGTACACCGCAAGGACAACCGACAAGACGAGCGTCAATCCTGCCGAAATCCTCAAGAATCTGCCGCCCATCCTGCCAGCACCCCGGCTCACTGCGCTATTACTGGCAACGGGAAAAATCTCCCGCTCAGTGCCACGTAGACAACCGCGAACGTCAGCACTATGTTGAAGAGCTGTCCCACAACGTATAGCACTAACGGTTTTCCGCCCGACGCCTGCGCCCTAAGCTCGCGGAAATTCGTGCTGAGTCCGATGCTCGTGAACGCTAGCACAAATGCCCAGTTCTTGTACTGGTCGAGAAGTTTGTTGACCGAGTTCACGAACGGACGGCCTAAGACGGGCTGAATGATGAATGACGCTATGAGTGAAGCCGCGAAGAAGCCGAGTATGAATTTCGGGAGACGAGTCCAGATTTCAGACGCTGAAGCCTTCCCGCCGCCCTTCCTTGACGTGAAGAACACTGCAACTGCAAACGCTATGAACCCTATCAATATGTTCTGTATCGACTTCACCAGCACCGCCGTAGTCTGTCCGAGCCTGCCCAGCGCAGTGCCAGCAACGGTAACAGCCCCAGTTGAGTCGACAGTCCCGCCGATTAACGCGCCTCCCATGAGTTCACCGAGTCCTGAAGCGCGGATTATCACGGGCTCGAACACCATCATTATCACCGTGAAGACTATCGAGATTGACACAGCAAGGGACAAATCATTCTTCTTCGCGTCTGAGGCCGCCGCAGTCGCAATCGCCGCCGATGTCCCGCATACTGAAGTCGCAGAAGCTATCGTGATGACGAAGGGGTCATTGTCGATTTTCAGCACCTTCCGCCCGAAGTACCACATGAAGATTATCACTACAGGTGTTACCCCCCACGCTATGGCCAGGCCGTAAAGCCCGAAGTTCACGATGTTCGAGAACAGCACCGAGAACCCCATCACTACAAGCCCGGTCTTGATGTAGTATTCTGTCTGAACAGCAGGCTTCACGAAGTCAGGAACCCCGGTTGTGTTCGCGACTACAAGCCCGATGAACAGCGCGAAGAATGCCCACTCAAGATAGCGGCTCGCCTCGTACTCCGCGCTAATCAGCCTCACAATCACTGACAGCGCGAACAGCACCGTGAACCCCGCAAAGAACCTCAGAGCGTTTTCACCCTTCATCTTTGCGCCCGTCGTGAAGAGAACCGCAAGAATGATGAACGTCCGCGCAAGTTTCGCCAAAGACTCGCCGTTAACCTGCCCGGTGAGTTCCGTGAAACTGCGCCACGTCCTGAAGCTGAACGCCGCAAAGTCCGCGCCCGAAAGAGTTACCGCCAAGCCTGCCGCAATCATGATGAAGCCGAGAATGTTCGCCGCAGAATCCTCCGATGAATACCACTTTTTGCCGACCATAAAACTGCCTCCTGAATATAGAATATGAATGTCTTTACACAAAACAAAGCCGGAAAATTCCATCTCCCACAATGGCATCTCCGGCTCTTGTTCCCACAAACAAAAACAGGATGCCGCTGTTCACGCACACCCTGTCGCTTCAGTCTTGTATGTTTCTGTTTTACACGGTCTGACGGTCGCAGGGGTATGCTGACTCGAACATCATGCAACACATCATCATGGCCGCAAACGTCTTCAGCATACCTTCCCGCCTCCTTCATGGAATAAATTTTTGTTGACGGAAATTCTATACTTACTCGGTAGGTTTGTCAACATGTAGTACAATTAGCCCATCACAAAATCACACACTCAGGAGATTTTCTCGCATGACAGGAAACGAAATCACTCTCCCTCAGATGCTCGCAAGGCGTGAGGCAAGAGCTGAGTCACAAAGACTCTTCCTCGCAGAACATGAGTCGCCGCTAGTGTCTTTCACCATGAACATACCCGGCCCGGTCAAGACCAATCCCGAAATCCGCCGGGCATTCGACATCGGTGAAATATTACTGCTGGAAGGACTCGCAAGGATGGACGCGCAAATCCTCGCCGCCGATGAGATCCACGAAGACACAGGAGACGAGCTGCTTCTTGCTGTCGGCAATGCTTCCCCCGAAAAACTCAAGGACTTGGCCGTAAGCATTGAGAATTTCTCGCAGGTCGGACGGCTCTTCGACATTGACATTATCGACAGTGAAGGACGAAAATTATCACGTCAGGAGTTCAGGAAGTGCATCATCTGCGGGAAACAGGCTCAGGAATGCGCAAGGTCTAGGGTTCATTCGGTCAGCGATTTGCAGGAGGCAGTTACCCGTCTTCTGTCTGAAAATCTGCATTAGCACACAAGAAAGGGGATTACAGCTTTGAGGGCAAAATATTTCATCGCAATTACAGCGGCTTTCATGCTCTTCATCGGAGCGGGCTGCAACATGGATCACAGGAGCAAGGATGACGGCGGCGGAGGAGGCAGCACTAATGACACGGGTTATACCAGACTCAGCACAATACAGTACCTCACTTCATCAGATATTGACATCAGGGCGCATCTTCTCACCGACAGGAACAACGACAATGTATTGACCATGACGGGCGAGACTCAAGAGTACATGTATTACAGGTTCACCAAGAGAGGCGGCACTGAGGGTGAAGACTCTGACGCTGATTCTTACGGGAAAAACGCGGCTGTTCTGGCCAATTCCGCGGCGCAGTTCACTTTGAGGGACTCTCTTGTTGTTACTGACGGCTCACACGCGCACGGGGTATTCTCGCTCGGTGAAGGCACAAATATTAACGTGTCGGAATGCGTCGTTATCACCATGAGCAATGACTCAAGCGGCTTCATGACTTCTGACGGAGGGGAAATCAGCGCGGTTCATGCTACTGTTGAGACTTACGGGAATAACTCTCCGGCAATCAACGTGTACAACAGCGGCGGGGCAATTATGGCTGAACGTGGCCACTATCACACTTCAGGGACAAATTCACCCGTCATCCTCACCAGGGGCAATGTAGGAATCTCGTCCGCAAAAATCGAGGCTGGATCATCACAGGCAGTAATGGCTGAAGGTGAAACAATCGTAGTGCTTCAGAGCTGTGATATTACTGCGTCATGCGATAACCTGTCAGGCTCCCAGGCTGTCATGATATACAGGACTGGTACGGGAAATCCGCTGTCTGACACAAGCCGCTTCACCATGTCAGGCGGAAAGCTGGACTGCATGAAGGGCGATGTCTTCTACGCGACAAACGTCAACGCCGCAATATCTCTCAGGGATGCCGAAATCACCAACCACGACCCTGAAGGCGCATTTCTCCGGGCTGGCGCGTCATCATGGGGGACTTCAGGCATCAACGGCGGGAAAATCACGCTCTACGCTTCGGATCAGGACATCGGTGGCAACATAGAGCTTGACGACATTTCTGACATGAATATATATCTCTCGGAGACTTCATTCTTCACAGGAGCAGTGAATACAGCAGGGACTTCCGCAAGAATATTCGTCAGCCTCTCGGACTCATTATGGACTCTCACGGAAGACTCTCACATCACGAGTCTCAACTGCGAGGCCGGAAGCGTCAGCCTCAACGGTCATACTCTTTACGTCAACGGCACTCCTTACACCGCCGGGACTGACAGCAGCGGAAGGGCGATAAATTTCGTGCTGGACAGAAATTCAGGCACATCAACAGACCCGGACGACTCTGACGATGAGTCTGACTCAGCAGGACACATCATCACCAACCCTGACACCAGCAACAACACCAGCAGAGACACAAATTCTGACACAAGGCTCCCGGTAATCTCGTCTGACACAAGTACAGGGTCTTCAACGCTGGTATTCAGTCCGACAATATACACAGCAGGGACGGTGAACGGAGTATCATACAGGGCGTATAACAACATCGCTTACGTCTCTTCCCCCGTCAACCAAGATTACCAGAAATTGAGCATATACATTCCCGAACCGTATTTCAGCAGCAGACCCCTCAACGGTTACACAGCATCAACCGCGCCGATATTCATCCCGAACAATTCAGGCGGTTACATGGCCGCGGACATCATGACCCCGTCGTCAACAAACCCCGTCGGCCTTGCTCTTTCACGGGGGCTTGTGGTCGTCTCGCCTGCTCTCAGGGGGCGCAACGTAACAGACGGCACAGCACCTGCGGCAATCGTGGACTACAAAGCGGCGGTGAAGTATATCCGTGCGAACAAGTCCAGACTCCCTGCCGGAAACACTGACAGGATCATTGCGGGCGGAATGAGTTCGGGCGGAGCTCTGGCGGCTTTGCTGGGGGCATCGGGAAATTCTGACGCATACGGTGAATGGCTTGAGGCTCTCGGAGCGGCTGATGCTGACGATAATATCTACGCGGCTGTGTGCTACTGTCCTGTTACCGACCTTGAGAACGCTGACGGGGCGTATGAGTGGATATTCGGCGGGGCAAAATACGGTGAAGACTCCGTTACTCTCATTGAGGACTACGAAGCGTATATTTCCTCGCTGGGACTCAAGAAGGGCAATACTGCTCTCGAAATCGGCGGGGACTCTGACACTTTCACGGGCTACATTGAGGGGCTTTACGTCCAGGCGGCGCAGGAGGCTATACTTTCCGGGACTGATGTCGGCGCGTCATGGCTGACAGTCAGCGGCAATACCGTAATCAGCGCGGACCTCACGAAGTACGCAGAGAGTTTCCCGGCAAGGCAGAAGAGCGTTCCGGCGTTCGACAAGTTCGACCTGAGTTCGCCCGAAAACAGCGAGTTCGGCTACAAGCACTTCACCGAGTATTCATCCGAACACAGCACGGCAGGCGGGGCGATGGCAGATGCTGAGATCATCGCGGCCATGAATCCCCTTGAGCATATCGGCCAGTCAGGTACGTGCAAATTCTGGCGCATAAGGCACGGCGTTAATGACAGGGATATTACGGTGAATGTCCCGGCTGTTCTCGCCCTGAAGCTGGAGAATGCCGGGTGCACTGTTGACTTCGCTGCTGTCTGGGGGCAAGGGCACGGCGGATATTATGACACTGACCCGCTCTTTGACTGGATAGACTCAATCTGCAAATAACCTCTGAGGCTTACGGATTATTGCACCCTCTGTTATCATGCGGAGGGTGTATTTTTTTGACTGGGAGGACTTGCCTTGAAACGTTCACACATCTTTGTATTGCTGACTGTCATAATCATTGCAGCGTTTTCATCACCGTGTTATCCGGCTGAATCGTTCGGAAAAACTTTCTACCGCTCATTGTCCGCGAGGCTGGGCAGGAACAGGGACGATTACCCTAACTTGACCGACTCAGAGTTCGCTAATTTCCGCATGGTGAAAACGTCCGGGATTGCGCCGGGAAAATTATTCCGCTCGTCATCCCCCATAAGCACATGGGGAAGCAGGAATGCCATTGCCGACAGCGAGTCCCGTAAAGCAGGTATCAGCACGTTCATCAATCTTGCTGACTCCGATGAGGGCATGAAACAGCACAAAGGCTACAGTGGTAGCTATTACAGCACACGTAAAATCATCGGCCTGAACCTGCGCATGAAGTACAAGAGTCCCGATTTCCGCAGAAGGCTCGCGAGGGGGATTCGCTTCATGGCCGCTAATGAGCCTCCGTATCTCGTGCATTGCAGTCTGGGCAAAGACCGTGCCGGGTTTGTCTGCGCCGTAATAGAGTGCCTTGCCGGGTCATCATGGCCGGAAGTCGAGCGTGATTACATGGCATCGTTCCGCAACTACTTCGGGATATTGCCGGGAACAAGGGAGTATGACTTTGTCGTGAAGAATGAGATTGCGAGGTTCATTGCGGAGAATTTCGGCATCGATAATCCTGCGGGCGCGAATCTCTATGAGTCAGCAGAAAGATACATACGCGGACTCGGCGTATCACAGCAGGACATTGACACATTGCGGCGGAAACTGGGAGGCTAGGCGGCTCATGTCAGACATAATCATTATAGGCGCGGGTCTTGCGGGGTGCGAGGCGGCGTATCAGCTTTCACGGCGGGGCTTCTCCGTTGAGCTTCACGAGATGAGGCCGGACGTTATGACTCCCGCTCACAAGACAGGACTCCCGGCGGAAATAGTGTGCAGCAACTCACTAGGCTCTGAGAACAAAGACGGCAGGGTAACAGCGGCGGGAATCCTCAAGGAAGAGCTGCGTATGATGGACTCCCTGATACTTTCCTGCGCTGAACTGTCGCGAGTCCCGGCGGGGGGTGCTCTGGCTGTTGACCGGGTGAAGTTCTCCCAGCTTGTAGCAGACAGAATCGCCTCTGACAGGAATATTGCCCTTGTCCGCAACGAATACACAGACATCCCGGCCATGACAGCAATAATAGCCTCCGGGCCGCTAACGTCAGACAGACTCGCAGAAAGCCTCCGTGAAATTGCCGGTGAGAGAATATATTTCTACGATGCTGTGGCACCCGTGATTATGCGGGACTCAATCGACTTCGGGCGGGTGTTCGTCTCAGGGCGTTACGGGCGGGGCGATGACTACATCAACTGTCCCATGACACGCGGGGAATATTCAGCCTTCTATGACGCATTAATCCACGCAGAACGCAATATCCCTCATGATTTCGAGAAGGGAAAATATTTCGAGGGCTGTATGCCTGTTGAAGCTCTTGCTGACAGGGGGTATGACACGCTGAGATTCGGACCGATGAAGCCCCGCGGACTCACTGACCCCAATACAGGCCGTGAACCATTTGCGGCAGTCCAGCTCAGGCAGGATAACTCAGAAGGAACGCTGTATAACCTCGTTGGCTTCCAGACGGGACTCAAGTGGCCGGAACAGAAGCGGGTCTTCTCCATGATACCCGGCCTCGAACACGCCGAGTTCGTGCGATTGGGGGTAATGCACCGCAACACTTCCGTCAACGCTCCCGCCGTCCTCGATGAACATTTGCGGATTAAGGCTAGGGACAACATATTTCTTGCCGGGCAAATCACTGGTGTTGAGGGCTACATGGAAAGCACAGCAATGGGACTCGCCGCGGGGATTAACGCTTCCTGCCTTCTTGCGGGGAAAAGTTTTCCGTCATGGCCTCGTGAGTCAGCAATAGGCTCACTGATACACTACCTGATGACGACAGACCCGAAGCACTTCCAGCCGATGAACATGAACCTGGGAATATTCCCGGAGATTTCCGGCATCAGGGGCAAAAAGGAGCGCGCCGAGTTTCACCGCAGCAGAGCCGTGAACGCAATGAAAGAGTTCCTGCTATGCCTGTGATATATGCTGTGGGGCTGGGGCCGGGAGGAGCTGAGACTGTTACCCCCCAAGCCATGAATATATTGCTGTCGTGTGATGTCGTTGCGGGCTATGTGAAGTATGTCGACATGATTCGGGATATTCTGCCGGGAAAAGTGTTCTTCACTTCAGGAATGACACAGGAAATTGACAGGTGCAGGAAGGCTCTTGAGTTTGCGCTTGACGGTATGAATGTCGCTCTGGTCTCAAGCGGGGACTCCGGCGTTTACGGAATGGCGGGGGTGATGATGGAAATTGCGTCAGGCTCCGGCGTTGATGTCATTGTGATTCCGGGGATAACTGCGGCTAACTCTTGCGCGTCATTGCTGGGTGCTCCCCTGATGAATGACTATGTTACCGTCTCACTCAGCGACCGACTCACGGAATGGAGCGTAATAGAACGGAGACTCATAGCTGCCTGCACTGGTGATTTCGTGATATGCGTCTACAATCCTGCAAGCAGACACCGCCCGGACAACTTCAGGAGGGCCTGCGACATTATCGCGGAGTACTATGCTCCTGACACGCCCGCCGGGTATGTGCGCAACATGGGACGCGGTGAAACGACTCATGCCGTGATGACTCTGCGCGAAATCCGCGACTGCCATATCGATATGTTCTGCACGGTGATTATAGGCAGCTCGCAGACATATATACTTGACGGCAGAATGATTACACCGAGGGGCTACAGGCTATAGGGGTTGCCGGGAATGTGGCTAGTTGGTGTGTTGCGACTGCTTACGGGCTTCACGTTATGTGCTGACACACTGCCGGGAATGTGGCTAGGTGATGTGTTGCGACTGGCTACAGGCTTCACGTTATGTTGCTGACATACGCCGGGAATGAGGCTAGGTGATGTTATGCGAATGGCTACAGGCTTCACGTTATGCTGACATTGCCGGGAATATGGCTAGTTGGTGTGTTGCGACTGCTTACGGGCTTCACGTTATGTGCTGACACACTGCCGGGAATGAGGCTAGGTGCTGTTATGCGAATGGTTAGGGGCTTCACGTTATGTTACTGACACACTGCCGGGAATGTGGCTAGTTGATGTTCTGCGAATGACTACAGGCTTGCGGACGGCGTATAATGTTACGGGAGGTGAGAATTACGTGAAGAGACTCATAATATCGGCGGCTATGACACTCATTCTTGCGGGATCGGCTTTTGCCCTCACTGATGCGGAGTATAACACACTGAGGAAATCCAATGCTGATTTTGCCCGTGCCGACAGGAATTTGACCCAGGTCTGGAAGAAGATTGCCGGGAAAATGTCAGGTGCTTCCTTCAAGCGTTTGCAGAGTGAGCAGCGTTACTGGATCTCAGAAGGCCGCGATGACGAAGCAGAACGCTATATGGAGATGGGGTATTCCAGAGCAGAAGCCTACACGATGGCTACAAATGACCGCGCTGAATATCTCCCGGAACGCGCCCGCGAAATAATGCGCTCGAAGTAACTCAACGGGGCAGGGGGGGAATAAGATTACTCCTTGCCTCCGAACTTTATCCTTTCACGCATATTCAGTGTCATATCACACATGCCAATCACAATAAGCCACGGCCAGAAGAACGGTATGCAGAATATCACGCCGAAAGCTGTTTTTGCGCCCCTCCTGAGCCTGAAGCCGTCCATGATCCAGAATGCGAGCGACAATCCTTCAGCAAACATAATGACGTTCGCGGCAATCTGAAGATTCATGATGAACATAGTAACCGTAAAATCAGACTCAGTATCAATCAGCCATCCCAGAACGAAAGCGGCCAATGACACGAAGAATATTGACACGGGAAAACGCCATAACGTGAACGCGGGCAATTCCGGCGGATAAGTTTTTGTGTCAGGGGAAATTTTCCGTGTGATTGAGTAACACAAAGAGTAATTCAGGTAAGTCTCTATTCCGGCGAAAATCACAAGCATTGACGGCAGCAGACGGGGAAATACCGCGATAACCTGCCGGAGTGCTGACATCAGTTCGGGATCATTGCCGTAAAGCTGGGACATAGTATCAATCAGCTGCGCAGAGTCAGGGAACAGTATATTTCTGCCGGTGAAGAACCAGAACGCCCAGATCAGCACAGTCTTGAAGAGTATGCTTGTTCCGATGCAGATAACGTAGCTTTCTCCTCCTGTGAGTTTCTTCACGTCCCTGAAGGATTCCTGAGACAGCATGAATATCACCGCCGCCACTGGTGCACAGCCGAGAAGGTAATACGCCGCTAAAGTTGGGGAAATGACAAGGAACAGTGTAGCCTCAATCAGGAGTTCAGCCGCGCTCATGCTTTTGCGGCCTTCGAGACAGCCCAGTACGCTTAAGGGGAGGGGACATATCATCAGTCCCAGAACACCGAAAAGCGGAAGGAAACTCCCTGCGAGAATCAATGCCAGTGTGATTATTACGCAGGGGATCACCCGCTTCATGGTCAGTTAGTCCAGTGAATAAGGCAGCAAGGCCATGTATCTGGCGCGCTTGATTGCCTCTGTCAGCAAACGCTGATGCTTCGCGCAGTTCCCGGTAACGCGGCGGGGGATTATTTTCCCTCTCTCACTGATGTACTTCCTGAGTTTTTCCACGTCCTTGTAGTCTACGTGCTCCTGCTTCTCCACACAGTAATAGCAGAACTTCGGCCTGCGCCTTGACGCGCCCCGGCGGAGTCCTCCCTGCACACCGTTTCTTGCTGGTGCGCCTGCCCTGCTTTCACGCTCTGTATTCTCGCGCTCGTTCATCCTGTGATTATTCCTGCTACGTAAAAAGTGTATTCTTGCGCCGAGTACACTTCTTCGAGTATTCCTCATTCTTTCCTTATCGCTAAGGCATTTCCTGCCCCTGTTCGGCAGTCTTGAGGCTTTGACTTCCCATGTTGCACACGGTAGCCGGATTTCTCCGGGATAAGTGTTACCTGCCCAGCACCTGACATTACGTAGCAGTATCTTCCTCCTTTAGTCTTGTGTCAGGTCTGAATTGAGCAACACTATTTTACTGTCAGAATATGTGTCCTTCTTGTGTGAAATCCCTAGAACGGTATCCCGCTGTCGGATGTCCCGCTGTTGTCGCTGTTGCTGTCGTCCGCGAAGCCCTGCGAGAATCCTCCGCCGAATCCGCTCTCGCCTATGCTCTTGCCGAAATCATCATCTCCGGGAGCATATCCGCCTGATGAGCCGTAATCATTGCCGTGTGATGACTGGTAGCCGCCGCCGGATGTCCCCTCGCGCGAACCGAGCATTATCATACTGTCAACCCATATCTCCGTTGAGGTTCTTTTGCCGGAACCGTCTTTTGCCTCATAGCTACTTGTATGTATACGGCCTTCAATCAGTACAGGGCTTCCCTTCTTGAGGTATTTCCCGCATGTCTCAGCCGTATTACCCCACGCTACAGCATTAATATATTCAACGGATTCCTGCCATTCACCATTAGCATCCCTGCGGCTAGAATTTACTGCAATTCCCAATCTGGCAAATGCTTTCTTGTTGACGGTATATCTCAGCTCAGGGTCTCGTGTAAGATTTCCGGCAATAATGGCACGGTTAAAGCCTCTCATCGCTCAAAGCCTCCTCTACTCATCAACAACTGTCATCAGCTGACGATACACATTCGCCCTCAGGCCAAGTATACGCCTAAGCTCAAATGTCTGCGCAGGCTCAAGCTCAAAGCTGAACAGCACATAATATCCTTCTGTCTTTTTCCTGATGGGATAAGCAAGGGTCTTCTTCCCCCAAGCATCTGACTTTGACACAGTCCCGCCCAGATTCGTGATCACTTCCTGAATCTTCGCGATCTCTTCATTCTGGGACTCATTGCCCGCGTCAAGAATGGCAAGCATCTCATACTTCCGCACTTCTCTGCACCTCCTCCCTTTGGACTCATTCGGCCTCCCGTTTCAGTGCGACAAACCCGGAAGGCAGGGTTGTGAAAAACGCTGATGATTATAGCACAGTCCACACAAAAAATGAGACCCCCGCGATTTCCGCAAGAGCCTCACTGTCATTCTCTGGTTTATGGTCGGGACGAGAGGATTCGAACCTCCGACCCCCTGCACCCCATGCAGATGCGCTAAACCAGACTGCGCTACGTCCCGAAAACACAAGCCATTTTACCGCAAAATCTTCATTCGTCAAGTTTGCGCTTCATCACCGCAAAAAACACATTGGGGTCAAAAGTTGTCCTGACAGCGAAAATTTCAGCAATCTCCCAGCCTTCACTGCCCTGTGCGTTGAGGAGGGACTCCACGTCCGCCGTTTTCTGTGAAGCACCCTTGCTTTTCTGGAGGGACGTAAGAGAGCCGAGCGGCACTATCTTGTACTCGTACTTCACGCTTCCCTCAGCAAACGAGGCAAAAGCCAGCATCATCACGAGGACCGCAGCAAGTTTCTTCATGGCCGGCATCCTCCTAATCAAGCGCATTGATGATTACGCCCGCCGCGACTCCGATTTTGTACACTATGTCGACAGCGTCCTTGAAGTTCTCGATGCCCTGCCTGTCAGAGTACTTAACCGGGACAACGATCGTATCACCCGGTTCTATCTTCGACGAATACCCGCGGGGAGCCATCCACTGTTTGCTTGACAGCATGGCCGTGCTTCTGGTCAGCCTAAGTGTAGTCCCGTCAGACTTGATGACGTACACCATGCGTTTGTGCGCGCTCCGCAACGCTCCTCCTGCCGCGCTGATGTAGCCGTTTATCCCCATGTCAGAACGGTAAACCTGAGTCGTTGACGAGTACACCGCGCCGAGCACGTTCACAGTGAGCGGTATTGTCGGCACTCCGAGATAGTCGCCGTTCTGAAGCTCATAGTCCCACACTGTACCCCTGATGTTTGCGGGCGTGTCTACTTTCGTTACTATGCGGCCTATTATGTCCATGTGTCGCAAGTTGTTGATGAGCTGTCTGCGCCTCTGGTACTCCTGACTCATTCCCTGAGTAGCTCCCGTTGTTGTGGCTGTAGCTGATATGTTCTGTGAGGATTCGAGAAGTTCACGCTCCATCCTGTCGGCCATCTGGTTTATTGACCTCCGCTGATCCGCCGCGACGCTCCTGCGTGTGAAGACCGCCCCCCGCAGGAATGCCTTTGACGTGAATCCCCCGGCGCGCTCTATGAGGTCTGAGAGTTTTTCGCCGGGGAACATCGAGTAGCTTCCGGGCCTGCGGACTTCTCCGGCTATTGTTACGCGGATCTGCTGCTTCCAGTCAGGAATTATCATGACCGTAATCTGATCCATGTTCTCAAGCACTATGTCATGAACCGGGTCTCCCTCAAGTGCGCGGTAAACGTTGACGGTGAATCGCTCATTTACCGGGCCGTTAAGCGAGGGAGTTACGCGGGTGATTTCGGCAGTGTCAGACGCTGTAACAGTAAGACCTCCTGCGCGGTTGAGGATGTCAGACAGCCTAGTTACGCCGGGAGTTATAGCGAATCTTCCCGGCCTGATGAGAGGGCCTGTGATTATTACTGTCGATGAAAGGTTATAGACCGGGTACAGCCTGATTATGTCGCCGTCCTGAAGCTCTCTGTTCTCAATTTCTGCTAACGTTCCTTCTCCTGCCTGGGCGTAATTGTTGTTGTGGATTCTGTAGTACTGGACGCGCCCCTTGAACGTTCTGGCATTGAGTCCCCCTGCGATGTACAGCAGATCCTGAACTCTTGTCGCCCCGTTAAGCTCGTAGACACCCGGCCTGTGAACCTCACCCGCAAGTCCCACGAGAGGCCCCACCTGCGGAATATATATCACGTCCCCCGCCTGAAGCCTTATGTCCTGAGTCTTGTCGCCGTGAAGGAGCATAGCGTACATGTCGAACACTGCTACCGTCCTTCCGTCGCGCTTAAGCTCAATATTCCTGAGCGTGCCGTTCCTTGAAGGCCCCCCGGAAGCTATGAGCGCGTTCACCAGAGTCGAGAATGATGACACAGTATATGCTCCCGGTCTCCGCGCATTTCCTGTAACGTAAATCATAATCGAGCTGAGACGCCCCATAGACAAATTCATCTGGAAACCCGTGTAATACTGGCTGAGTCTCGCGCTTATGACTCTTTCCGCCTCCGCTATAGTGTAGCCCGCAAGACGAACCATACCTATGTGGGGAATTGCGGCCATGCCATCACGGTTGACGCTGAACCTGAAGTTGCCCTCCTCCGGGATTCCCCAGATTGTGAGGGTCATCTCATCGCCGACTCCTATCCTATAGCCCTGAGTTACCGGGATTGATTCACGCGGGGCATAGGTTGACGGAGGCCTGCGGAAGAATGACATACCGTAGCGCGGAAGTCTCCTGAACAAGTTGCCTATAGGATTGCCTCTTGTTGTTGACGACAGCATTTCGTCAAAGTAGCTGTTTACTTCGTCTTCCGTGATTTGCTCCTCGTCCGCGCCCTGAGTATCTGTCGCTTCCTGAGCCTCTGTATTCTGGGCTTCCGTCTGAGCGATGCTGTCAGTAGTGTCTGTAGTGTCTATATTCTCGGTGCTCATTCTTGTGGACGGCTGGGTAGAGTCAAGCCCGGAAAGGTCTACGGTGTTTGTCCCTGGTATGTTGGGGACTGTCGGCGTTGACGGTCCTGTAGGCACAGCAGGGATTGACGGCACATCGGCTGCACCCGGCACACCCGGAACTGCAAGCTGTGACCCCGGCGCCGCGAGTACTGCCGGGCCTGCGTCCGCTCCGAAAGCGCATGAAGTGAACGCAAGTATGATTATTGCTGCTGACAATGACAAAATTTTTGCTGTTCTCAATATTATCACCCCTGAAAATTTATGTGTAATTTTATGTCAATGGAATATGTATTCAAGTATGCTTGTTACGGTTTTATCACCTTCCGTATTATTCTCGTCTTCCGCATATGAGCAGTACTCACGCAGCATCTTCTCGACATTCTTCTTGAGTGCAACGGGACGAAGCTGGCTGATGAATCTTTCAGGAGTCCTCACTATGCCTCCGTCGCGCCCTGAATGCATCTTCCATGTTGAAATCAGCATCGTGTTCTGCTCCCAGATGTGCGAGCTGGGATTTCCGAACCATGTCCCAAGCCATTTGTCCGCAGGTATCTCCATGTGAACGCCCGCCCTCGTGAAGTCCTTTCCGGGAGCGTCAATATCCGTAGCAATGTACCAGAAGCCCAGAGCGGTATCGTCCCAGTGTCTTGTGGCAGAAATCTTCCAGCCCCTGTCGTAGTCCACAAACCAGCCGTAATCCGCCTCAATATCGAGGTCAAGACCGGGAATGTTTACCCCCGCCTGCAACCACTGAGCATTGAGCCAGTCCTTTCCGTTGTCCGTGTCGATTACTCTTCCGTTCCTGTACATGAGCCTGTGATCCGTCAGCCCCGCGAATGACCAGGGGGCGCGGTCATGGTATATTGATGCCCTCGCGCCTAGCCACCAGAGTCCCGACTTGCCGTAATACCTCGCCCATATGTTTCCGCCGAACCATTCCTCATCGAGATAGCCGCCCTCCCCGAAGAACCAGAAGCGTCCGCTCCCGCCGATGTGGTTCGCGTAAGTCATGGCCGCCTGCTGAAGCCTCGTATGGCTGTTGAGGTCTTTCTCCCACCAGAGGCCGTATATGTCGTCAAGGTCAACGTTGTTGTAGATAGGGAAGCGAATATCAGCCACAGCACCCCATCCGTTAGAGTAACGCCCCGTATACACAGCATCAATGTTGAGCCTGTCCATGTACGGACGGTCTAATGTCTGGTCGATTCTAGGCTCGTAAACCAGCATAGCTTTAAGCTCGTTCTCACCCTTTGAGGCAAGGACTCTCCTGTCAGGCGCGTCAATGTCCCTGCTTGCCCACGAGAATACAGCCGCGCTTATGGGGTCATCCTCGCGGAGGGTTCTTGCTCTTATGTCGAAAAGCAGTGTGCCGGGAAATTCAGCCTTCACGACAGGGACGCTTGCGTTTTTTGCGACTAGGAGGAGGGAGTCTGTTTCCGGCATGACTGAAGCAAGCACAATGAGTACTGTTGACATTGCCTCAGCGTGTGAAGCGTAGCCGTAATTCTCGTAGGACAGCGAGAGTCGTTTGTGTCCGTCTTCAGAGTCATCAAGCCTGATTTCTACGTCGCGGACTCTGGTGAACTTCTCCAGTCCCGACTTTATGCGCAGTATCAAGTCCTGTGACTCTACATCGTCCCAGTTTGCGCACCTGAAGCCGCCGGGGACCTCGAACTTCTTGTGTCCGTTGCCGAGAATAGGCCCGGCCAGGTGGATTTTCTGCGAGATTCCGAACGACCATTCACTTCCGCGCTGCCAGCTCACAGAACCATGCATGCCCCACGGAGCTTTAAGCACTATTCCGGCGTTATACTTTGTTGACGGATCAGTGCGTAACACCCTGCGCCCCCCGGCTCTGTCCTTCGCGTAATCCAGAGGGGAATATTCAGCCTTAAGCGTGAGCCAGTCGGCAGCGTCCCACTCTATTCCGCCGTAAAGACCGTTGAGCCTGTCAGAACCGTAGCCCAGTGTCGCGGCGAAATCTCCCCATCTCCATGTTGCCGTGCCGTAATACGCCTTCATGAGTTCAGTCCCCATCATGTCAACAACTCCGGCAGCAAGCGAGGGGATGTACCACTGTGATGGGTTCTTGGTGTGCCACAGCATAAACTTCAAGTCTATAGCCTTGTCCATGTAACGCCGCGCGCCTTTGTCTATGCCGCCTGTTTGAATAGAGTCAAAAGTTGAGAACCTAGCGTTGACTTCAAGCCATGGAAGCCAGGCAAGGTCGAGAAAGTAAAACTGGTAGGGTGAATTCTGGGTGAAGCCGAATCTCCCTGCGCCGTCTTCGGGCATTTCAGCGGTAGGATATTCCCACAGCCCCGTCAATCCTGTATTGCCTCCTGTTGATGCTGAAGCACTAAGCGGAATGTTGACCATCAGAATCAAGACGAGACAGCAAAGAAGATTTAGAGTCCTCCGCAAAATCAATCGCTCCTCATGGAAAATTTCTGCTTATTTTACACTAACTTGCAGGGAATCTCCCAATCTTGACGAGGATTTGACGCGCAAGTAAAATCATCGCCATCACAAATTTTTACAGCACTGGAGAAAATTACCCATGATAGAAAGATATTCCGAGCGTGATATTTCGGCCTTGTGGGACGAGTATAACAGGCTGAAGGTCATGCTTGATGTTGAGCTTGCCGTGTGTCAGGCGTGGTGCGAGCAGGGAAGAATCCCGGAGGAAGCCCTCGAGGACATTGTAGCCCACGCAGGTTTTACGGTTGAGCGCGTGCAGGAAATCGAGAAGAGGACACAGCATGATGTTGTGGCGTTCGTCAGCGCGGTCGCCGAAAACATCGGGGAAAACGGAAGGTATCTCCATCTCGGCATGACCTCAAGCGATATTCTCGACACAGCAAGCTCCATAATGCTCCGTGACTCACTGGACATAATCATTAAGGCTGTCGATGAACTTGATGAAGCTGTTGCTGACCTAGCGAAGAAGTACAAGCACCTTCCCACTATAGGCAGGACTCACGGTATCCACGCAGAGCCTACATCATTGGGGCTCAAGTTCCTGAACTGGCACGCTGAGATTCTCCGGGACAAAGGCAGGCTCGAATATGCCCGCAAGGATGTATCAGCCGGGAAAATCTCCGGGGCTGTCGGAACTTACGCCATGTGCAACCCCAAACTTGAGGCTAGAGTCTGTGAGCTTCTCGGACTTGAACCCGCAAAAGTCTCAAACCAGATATTGCAGCGCGACCGACACGCAGGAGTCCTCAACGCCCTTGCTGTAATGGGGTCAACGCTCGAACGCATGGCACTGGAGATCCGCAACCTTCAGAGGACAGAAGTACGTGAAGCCTTCGAGCCTTTCGGTGTGGGTCAGAAGGGATCATCGGCCATGCCGCACAAACGCAACCCGGTGAAGTGCGAGAGGATATGCGGAATGTCCCGGCTTCTGAGGGGATATGCTTTGACGGGGATGGAGAATATTGCGCTGTGGCACGAACGCGACATATCACACTCATCAACGGAGCGGGTAATCTGGCCTGACGCATTCAACATTGCCGCCTTCATGGTCAGGAGCATGACGAAGATTTTGCGGGGTCTTGTTGTTGACGAGTCGAGAGTCCGCCACAACGTGAACCAGACTAACGGCCTCGTGTACTCTCAGAGGGTGCTGACGTTCCTTCTTGACGAGCTGAAATTGTCGCGTGAGGACGCATACGCAATCGTTCAGGAAAACGCAATGAAGACGGCTTCAAGTGGTGTTGCGTTCCTTGACCTGCTTCTGAGTGATGAGAGGATGAAGAGTGTTGACCCTGAGAGGCTGAAGGCACTTTTCGAGAATGATTTCTACCTGCGCTACGTTGACGAGATTTTCGCGCGTTTCTTCGGGGAATAATGGCAGTCAGCAAAAAATTCTGCGTCAAAGTCTACGGCTGTCAGATGAACGTCTACGATGCCGACCGCGTGAGGACGGTGTTGTGTTCGCGGGGCTGGCAGGAAGTTGGCGAGTCAGAAGCCGAAATCATCATGATTACCGGGTGCAGTGTCCGTGCAAAAGCAGAGCAGAAAGTGTGGAGCGAGCTTGGACTCTATGACTCCTCGTGGAAGAAGTCCCAGCGTCCTTTAGTGGCTCTTACCGGGTGCATAGCCCAGAGAATCGGACTCAGCGCGTTAAACCGTTTCCCATATGTGAGGCTCGTAGCAGGGCCGCGCCATATCGGATTTCTGCCGGACGCAATAGAGCAGATTTCCACGCACCCAAAATCGCGGATAAATCTTCTTGACGATGACCCAAGAGAATTTTACGGCCTCAACTTCGACAGCGATAACATCACCATAAAGCGCGAGAACAAGTACAAGGCCTATGTTACGATTGCTCACGGCTGCGATAATTTCTGCACGTACTGTATTGTTCCGTATGTGCGGGGGCGTTTCGTGTCGCGGAAACCTGATGAGGTACTTGACGAATGCAGGATGCTCATTGATGACGGCGTGAAGGAGATTACGCTTCTCGGCCAAAACGTGAACAGCTACGGAAAGGATATAGGTCTGTCTTTCGCGTGGCTTCTGGAGAAAGTTGCGGGGCTTGACGGGATTCGGCGCGTGAGGTTCGTAACGTCATTGCCGCAGGATTTCACGGGCGAGATTGCCGATGTCATGGCCGGGAATGAGGCTGTCTGTCCGTCGCTGAATCTCCCGGTACAGTCGGGAAGCACGAGAATTTTGCGCCTCATGAACCGCAAGTACACACGCGAGGAATACACCGACAAGGTGAGGATGATACGTGAGAAAGTTCCGGGACTCGGTCTGACTACGGACTTGATTGTGGGATTTCCCGGTGAGACGGAAGAAGATTTTGCTGACTCTATGAGCCTTCTGCGTGAAATTCGCTTTGACCTCGTTCACAGCGCGGCATATTCTGAGCGTGAAGGTACTCCAGCCGCCACAATGGAGGGGGCTTTGCCGGTTGAGGTGAGATTAGAGAGGCTGAACAGGCTCAACGCGCTTCAGGACAGTATAACGCTTGAGATTAACCGGGCGTTGACGGGGGAAGTGTTCGAAGTTCTTGCGGACGACTTTGCGCCCAAAGGTGAAGGGTTGCTGCAGGGGCGGACTCCGTCGGACAAGGTAGTAATATTCGCGGGGGATGAGTCATTGCTTGGCCAGTTCGTGAATGTGAGAGTCACTGAGGCTGAAGCGTGGTGTCTTCACGGCGAATTAGTCTGAGGATTTGAGGAATATCGAGGCTTGCGGATAAAACGCGGGCTATCGAGTCGAAAGAGTCATCAAGTGCGGCGGGTGTGTCAGAAATTTCATGCCTGCCGTAATTTTCTGCTCCCCTGCGTATGAGGCTGTCCTCTTCCGGCAGATTCGCCCCCTTCACGAACGGAACGACTCCCAGAACCTTAACGCCCGTGTAATTCTCCGTCCACCTCACAGCGTCAGCAAACAGCGAAATATCCCCACGAAACATGTTGTAGATTATGCCTTTCACGCGCTCACGGTCAGAGCCTAAGAGTTCGAGCGTACCAACGACAGCCGCGAGACTCCCTCCCCTGTCAACATCAGCCACTAGAATCACAGGCACGTCCGCTTCACGGGCAATCCTCATGTTGACGATCTCCCACGAGTTCAGGTTGACTTCAGCCGGGCTTCCAGCTCCCTCGATGATGACGGCATCAAAGTTTGCGGCGATGTGCGCGAGTGCCTCACGTACTGCGGCGATTCCTGTGGTCTGCGTGAAGTCCCTGTAGCCTGCTGTAGTGTCTGCGAATTTACGTCCGTTGAGGATGACTTCTGACGACTGTTCATGACGCGGCTTGAGGAGTATGGGGTTCATGAATGTGCCGGGAATGAGGCGGGCGGCTTGGGCTTGGGTGTACTGTGCTGAAGCGATTTCGAGTCCGTCAGATGTGAATGTGGAGTTGCTGCTCATGTTCTGGGACTTGAACGGGCAGACTCGAATCCCCATGTCTGACAGCAGGCGGCATAACCCGGTAACGATGAAACTTTTTCCCGAACCGCTGGATGTTCCCTGAATCATTATTCCGTTCATCTTTTCCCCTCCGTGATGAATGGGGTGAAGCTACGTACTTGTTCTCGTTTCAGCTCCCAGAATGTAGCCTGCACACACTCACCGCGCCTCGTCCAATGGTTGTCAAACGGTGTGATGTCGAATATACGCTCCCAATTTTTTGCGAGAAAATTCTTCTTGTCTTCAGGTGAAAGAGTGTCATAGATTTTGTGAAGCTCGTTGTCTTCTTCCTCAGTGTAAGAAATAATCCAGCTATTAAGGACAGCCCAGCTCCAGCCGTTACCATCAAACAACAGTACTTCAGAGTCTGGAATATCAATCTCTATCCTGTAGAACTTATCGCCCTTCTGCCCCCAATACCAGCGAATCCCCCGCAAATCAGGACGCTTCTTCGTGCGAGTCCATCTCTGCCACGCCCACACAGGATATTTCACCCCGTCAGGAGGAGGGCCTATGCGTTTCTTCATCTGAGACACAAGCCAGTCATATTGAGGCCGCGCAAAGTCCAGCATCCACACCCTGCCAGCGTTGCAACGGTAATGCCCCCTCGTGTATATCAGCTTGAAGACCGTATCCGGCTGTATCGTCCACAGTATCATTCGCATTCTCCCTTCATGGCCGCAATGAGCCTCGCATTGTCCTCCGGGCATCTCGTAGCAACCCGTATGTATTTCCCCCCAAGCCCCGCGAAATTTCTCGTGTGCCTCACAGCAATTCCCCTCGTCAGCAATCGCCGTATAACCTCCGCATCATCATTCACACCAACAAGGAAGTAATGCACGTCCGAGTCCATAACGTCAAACCCTGCCCGCCTGAGTCCGTCAGCAAACAGCGGAGTATTCTCACGGTAAAACTCCCTCGTTCGTGCCAGAAATCCCCCGTCAGCAAGAAACCTCAGAGCAAGCTCCTGCGCAAAAGCATTCACGCTCCATGACGGCATACGGGACTTCACCGCCGAAATCACGTCCCCGTCAGCAATAACATAGCCTATTCTCGCGCCGCTCAGGTGAAATATCTTCGTGAGAGACCGCAGCAGTATCACGTTCGGGAAATCGCAAAGCCTCTCAGGTTCTGCCCGCGTCAGGAAATCTATATATGCCTCGTCCACGATGAATGTAGTTTGCGGACTGGCGGCAATTGTCCGTGAAAGGTCAGGGATGAATCTTCCGGTCGGGTTGCCGGGGTTGCAGATGATGACGTGTGAATATCTCCCGGCCTCACTGAGCGCGAAAATGTCGGCGGCCTCAGAAAATGCCCGGCGGTATTCGGTGTAGCACGGCTGAAGTATGGCGGTGTCATCAGGGAATAATTCTGACAGGAGAAATATTGCCTGGTTGATTCCGTTCGTGAAAATTATCCGGGACACTGGGACGTTCTCGCGTGATGAAATGATTTCCCGGAGCCTCACACATTCCGGGTCGGGGTAACTTGACGCTAGAGTCTCAGTATCAAGACTCACTTCCGGCCATGCGAGGATGTTCGTGTTAGTGCTGAAGTCGAGAATCTTTGGGGGAATGGGAATATTGAAGGCTCTGTACAGATTTTCCGGGTTAGCTCCGTGTGTGATAATGTCCATGCGGGTATTATAGCTGAAACCGGGACTCGGTGCTCGAATCCCGGCTGATTGTGTCTAACGTTTCACAGCTATCACAGGATGGTAGACAGTTCCGGGGTTGAGCCATATTGAGATGATTATCCGCCTGTCCTCCGGGACCGCTGAAATCTCTTCTCCCGTCTCATCATAGAAATCTGCAATATCATCGTCCTCTGATGGACTGTCAGAGTTTGCGATATAGATTAGTTCACTGCCCTCATAAGCGTCATCGCTCAGTGTGATTCCGAACTCATAGAGTCCAGCCTCATCGCACGAAATTACTCCCAGTTCCCCGACAATGACATAGCCGCCGGAAATATTGCCCGTGCCAGTCTGGTATGCATACGCCTGCGTGTATGATGATGATGATGTTCCGCCTGCATTCTGTGATGAATCGCCCTCATACTGTGAGAACACAGGAAGCCTCGTGTCAGTCGTCTCGGAAACGTTGAGCGTCAAAGTTTTGCGGACACTCTTCACGGGGTTCTTCGCGCACAGTCTCACGCGGAATGTTCCTGTCTGTGTGGCAGTTCCGGTAATCATGTCGCCGCTGATTGTGAGTCCCGCCGGAAGATTCACCGCTGACCACGTTACAGGCTCGCTGCCTTCTGCTGTGAGGGAGGCGGTGTAGGTTCTGCGTAATTTTGCGTCAGGAAGGCTTGCTGTCGTGATCTGGGGTCTTGTGCCTTTCACCATGAGGCGGACGGATTTCGTCTTGCTCCCTGCTTCGTTTGAGGCGGTAATCCTGACCCTGAAGCCTGAGCGTGAATATGACACAGGAGTCCCGGAAATTATCCCTGTTGTTGTGTCGAATGAGACCCCTTCAGGGAGGTTGCCGGAAATGCTCCACGTTATAGGCGTGCTTCCCTTCGAGAGCCTGAGACCGGATGAATATGGCTGACTGAGTTCGGCTTTTGCGAGACGGCCTGAGAGCTTCGGCGGTATTCCCTTCACTGTGAGGGGCAGTATTGCCTGCGCTGAACCTGCGTCATTTTCCGCGACAAACCTCACCGTGAACTCTCCGAACT
>JAFSRQ010000077.1 GCA_017446055.1 Synergistaceae bacterium | reverse complement strand
CCGTGCTTGAGCTGCCCGAAAAACGCAAAGTTACACCACGCACCCCTTATGCTGAACAGGGCCTCACTAAACAGTGCCAGTTCTGCGAGCCTATCAACAACGAGGAAGAGCAGGTATTCTTCAACGAGATGGAGAGCGAACCCTATGCGCGCCTGAAGAATCCCGAACTCGGCATAACCGCAGAAGTCTCGTGGTCTCTGGACACTCTGCCGATTTTGGCCCAGTGGAAGAACATGACCAGCGGAGACTATGTGCTTGGGCTTGAACCGTCGAGCTGCTACATCATGGGGCGTGAACGTGAGCGCAAAGAAGGACGCTTGATGACCCTTGAGCCGTTCGGGAGCGTCAAGAATCACGTGAGGCTGAAGCTGTACTAGCAAAAAATTTCCCCCCGCTTGTTACTGCGAGGGGATTATTTATCTTACTTCCAGAGTTCCCATTTCGATTGGTCGGTGTGAAGGAGGTGATGCGACTTCTCCCCGAGAGGCTCGCCTAAGTATTCTTTGTAGCACTGCTTGATTGACGGGTTCTCGTGCGAGAATCTCAGGCTCATACTGCGGTCAAGGTCAAGAAGGATCCTCCCTCTGCCTTCCCCGAGCTCCTGCCCTTCCTCGATAGGCTGTCCTCCGCCTCCCGCGCAGCCAGTCGGGCAAGCCATGCACTCTATGAAGTCATATTGTGCCTTCCCGCTCTGAACGTCCTCACACAGTTTGCGGATATTGCCCAGTCCGTGAACTACAGCAATCCTCAGCTTCGTCCCGGCAATCTCAAACGTCGCTTCCTTGAACCCGTCATAGTCCCTCACGTATCGGAACGCGTTCGGGTCGGGGTTGCTCCCGGTAACGAAGTAGTAGGCCGTCCTCAATGCCGCCTCCATGACTCCGCCGGTCGTACCGAAAATGTGCCCGGCTCCTGACGCTGTACCCAAAGGAGCGTCGAACTCCGACTCCTCGAGGTGCTTCACGTCAATTCCTTCGGACTTAATCAGGCGGTCGAGTTCACGCACAGTCAGAACTACGTCAACATCACGCGCCCCTGAACTGTTCATGCACTCAACATCGCATTCATACTTCTTGGCAGTGCAGGGCATGAACGACACGTGATATATCTTGTCCGGCTCAACTCCCAAAATCTGTGCGTACCAGCTCTTGATGATTGCTCCGAACATCTGCTGAGGTGATTTCGCGCTCGACAACTGCGGCACAAGGTCAGGAAATGCCATCTTGATGAACCTCACCCAGCCGGGGCAGCATGACGTGAACATCGGGAACTTCACGGGCTTTCCGGCCAAATGTGCCTTCAGCTTCTCCACAAACTCGCTGGCTTCCTCCATAATCGTTAGGTCAGCGGAAAAATCCGTGTCAAATACGTAGTCGAACCCAACAGCACGTAACGCACTCGCAAGGCGGTTCTGCGTGGCCTCCTCGTGAGTCAGCCCGAGCTTCTCGCCCCATGACGTACGAACCGCAGGAGCCACAGACGCAATCATTATCTTGTCCTTCGCAGCAAAGGCATCACGTACCTTCTGGGTGTCGTCCCGTGCTGTGAGCGCACCGACCGGACAATGTGTAATGCACTGGCCGCAGACTGTGCAGTCGACTTCAGTAATCTTCTTTCCGCCGGCTACGTCTACAGTTGTGCGGGAGCCGGATTTAGCGATGTCCCACACGTGCATCTTCTGGATGTTGTCGCAGACCTGTACGCACCTCATGCACTTAATGCACTTCTGGGCGTTCCTGATTAATGGGAAGTCCATATTCCATTCAAGCGCGGGTATATCCTCGTGGTAGGGG
>JAFSRQ010000076.1 GCA_017446055.1 Synergistaceae bacterium | reverse complement strand
CGACATGAGCGAATTCATGGAACGTCATGAAGTCTCGAAACTCGTCGGCGCACCTCCCGGCTACGTCGGCCATGAGTCAGGCGGAAAGTTGACCGAGATGGTCAGGCGAAAACCTTACAGCGTGATTCTCTTTGACGAGATCGAGAAGGCTCACCCTGAAATCTTCAACATATTGCTGCAGGTTCTTGATGACGGGAAACTCACTGACGGTCAGGGGAGGAAGGTAGATTTCCGCAACACTGTAATCATAATGACGAGCAACGTCGGCGCAAAAGAAGCTCAGAAGGGCAACTCTTTGGGCTTTGGGCAGAGCGCGGAGGCACAATCCGAAAGAGACTGGGAGCGTACAAAGTCAATCATTCTTGAGGAAGCGAACCGGACATTCCGGCCTGAGTTCCTGAACCGAATTGACGAGATGGCTGTATTCAAACCGTTGTCGCGCGATAACCTTCTGAAGATTGTTGACACTATGCTTGATGACTTGTCGCTGAGGCTCGACACTCAGGGCGTGAAAATCAACGTTGCCGATGACGTTAAGGCGCGGATTTTGGAGAAGGGGTACAAACCAAAGTACGGCGCAAGGCCATTACGGAGGGCAATACAGTCGATGCTTGAGGACAAACTTTCGGACTTCATGCTTTCGGGGAAACTTCCTGAAGGCAACTCGACTATAAGCGTGAATCTCAAGGGCGAGGAACTTACATGCGAGCTGGCTCGTTAAATATACGTCGCGCAATTCATGACACGATACCTGTAATGACGGGCTATGTAGTGCTGGGGATAGGATTCGGAATCCTCCTCAGCACTAAGGGCTACGACGCGTTGTGGGCTTTTGCGACGGGGATAATGATTTACTCGGGGACGATGCAGTTCGTTTGCATCGACATGTTCACGGGCGGAACTGGACTTCTCTCCGCTGCCGGTACTGCGTTGATGGTGAGCGCGAGACATGTATTCTACGGTATCTCAATGTCAGAACGATGGAGGAATATTCACGGTCTCAAGAAAGCATACATGATTTACGCCCTGACCGACGAGACATATTCGCTTGTATGCGAGAGCGACGACGAGGATTATTGCTTCTGGGTGTCATTGCTCGACCAGTCATACTGGGTAACGGGCGGGGTAATCGGGGCATTGCTTGGTGAAGTTCTTCCGTTCGACACGAGGGGCATTGATTTTGCGCTTACGGCATTATTCGTGAGCATATGCGTCGAACAGTGGCTTAATTCCGAGAATCATTACCCTGCAATAATAGGGCTGACATCGAGCGTTCTATGCCTGATGATATTCGGTGCTGGGAACTTTCTCATTCCGGCCATGATTGCGATTACTGTGATGCTTTTTGCACTTAGGGGGAAGATTGATGTTTGATGTTCACGCGGGGTATATCGTTTTGATTGCGGGTGCGGTTACGGTGATGCTGAGATTCTTGCCTTTCATTGCGTTCGGGAGGAGACGGCCTGAGTTCGTGCTATATCTCGGGCGCGTCCTTCCTCCTGCGGTTATGGCGATGCTTGTGGTGTACTGCCTGAAGGGTGTTGAAATTCTCGGCGGAACTCACGGAATCCCTGAAGCATTGGCGTGCATTCTCGTTGCGGTTCTCCATGTTTGGAAACGGAATACACTCCTCAGCATTACGGCCGGAACAGTGGCATACATG
>JAFSRQ010000075.1 GCA_017446055.1 Synergistaceae bacterium | reverse complement strand
GAGATAAGGAAGATGAACATTCCCGACAAGGCCAGCATTGCACGGAAGTTAATCGACAAATTTCTTGAGGCGCATTGAGACAGTCAGCAGAAAAATTTCCCTCCCTGTAGGCTTGCAGAAAGGGGAAAATCTCTTGCTATATTCCTGTTTCCAGATACCTCAGTATGAACAGGAATTTGTCTTCCACGAACAAGCAATTACACCCGGCAACCTCACACGCACCGCACCGCCTCTCACAACGTCAACGCTGACCACTCAGACATCATCACGTCATCACACCCGGCAACCTCACGCACTCACGCATAGCCCCTCACAACGTCAACGCTAACCATTCAGACATCATCACACCATCACACCGACAATCTCGCGCACTCCCAGCATAGCCCCTCACAACATCAACATTCACCATTCAGACATCATCACGCCATCACACCCGGCAACCTCACACGCACCGCACCGCCTCTCACAACATCAACGCTAACCATTCAGACATCATCACACCATCACACCCGGCAACCTCACGCTCACGCATAGCCCCTCACAACATCAACACTAGCCGCTCAGAATATCTTGTAGTTCTCGTAGATAAACCACTCAGGAGACTTCAGCCCGTTAAGCTCGACAAACTCGCGCACCCTCTTCGGCACCTGCGACACAAGATCAATCTGCCTCGTGTCAAACATTCCCGCATTCCCAAACGCAAGCACCCACTCCGACAGCGCAAGCCCTGTGATATACGGCGAGTTCACCAGGTCCGACAGCCCCGAGTCAACCCTCGCAAGGTCAACGCTCACTACAGGCACATATTCCCGGAACAGCTTGTGCCAGTCAACATTCTGCGCGATATTCACGTTTGACGGCGCAACAAGTACACTGTCATTCCCCGCAGAAGGTATCACTATGCACTCGAACGGCGGAATATTCCCGGTGAACAGCCATTCCCCCGCCACAGCCGAAATCCCACCGTCAGGCAGCGACTCCATCATCATGTTATGCTCAAGACGGGATAGCAGCTTCATGCTCTGGTTACGTTCAGCACCAAGCAACACTACTTTGCGTTTCTCTGCTACAGCATTCAGCGAGAAGAAACGTGTTCTGAACTCCCGCTCACGCATTGACGCAATGAGGGACGATAGGATGTTGCGGTTCTGGTTACGGGGAGTGATTACGCTGTCGGAGAAAGTATAGCCCGAAGGCATTTCCGGGACGCTGTGAGTGTCATCAAGAATCTTCCTGAGCCTGCCAGCCACGTCTTGAAGCCGCCACCGTGAAGACCCGGTAACTTCCCTGCGTGAAATCACCCCGTCAGCAATCCTCAAGGCACGTTCAGCCCTCAGCAATAATGCATGTATATACGCGCCTGATTTCAGCGGGGCAAAGTAGCTCACAGCATCCTCAATGTTTGAGTCATACCATGCCTGAGACTTTTTCGCGTAGAAATTCTCCAGAGCCGTCTTTGATGACACTGGTATAACGTCAAAATCACGACCGCAGAATTTCCGCATGTCCTGGCGAATTGCCTCAATGTCAGAAAGTATCTTGTCATGCGCCGAGTGTACGACTCTTCCGGCTTCCATATCATCGCGTTCAAGGTCAATCTGTGAGAGCACGAACACCAGCCTGTCATTCATGGCGGTAATCACCCGGAGATAATCATAGTCAGCACCTTTGAGTCTTGCCCGGACAGGGGTAACGTAAATTATCATGTCCAGCTCAGGAAGAATGTTGCGCAGTGCCGCTCCTCCTGAACCTGCGAGCGCGTCAAATCCCGGAGTGTCAGCAAAACATATCCCTTCAGGAATCATTGCGCCGGGTATGGTGATTTCTATCCGTGATATTCCTGACCTGTTGCCGGGATTGCGTGACTCTGATGCTATGTCCTTCATGAATGAGCCTGTGAGACTCGCGCCTCGTATTTGCTCCGTCCGTCCGTCCTGATAGTGTACTTTTGCGACCCTCGACTCACCTTCGCGGCATATTATGGGTATGTTAGTGGTTGCTCTGGTCTGTTCGGGTATGAGCCTTTCACCGAGCAATGCATTCATGAACGATGACTTACCGCTTGAAGTCAGTCCTGCAATGCCTACGGTGATTGATGTCTCATTGAGGGAACGCCTGAGAGCTTTGAGCCTGTTGTCGCCTGTGAGGACATTGAGCGCGGAATTGATGCAGTCTTCGAGCCTTGTGCGGATAATGGAGGCTCTGCTGAAATCTTCCGGGACTGCCGGGAGTTCTGGTGTCTGTGCGAAAATCCTCCGCTGAATTTCCCGGCGCAGTCTCAGGTTTTCCTCCTCCATGTCATGAATCAGCCCAACATCGCGCAGTGTCATGATACCCTGTACTCTTACGGCCTCAAGTATTTTGCCGGAGCATTCGATTCTGTCGCCTTCTTTTGCTGACGAGAGCCACGCATTGACCGCGAGAGTCTCTGAGCCTGTGAGCTTGTGGGGCTTGCCGTTCCTGTTCCGCTGGATGTTGGCGTGAAGGCGGAAGTTCCTGTAACAGCCATCACCGCAGTATAGCTTTCTGGTGATTGTGATTTCGTCTTCATGGCCGTAAATGGCGGCTTCGAGTTTGGAGAGCTTCATGTGGTCTTGTGGGTGGCAGAGTTCGTACCACTGGTCTAAAGTTTTGGGGCAAGTCCCGGAATCGAGGCGCATTATGTTGAGGAGGCAGGGCGAAAAGTATATCTCCCTTGACGGAAATATTACGGTTATATCGTGTATGTGAGGGGCATTGATGAAATTATCGCGTTCCCATTCTTGCAGGTTTGTCATCGTGATACCTTTTTCAGAGATTTTCATCAATCATATCACGGCGTGAAAGGGTATTTTCAGAAGGTGATTGCTGACTCGGAATCGTGATAGCCGGAATGCTTTCAGTGATTGTGATTTTGCGCATGGGGCTGGCGTTTGTCTATCGTGAAAATCGGACACGAAAAATTTATGTGCGGGCATAACAAAAAGATAAGGCTTTGTGCTATAATTACTTCATCTAAAAAAACAAATCTGCACATGACTGTGTGGATAATAATCCATAGTCTTACCTTATCTGCGGTAATTATATCATAAGACAAGGCGGGGCGTTAAGTGGTTATGTGCAAAAATTTTTGTCGAAGGTGTGCGGTGAGAGTCCGTGCAAGGAGCTGGGTGCATTATAGGCGGGCATTCAGGAAGGGAAAACGCAAGGAGGAAAACACACATGAAGAGAACACGCAGAGGATTCACGCTCGTTGAACTGTTAATCGTTGTGGCAATTCTGGCGGTATTATCAGCTACGATGATGGTATCAATGAGGGGCGCGACCGCAAAAGCGAAGGCGGCAAGTATAGCGGCGAACTTGGAGGCGTGCCACACTGCGGCGATGCTGTATTATGCGAAATACGGAGACCAGCAAACTATCAATAACGTAACTACAGCACAGATGCTGACGGACAGCCTGACAACGTGGGAGAAAATGAAGGGCGATTCGACAAAAGATACCATCTACTATCTTGCGGGCAGTGTGGGTTCAAACACTACTGGTCCTGAAAGTTGGGCAGTGCAAGTAAACTTCACCAACGACCCGGAGTCAGCTGCTATAGCCGCGGCACTCAAGAACATAAAGGGCTACTCAGACATAACTACTGCTTTTGCTGGCGATTATGGCTTTGACCTTTTCGGAGCGACTCCGGCATATGCTGATGATGAAACTACCACTACAACAGCTACAACAACGAGCTTACACATGACACTCATCACGGGTGCGATTTCGACTACTGAGACTGATTTCACGTCAGCAGAGTCGACTTCGAGCAGCTCCACTAACAGTAGTAGTAACAATAACAACAACGGCGGAACATCAACAGGTGGAACTCCTACTGTAAACACTGGAGACCCCGATCAGGAAGCAGGTTAACTCCACACGATAAACGCAGCCAACAAAACCTATGCGCAGGAGAGTCCCCCAACGCCTATTAACGGGGACTCTCTTTCTTATACTATAATCATTCCCATCAATTCATTCACACAAAAAGGGGAGACCAAAAATTTCACATCTCACATGGGGCGGCGTTGACTGCCAGGAATTAGCGCATAGATTCGGAACACCGTTATACGTTTTCGACACAGGCATAATCCGCTCGCGATGCCGGGAATTACGCACGACATTCCTCGAACGCTGGCCAAACACACGGGTACGTTACGCGGGAAAAGCCTTCCTGATTCGCGCTATGGCCCGGCTTATTGCTGACGAGGGACTCGGACTCGATGTCGTCTCACTGGGCGAGCTTCATACGGCACTGAGCGCAGGCTTCCCCCCTGAGCACATCGAGATGAACGGCAACGCAAAGAGCCAGGCAGAAATCGAGTCGGCGGTGAAATCAGGCGTGGGCAGAATCATTGTCGACCACCCTGACGAACTCGCCACGATTGAGCGTTACGCAGGCGAGGCAGGAGTCATCCAGCGCGTGATGATACGTGTCGCTCCCGGTGTTGACGCTCACACGCACAAGTACATTGCGACAGGCAGCACCGACTCCAAGTTCGGAGTCCCGGCTGATTCCCGCGAAGGCTCAATGCTCACTGAGGCCATCAGGACAGCGGCGGCTCTTCCTCACGTCGACATGACCGGGCTACACTTTCACGTGGGATCACAGCTCTTTGACACCGACGACTACACGAAATCCATCGCCGTTATCGTCCGTCTCATGAAGGAGCTGAACGACTCGCTCGGCTTCGTGACTCATGAGCTGAACATGGGCGGGGGCTTCGGAGCTGTAATCAATCCCGCAGTCCCGGCCATGAAGTCAGAGTACTACACCGACGCGATGATGACGGCTCTTGCTGACGGGTGCAGGACGTACAACATCGAGATTCCCCGTGCAATTCTTGAGCCTGGCCGCTGGATAATCTCCGAGTCAGGAATCACCCTCTACACTGTCGAAAACGTCAGGACTCTCCCGGAGGTTACGTACGTTGCTGTTGACGGAGGAATGGCCGACAATCCCCGTGTCGCGCTCTATCAGGCGGAATACAACGCGGTGAAAGTAGATGACGTGAACGGGGAAATCTGGCACCCCTCGAACGGCGGCAAAGTCTCGATAGTCGGCAAGTGCTGTGAGTCAGGCGACATTCTCATTGATGACGCGGAGATTCAGAAGGTCAGTGCCGGGGACATCATCGCTCTGTACAACACCGGGGCATACACCTTCAGCATGTCCAGCAACTACAACTGCCTCATGAGGCCAGCGGTTGTGTTCGTTGAGGACGGGGAAGCGAGGGTTGTTGCGGAGCGTCAGACGCTTGACGACATTATACGCGGTCAGCCAGTCTAATATCCGACAGCAAGCACACCGATAAACATTACAGGATAATCCCCGCAGAACAGGAGGTTTAAGCAATGGCATCAATGAGCGTGTCAGGAATAGTTTCCGGCATGGACTGGGAGAGCATGATCGACGAAATCATCACCAACGCCGCCAAGCCCGCACAGCCTCAAGTCAACAAGAAGACTGACCTGACCAACAAGAAATCACTCTTTGAGGAAATGAAGACTATGATGAACAGCCTTCAGTCCTCATTGTCGCCGCTCAAGCTGCCTTCAACCTACAAGGCCAAGACGATAGATATTGAGCGTCTCGACAAAAATTCTTCCTACAAGGGAGTACTGACCGCCACAGCAAACGCAGACGCAGAAGTCAACATCTGGGACGTGAAGGTAAACAAGCTCGCTACTGCCCAGATTAACCGCTCGAAGCAGATTACAGGGTCTTCACTCTCAAGCACACTAAGCGGCGTATCAGGCAACACAATGTACGTCAACGCAGGCGGACAGAAAATCGGAATCGAGGTCAAGTCCACCGACACACTAGAGTCCCTGAAGTCCCGCATAAACACAACGCTAAAGACTCTGGACAGCCCCATATACGTGACAGCCTCGGTAGTCGACAACAAGCTGATCCTCAAGAGCGACTACACCGGGCTGGGGACAATGACGGCCAGCGAGACGACACGCTACAACTATTCTTCCGGCGTGAACAGACTCAGCAATATAACGATACCTGACGCGGCACTCGACAGCGTCAAAGTTACGTCCGGCACGAAGTCCTACGTGATACACAAAGATTTCGAGGTAGCTAACGGAAACGAAATCCGCTGGAAGCAGAATGACCGCGGCGACTCCGACCACCTTGAAGTCGGACTCAGCGGCGAGGCTAACATCAACTACAGGATGGCCGCCGGGGATGTCTACACGAACAAAGGCACATACGGCACTGATGAGGTCGAAATTTCCGGGTTTGACCTGGTCGACAACGGAACTATAGCGAGCAGGGCTAAGATTGTTGACGATGACGGCAACGAGTATGTTTACGGGAAAGACTTCAAGATAGTGGACAAGAAAATCGTGTGGCTTGAAGCTCCTGAAGTTGACGACTCGCCAAAGTACAACGAGCCTGACGCATACACTGTGAGTCTCACGAAAAATATCCCGGTCAACATCACCAAGACTTACACGAAGGGTACCAGCACTAATGAGCCGGACTCCTACACCGTAAGCGGGATAGGCCCAACTCCTGACGCGGTTGCGGCGAGCGGTCTTCGTGGCGGATCTACTGCTGCCGGACAGCCCTACATTGTGAGTTACGCCAGCGGTGGGAGCGTTGCTTCTGGCTCGGTAACAACTGACGGAACTACAACTACAGCTACAGTGAATCTTACAGTCTCAGGCGGCCTCAATTACCAGCAGCTCATCAACGAGATAAGCACTTACGAGCCGGACGCAACACTTGAGATTGACAGCGGCAAGACTAAGACAGGCAGTACAGAGCATGTTATGATGCTGAACTATGTACCGGGCTTGTCTCTCACTGGTCTCGACAAGAACGGCAACCAGACAGAATTTGTTTACGGCAGGGATTACATTCTCAGGGACAACGGTTCAGGAAGCGGCGCGAATTACGGAACTCTTGCTATATCTTTCAGGAACAGTGACCCAAGCGGCTACGTCAACCTCTACAGGAACAGGGGCGGAGCTAATGTTGACCTTAGCGAGACAACTTATCTTCAGCCCAAGGGAAGCTCATCATTCTCATTCTCATACACACCGACTTACAGCACAGAGAACGGCGTTTCTGAGGCTACAATCATTCAGGCCGCGGCAAATGACGGAGGAAGCGTAACAGTAACAGACACGAGCGGCAACCCATTTGTTGAAGGTGTTGACTATGTTGTTGACGGCGGACAGATTAAGTGGCTGGACGCTGAGTCAGACGACATATCTTTTACGGCAGAACAGGCAGCAGAAATCTCCGCGCTCCCGACAATAACACTCACTGACGGCGACAATGTACTGCGGACATACGTTGACCCCGAAGACCTGTCAGCATTCACGCTCACAGACGAGGACGGCAAGACATACGAATACGGCAGGGATTACGTCCTCAGGATTAATGACACGGGAGACGGTTACGCGGTTTCGTGGCTGGTGAAGAGTCCTGTTGACGGTACAGCCGCTTCAATCACGAACGCAAACACAGTAGTAGCTACTTACGCGCAGTACAGGAACATAAGCACATCATCATTCACGTCCGCGCCACTCGCCGCGAAGACTTACAGCTTATCCTTCCAGGGCGATGCGCCGGAAATGTCCGAGCAGGGCAGCTCATCTCTTGATGTTACAGGCTGGACGAATATCACTGTCTCAGACGGCACAAAGACATACACCGAAGGCACAGACTACACGGTTTCCGGCGGAAGAATCACATGGTCAGGCACAAAACCAAGCACTGATGACACGTTCAGCGATATTTCCCTGCTTCAGTCGGCCTTCCTTAACACCACAGGCTCATCATCAATCCCCCGCGTAACTCTCACCGACTCTGACGGCGTACTCCGCACATATCTCGACCTCGACGGCTCAGAGGTGAACTTCCAGCTCGCAGACGCCAGCGGGAACGCATACACTTACGGCAGGGATTACGTGATACGGGTCAGCGATGACGGGCAGAACTACGTGATTTCGTGGGCGGTTACGGGCGACTCCAACAATGACGGCACAACCGATGTCAGGGACTTCAACCCCGTTGTTGCCGCTTATGCCTCAGAGAAGGACATCAACACCTCGAACTGGAGAACTGCTCCCACAAGCGGAAAATTCACGTTCGCTACAACCTCCACGAAGACAATCTCGCTGTCAGGAAATGTGAAGGCAACTGACACCGACAAATCACTTGCTCACGTCCTGAGTTCGTCAGCGATAACCAGCGCGGATTACGGCAACGTTACAATACCCGGCTACACTCAGGGCAAGGATTACGTCATCAACAGCCAGGGCGTGATACGGTGGCTCAACCAGAACAGCACGACCCCAGAAGCGTACAAGGCTACGTACAAGTTCAGCGATACGGCTTCCGCTACAGTGTCGAACATATCAGCGTCAGGCACCAGCATAAATTTGTACTCGTACGGGTCAATGCCGAGCCTGGCGAACATGGGCGTGAAAACATTTGTGGGCGACAAGCTCAACGGCTCAACCTCCTACAACTATGTTGACGAGAACGAAGGCAAAGCGGCTTTCACCCTCACTGACAGCTCCGGGAACACATACGAATACGGCAAGGATTTTGCGGTGAGATGCTCATCCCTGACCAGCACATCGCTTCAGCTCGTCATGCCGAACAACGGTTACTGGCCTTCCAGTTTCAGCAACACGACAAGGACAATCCCGGCAGGCGAGACACTGACGCTGACGTACAACAACACAGCAACACGCTTCGTAGACTCTGAGGACACACTTGCGGCGGGGCTGGGGTTCACTCCGTCAACACTAAGCAAGCTCACTCTATCTGACGCTTACGGCAACGACTACACGGAAGACACGGACTACACGATTGACAGCGCGGGAAATGTTACATGGATTGATCAGACTACGGACGCTCCGGCTTCGTATAAGGTAAACTACACTATCGGAGCAGTTAATAATCTCACAAATGCACTTGAGATAAATG
>JAFSRQ010000074.1 GCA_017446055.1 Synergistaceae bacterium | reverse complement strand
GCTGATACGCCGAACTTCTCCTCAAGAGCCTTCACGAGTTCCGAAAGCTCAAGCACTGACATTGTTTCGATAGCCTGGATGATTTCTTCTTTGGTCATAATAATTTTTTCCTCCTGATTGTGTTATGCTGCTGCTTCTTCTTTCTTTGCGCGAACCTGGTCGAGGCACGTAACGAAATTCCTGATTGTACCCGCAAGAACGTTGACGAACCCCGAAATAGGCGCGGCAATTGTCCTTACAACCTGACCCCTGAGAACGTCCTTTGACGGAAGGTCTGCGAGTGCCATTAACTGCGCGAGATTGAGATTCTGGCTCTCAAGCTGTCCGCCCTTGAGGATGAACGCTTTCTGTGTCTTGTCGTTGGCGTACTCCTTGAGGACTTTTGCGACGGCTACAGGGTCATCGTAGCACAATGCGTAAATGTTCGGGCCTTTCACCATGTCTTCGGGAAGCTCTGCAAGCCCGGCCTCTTTCATGGCAATGGCAAAAAGCGTGTTCTTCGCGACCTTAAGCTCTCCGCCCGCCTCACGTACCTTGTGGCGCAGCATTGTACTCTGCTCAACCGTCATTCCGCGATATTCCGCCACGAAAACGGCCTTTGACCGCGATAGTTTCTCCTTGAGACCCGCTACCAGGTCATACTTTATTGTTGCCGGCATGTTGTGATTTTCACCTCCTTCACCATAAAACAAACTCCCCCCATAATGACACAGGAGGAGCGTTGATGCTCACATTCTCTCACTCCTGGGCAGGATGATTAAGCGTCAATGCCCCTGCTGTCTTAGGAATATATATTGCGGAAAATTCTTATAATGCTAATTCCTTCTGCGCCAGTGCCGGGTCAACAGCGATTCCGGGTCCCATTGTGGGAGCGATGGCGATACTGCGGACATACGTACCCTTCACCGATGCCGGTCTTGCCCTGTAGATAGCCTGCAATAACGCCTTCACGTTGTCATAGAGGTCATCTGCGCTGAAGTCGCGTTTTCCTGCGGCGTTGTGAGTGATTCCTGTCTTGTCCGCACGGAACTCAACACGTCCGGCCTTAATCTCCTTGATGGCGGCGGCAAGCTCGAATGTTACCGTGCCAGTCTTCGCGCTGGGCATGAGTCCGCGAGGGCCGAGAACTTTTCCGAGACGGCCTACTGACTTCATCATGTCCGGCGTTGCGATTACAGCGTCAAAGTCCATGAACCCGCCCTGAATCTGCTGGACGATGTCATCCCCGCCGACAATGTCAGCACCTGCGTCCTGAGCCTCTTTGATTTTCTCGCCCTGAGTGATTACGAGGACTCTCTTCGTTACGCCTGTCCCGTGAGGAAGTGAGACCGTGCTTCTTACCTGCTGGTCTGCGTGGCGCGGGTCAATTCCCAGCCTTACGTGTACTTCTATGCTCTCGTTGAATTTCGCTGTCGATATTGCCTTGAACAGGTCAACAGCCTCGCGAAGTCCGTAAAGTTTGCCTTCCTCGATTTTGGCGGCGGCTTCCCTGTAGCGTTTGCTTCTCTTCATGTTTGCCTCCTGCGGTCAATAACGGGCGCGATACTGCCCTTCCGCTTGTGTCGTGCTAGTCCGTAATCTCAAGCCCCATGGAGCGCGCTGTACCCTCAATCATGCGCATAGCGGCTTCCACATCATTGGCGTTGAGATCCTTCATCTTCATCTCGGCAATCTCCCTGACCTTTGCGCGGGCTAACTTGCCGACTTTGGTCTTGTTGGGGACTCCTGAACCTGACTCAATCCCAGCCGCTTTCTTGAGCAATACTGCCGCAGGAGGAGTCTTCAGCTCGAACGTGAAGCTCCTGTCAGCATAAACCGTGATTACTGCCGGGATAACAAGTCCGGGCTGATCCTGGGTCTTGGCGTTGAACTGCTTGCAGAACTCCATGATGTTCACGCCGTGCTGACCTAACGCCGGGCCTACAGGGGGCGCGGGAGTTGCTTTTCCGGCGGGCAACTGCAACTTTATCTGCCCTACAACTTTCTTAGCCATGATAAAAATTTTCCTTTCTGTCTATTGCTTACGGCCTTATATCTTCTCTAAGGCTTTGTAATCCGTCTCTAGCACTGAGCCGCCGAGCATATCACTCTTGAACTTGACCCGTCCCTTCTTAGCGTTTATCTCGACAACAGGACCGGTAAATCCTTTCATGTCGCCCTCAGCCACAACCCTCACACTGTCGCCGACTTTGAGATCCATTTCCACACGCGGACTCTCTTCAGCCTTCTTCATGCCGGACATAATTCGGTTCACTTCCTCCTGCGAGAGGGGCATAGGGTGAGTTCCCGCTCCTATGAAGCCCGTTACACCGGGAGTGTGCCTGACAGTGTACCATGACTGCTCGTCAAGAACCATCTCAATCATCACATATCCGGGATAAAGTTTGCGGACAACTTCGCGGCTTTTTCCGTCCTTCACGACAATGCTCGTCTCTGTAGGTATGAGGACGCTGAATATCTTATCCTGCATCTTCATGGCCTTTATGCGCTGAGTGAGGTCGTCCTTCACGCGCTTCTCATAGCTCGCATAAGTCTGGACGACATACCATTTTCGTTCGCCCGGCATGGTTATACCTTAACCCAGCAACACGCTGAAGAGCCACGCAAGAAGGAAATCCACCAAGCCAAGATACAGCGACACACATAACGTGAACACTATCACAACAAGCGTCCAGTACCATATCTGTCTGCGCGTAGGCCAAGTAACTTTTTTGAGTTCGGCTTTGGCTTCACGGATGAAGTTCATTAGCGAAGACATTTTTGTGGGTTTCTCTGCTGATTTTGCCATTTGCTTTGTCCTTATGATAACGAAATGGCAGGCCCGGTAGGACTCGAACCTACAGCCCCCGGTTTTGGAGACCAGTGCTCTGCCAATTGAGCCACGGACCTGCGTGAAATTCGTGATAAATTCTACAACAGGGTTAATCTTTTGGCAACACTACTTTGATTCCTTGTGTACTGTTGACGCGTTGCACCACTTGCAGTATTTCTTGAGCTCGAGCTTCTTTGCCTGCTTCTTTTTGTTGACGGTGGTGGTGTAGTTGCGGCGTTTGCACTGGGTGCATGTGAGTCCGATTATGTCTGCCATGTGAAATTATGCCTCCTGATGAAATGTGAAAACGTGGAATATTTTAGCACAGCAGGAATGAATTTGACTCCGCGATTCTGTTTCGGGAAGTAGGCTCGCTGATGGTCTGAAATTCGGGGTGAGGGTGGCTTCTTGTAGCTGTAGATGTGCCGTGTCATGGGGGAAAAATTCCGGCAGAAGTTTTACTCAGCGGGTATTATACAATAAGTTACCCACAAATATCTTGATGAAGGAGTGTCGTACATGAAGAAATCCATAGCCGCAATCATTCTCATGCTCACAGTTTCACCACGAGCCTGCGCAGAATATGACCCTCAGCACACAATGCTCGCGCTGAACATGGCCATAGTCTCAGTCAACAGGATACTCACAACCCAAGACAGGACAGTCCTAGAATGGGAGTACGAGAACATCATCAACCGACTCGCAATCGGCAACATTGAGAGCGACCCGGAGATGAAGAGCTTGTACGATGAGCTTCTGGGCTTCATCAACGGCAAAAGACTCAGGCAGGAAGACTTGATGAGGCTCAAAGACAGCTACAAACGCCGCGAGCAGGAAGCATATTACCGCGC